>NZ_BBLT01000005.1:300000-489871 GCF_000775915.1 Sporocytophaga myxococcoides
CAATGGGTAAGACCTGCTCCATCAGAAGGTGGCTGTCTTGCTTGTATGAAATGGGTGAAGCCGGATGAGGTTATTACTGCTGATGAAACTAACATAATCATTAATGACTGTAATTCTTTAAAAGAGGAATATGTCAGAAATACAGTTGGCGACCAGCTTGATAAATGTCTGCAAGCAAAAATTTCTTTGTTAAAGGAAAACTACAAAAAAGCTTGTCTTACGGATCTCAGAGATAAGCTTACGCTGACCTATCCTTTGTCTTACCATCATTATACTCTATACTATTATGACAGGGCCGGAGATCTCTTTAAAACAGTTCCTCCTCAGGGTGTAGATTTAATGTCTGCTACGGAAATTTCTAATGTGAAAGATTATAGAAAGACGGGAATGCTTCCATATACCAAGTTGCTTCCTTACCACAGATTGATTACAACCTATACTACCAATAGCTTAAAGCAAATCATCAGTCAATCTTCCCCGGATGCAGGAGATAGTAATCCTGATCCTGATAATAACCCTTATTCACCGGATGACGATAATATTACAAAATTCTGGTACAATGCAGCAGGGCAATTGATTTTAAGTCAGGATCCACAACAAAAAGTTAATAGCAAATATTCTTATTCTAAATATGACAAGCTGGGAAGGGTTATTGAAACAGGAGAAATTACGGGCTTTGTCCCAACCTTTTTAGCTGGATATGATGAGCAGATTATAAATCAGATCTGGACAAATGCAGGTAATTTCCCAAATGGTATTAGCGGGGTTACCAAACAGGAAGTAGTTAGCAATACCTATACTGTTCCTGCCAACGGTATTACCTATAACGGGATGCCTCAGAAAAATTTGAGAAATCGGATAAGTGTGGTTGCCAAAGATAAGGTTAAAACGTACTTCAGTTATGACCCTCATGGTAATGTGGAATGGATGATCCAGGAACTACCGGAAATAGGACGAAAGACCATTAGATATGAATATGATCTGATAAGCAATAAGGTACTCAAAGTCTATTATCAGGAAGGAAAACCTGAGCAATTTATTCATCGCTATGAATATGACGAGGATAACAGAATAACCAAGGTATACACCTCTAAAGATGATCAGCTTTGGGAAAAAGAGGCAAATTACAAGTATTACCTGCATGGCCCTCTTGCAAGAACTGAAATCGGAGATGATAATATTCAGGGAACAGATTATGTTTACACAATTGAAGGATATCTTAAAAGTATAAACCAACCAGAGCTTTTAACTATTTCCAAAGATCCAGGTGGTGATGGTAGTGCTAATACATTTCTTCGTGATGAGTTTGCAATGGAATTAGGCTATTATGATGGAGATTATAACAGGACCGGAAAAAATATTGGTAAAGGAAATTCTTTAGACCCTTATGCTTCAGTTATGACTAAAGCAAATAACAGTTTGTACAATGGCAATATATCTTACATTATTTCATCTACAAGAAAAGGATTTAATACTTCTGGACAATTGTCGAGGTATTCAGCACTTAATATTTATAGATATGATAAGCTTAACAGACTGAAAAAATCAGATTTGTGTGATTATACTGGATACAACGGATCCTGGTCGTCTCCAAGCTACAATTCATATAAAGAAACATTCAATTATGATTACAATGGAAATATTACGAGCTTAATAAGACGTAATATGTCGGGGGGAATAATTGATAACCTCCAATACTCTTATAATCAAGGAGCTGGTGGTTTATTGCAAAATAGATTATATCACGTACATGATGGAGCTACTTTTACTAGTGAAGGTGATATTCAAGGAACTACACCATTTGATTATAATTCAACACCTTCTACAATCAATAACCTTAATAACTACGCATACGATTTAAGAGGAAACCTTATTAAAGACGTCAATGAAGGCATCACCAATATTACCTGGAACCCATATGGAAAGGTTAATTCTGTAGTTAAATCAGGTTTAACACTCCAGTTTGTCTATGATGCCATGGGTAATAGGGTTATTAAGAAAGAACTGACAGGTACTCAGGTTAAAAGGGCTACGTATTATGTAAGGGATGCATCCGGTAATATTATGGGTGTTTATGGAAAGAACTACGATGAAAACACAGCAAAGACTAACTATTCATTAGATGAAATACCCATTTATGGATCCTCAAGAATAGGTCAGTATAATCCGGAACTTCAAGTGGATAATTACTCAGGATACAAGGATGAGACCTCAGTTATCAACAATTCTCTCTCTGGAAGTGAGGGCGCAGAATGGCTTATGACTACCAGCAATGGTATGAGGACACTGGATTTTACCTCATCAGGGAAAGTGCTCAGTACCAATTTTGAAACATCTGCTGATTACCGTAATCCTGCTATTGTCCTGGACGGAAATAATAAATTATTATTGGGAGCCTATTGCATTAACGGAGGTACAAGCTGGATTCTGATAGACAAAAATAAAAACAGAATACCGATCCCCGCGGGCGTCAATCTTCCTCCTTTAATAAATAATAATGGAACCCCGTTTTTCGTGAGGAATCCTACTGATCCTGACAAGTACTATTTTATATTCCCTCCAGGTCCATCAGGTACTACCTTGAGAGAATGGAATTATATTGAAGTGGATGCTAAGGATGGTAAAATTTTAAGCAGTGCTGCGCAAAGCCTTCCGGGAAATCATAAATTCGGCTTCGGTATGAGTGTTCTGACAGACGCGAATAACAATACCAGAATTTATGCCTATAAACAGAAAGACGCTTCAAAGGATGTTCAGATTTATAGCTTTGACATCACTTCTGATGGTATAGGGACACCAGTGCTAAGATCAGAGGTTAAAAGGATGGATGATTATAACATAAGCGCACTTTGTGAAATGGTTACGTCTTCTGATAATAAGAAGCTTGCTCTTTCATTATATGTGAACACTACTTTAGCTTTGAGTCAGGATATTGTCACTTGGGATTTAGATCCTGTTAGTGGAGAATTATTCAACCAGAAAATTTATGATGTGCCTTCCAATACCACTCCTGCTGGAACTCCTGGTAATGTGCTTCATGTGGAGTATTCTCAGAGCTCAAATTATCTGTATTTCACCACGAATAATTCTTCAGCATCAGCAAATGTAGGACGTATAAGTGTAAATGACAGCAATAACAGCAGTTTAGTAGATGATTTTGACAACAGCAGAATTGCAACGTTAGCAGGTAGTGCAGGAAAACTTTCTGTAGTTTCTAATCCAAGGCAAACAACCGAAAATCCTAGTGCAAATTGTGCAAGTTATACACGTACAGATCAGCTTTATGATTGGGTGAAGTATAATCTTCCGCAAAAGGTGAATATGTATAACAAGACAATTCGTCTTCAGGTTTATGATCCAAATCCGCCGACCAATATTCTGATCAATGCCCAGAATATTGCAACGCTGAATGCTAATCAATGGCCTAATGGAATATATGGGGAATATTCTGCTGTTACAAAAACAGCTAATGCGGGAAAATGGCAGACCTTAACATTTACAGTGAATACCTTAAATGGGACCCTTTCTAATAATGTAGACCAATTGATTATCCACTTTGATCCGAATTCCAGTGCAATGAATGGAAAGAACCTGTTATTTGATAAGGTGGAGATCATCAATAACTCAGCTGTTGATAATGCAGGAGTCCCGTTCTACACAGCCTCTCCGGGAACTGGAGCAATTGATATTGCAAGAACTGTTGAAGGTAAGATAATCATTGGTAATGGCTCGGCTTCCTTGTCTGAGATTACCTCTCCGGAAGCCATGACAAATGCTTTGGTTGCTCAGGGGATTCAGACGGGTGTAGCAACTGTTTCCGGTTCAGTGTACAGATCTGAGTTTGCAAAACTCGTGCGTGCTTCTGATTTTGTAATGGATATCTGCAATACACCTGTTGCCAAAACTGAACTGAACCACTGGATTGTTTCAACAGAAAGTCCTTCAAATGGAACCAGCGGTGCAACCGGATTGACATTCTCAGGTTCTTCGAATCCGACAGTAAATCCTAATACAGATGACAAGGCTTTAAATTTAAGTCACAATGTGGCTGTTGCAGAAGATCAGGCTGGAAATGAAAAGCTAAGGTTTTATGTAGGAGAGACTAAAGAATATAACTGTCCGATAACGGTGCCACCAAATGTTATACCAGGGCTGATTGGTGAATACACCAATTATCAGTACGGATTTTTTGGAGAGGCTTTTTCCAAAACTGTATTGACCAGGTTAGAACCAAACATTAACTTCAATTGGGGAGCTGAATCACCTGATGGTCCGAATGGCAAGGTAAATAAAAACGATTTTACAGCTTGGTATATTGGTTACATAACTATTCCAGCAACGACAGAATATACATTTTATCTTAATGCAAATAAAGTAGCTGAATTATATATTGATGGAAATCTTCAACTGAGTAATAATACAATTCATCCATGGTATTATGATTATTATGGATGGACCTTCCCACAGGAAATAAGCAAAAAGATAACATTAACTGCAGGTGACCATGCAATTAAGGTTTTTTATAAAGAATCAGATGCAGTGTCATCCAATAAAAACGCTTCAATTCAGTTATTATGGCAATCGTCAACCATTTCTAAACAGGTTGTACCGGCATCTCAATTTAAAACAAACAACTCTACTGTTGAGACTACATTGATGTACAGTAAGACTGGTTTGATAGGTGAATATTTCAATAATACTATCGGGGTCGGAAAAGCAGTTGCAACAAGAATTGACAATCAGGTTAATTTTACATGGCAGAATAATCCTGCTGCATTGGGAGTCTATTCGGACAACTTCAGTGTACGTTGGAGAGGGTTTATTGAGATTCCGCAAACAGGAGCCTACAAGTTTATACTTAATACTGATAATACCACAGATCCTATACTGAAGATAGATGGGGTGGTAATTGCAACTAATGCTACATCAAGCATAAGCCTGCCAAACGGTGCTACGGAATATATTTACGACAAACAAACAACAGGCAACCTTTCGTCTGGTAGTCACACTATTGAAGTCTTTTACAAAGACGGAAACGAAGACGCAACTTGTAAACTAAGTTGGGAGTATGGTGGAAACCCAAGAATCATAGTGCCCTATACTGCCTTTAGACCATCAACAGTAACATGTAATACAAAAGCAATCGAACATGGTCTGAAAGCTGAATACTATAATAATTACCTGTTGCCGTCAAATGATCAGACGTTTATTCAGAGTCGTACTCCAGACTTAACCAGAATTGATAAAGAGGTAAACTTTGATCTCGTATATGGTTCTCCTAATCCTGGGAAATACATGCCGGGAATTTTCACCCTGGAGACTCCTCTGGCACCAGGTGTGATCAACTGGAAACTCTACATGACAAGATGGACGGGGCAAATCTATATTCCTAAAGATGCTCTGTATACATTCTACCTGGAAGCTAACGCTTCCAAGTTATATATTGATGGGGTAGAACTGACACAAATGTCTTATTGGGGATATGGAGACCCGCTTGAAAGGTCTCAGTCTAAAGCGCTTTCTCAGGGATACCACGATATTGAAATCAGATATGTAGATGGGGATGCTACTTCTAAGGTCATATTAAAGTGGAGCAGTCCGGATATCTCAAAGAGAGTTATCAGTTCTGATTACTTATACGCTTCTCCAAGACGGGTAAACCATCTCTCTGCCAACGGAGGAGCTGTTGAATTGGATGCTGCGAATGAAATTAAAGCATCCAATTCAACCAAGTCCATTTTTGCGAAAGCTCCTAACGATGTGGATCGTTACTACCTGGTTACAGGAAAAGATGGTAATCTGTATTACAATACCATTTCTTTCTCCAATGGCACACCAGCCATCACTTCTGCAGAGAAGAATATCCCTATTAAGATTGCCAATAAGGGGGGCAATCTGATGTATGATAAAGACAGAAACAAATATGCACTGGCGGTATATAACGATGTCTATGGAGAAAAGAGAAACAAACTCTTTGTAGCTATTCTGAACAGTCAGAGAATTGGTTTATATGCCTGCGATATTCTGGAGACTGGTTTAGGAGAAGCGGTGCTTGTAAAAGAGTTTAAGGACAACTATTGTGATGGGGCATGTGCTGAAATCACTTCAGCAAACAACAAGATAGATCTGGGTGAAATGCATATTTCTCCACTTGGTGATAAACTGGCCCTGAATATCATGGCAGGTGAGGAAGTGGCTTACAGCAATAATGTGGCAAGCAGAATGGAATTCTTCAATCTTGCCAATGCTGCAAACGGGTTGAGTGTTACTTATGACCGTTCCTATATTCTGAACAAGGAAAACAGGTATGTTTCCGGTACCAATGTGCGTACATCAAAAGGTGAAATTCTGTATGCAACCAAAACCATGAGTTTTGACTTTTCAAAAGATGGTAACTATATTTATTATATTGAGCAGGCTTGTGATGCCGGTCAGATAGAGAACTGTCACTATTCAACGGGCTGTCCTAATAGCAACTGTCGCAAGAGTATTCTTAAAAGATTCAACTGTTCGACTTATGCGAACTGGGAAACTGTAAATCCTTCTTTTTACTATGACAAGAGGTATGAAACCGAACTGAGAAGGGCGGTAAATGGTAAATTCTATATGAACAACCTTTATGCCAGCGCTCCGACTCAGTCATCTCTGGTAACATTTACCCATAATACCACGCTTGCCACAGTAACTGCGAGTCTGGGTACTCAGTCGCTGTCTTCCGGTGCAAGTGCCTATGGATTGCCATTGCAGCCTTATAAAGTTTATAAGTCGTGCGCCTCAATCAACAACAACTTTGTTCTGGCAAGGGAAATTGGAAAGAGAAGTTACGAGCTGACAGACCATTTAGGAAACGTAAGGGCCGTATTGTCAGACATGCGTATCTGGAAAGACCTTACTTCAGAGGGTGGTAATGGAGACAATCTCTGCACCAATAATGAAATGCATACGGATGTAAAAGCCTTTACAGATTACTACGCATTTGGTATGCCTATGCCGGGAAGGAACTATACAAGGAGTGGTGGTAAGTATAGGTATGGGTTTAATGGGAAGGAAAAGGATACAGAGTGGAATTCAGGTCAAATCTATGATTATGGGTTCAGGATTTATGATCCTAGGATCGCGAAGTTTTTGAGCGTGGATCCTTTGGCGCCTGAATATCCATGGTATACGCCTTATCAGTTTGCTGGAAATACGCCAATTCAGGCTATAGATTTAGATGGGTTGGAAGAATACCACTATATAAGAACAAAAGACAAAGATGGCAAAACTGTATTAACATTTTCACACGAAAAGGATCTTGTTGATATTGAGTGGAGTTTTCTAAATAATGGAATTCCTGGCCTTTGGTATAAGACAATAAAAAGTCAACGAAAAGTATATGTTGTCCATCAAACAGACGAGTTTTTTTATGAAGGTTGTGAGTGTATGAAACAGTACGATGAGGCGGTAGAATATAGTTCTCGAGACGCAGCAAACAAAGCTACAGATGAAGATTTTGATATAACACGTGCAGATGTAATGTGGCGCGCCATGAATCAAGCTTGGATTGCTAAAAATGAAAGGATGGGATTCGGATCAGGAAGATCACCAGCATATAGACGATGGGCTCAGCCAAGGCAGAAGTATAACTATGGAAAATTTAATAGTAATTATATGAATCATGAAGCCCAGATTAGACTAGATCTTAAAATTCCTAGCCATTGGGAATCAAAGGCCGAGAATTTTGGTGAAGGAATCAAATTTTATGATCCAGCAAACCCTAAATATACCCATATAAGAGTTTCACCAGGCCTCTACAGCTCGCCTTTTGAATCAAGTAGAGTTCCAAATGTAAAATGGTCTAGAGACGGAAGTCTTCTTGATGTTAATGGAGAACGAATTATTAAATCTGATGGACATGAACAAAATAAGACACCTCAAGGACATATTCCATATACGCAATTCCAGTATAAATAATTAAGATATGAATAGAGATAAAAATGTATTACTGAATGTATTAAATGTATTAAAAAGGATATCTGATGAAAATTTTATATCTAATTATTGGGGAAGAGCACGAGAAGGTAATAGCATAGTAATTAGTTGTGCAGAGGCTTTTGAAATACTTGATGATTTTTTTTTCTTTGAAATACTAAAGGAAAATTATGGAAATTGGAAAGAAATTGTAAACAACTTATCTTTCCAGGTTGTGAATGAACTTATAGTCCTTGCAAAACAGATAATTTCGTATGAAAATTATGAGCAAACTGCTGAGTTTTTATTAAAAGATTCAGAATGGAGGGAAATAATGAATACATCAAAAAGAGTTGCTCATATGTTGGAAAAAGAATTAAATGTAGAAAACGATTCAAGTTATCTTATATAAGAATTTAATCAGTTAACCCCTTCTATGGCTAAGTCTGCTCTACGTTCCTGGGTATATCCCCCTTCTGGGTCAAGTCTATTGGTGGGTTTTCTGGCTGAAGTCTTTTGACTTCAGCCTACAAATGAAAGCAAGTCTATTGACTTGCGGTTTTTAAAGCAGACCGTTTAGCTAGCGTGCTGTGCTGTGTGCCGAGAATGAAAAGCGCTATTAAATAAAAGCTTTTCAAAGCTATATAAAAGATGAAGGTAGGCCCTTCGTTGTCGGTTTACAGCGCAGCATGTCCCGATATGTCGGGAAACAGCCAATAAACAACCTGCGGTGCTTCACAGTCAATGGTGAGGTATCGAGCGATCAGGGAAAAGGACCGCCAGCAGGCGGAGCATGTGAGAGTAATAGAGATGAATATAAGTGAACCATTAAAGAATAATAGATATTGAAATAGGCAGTTTGTTAGGCAGCAAAGCCTTCGAGCGCGTCAACAGATAATATGAATTATAATGCAAATGAAAAAAGTAATATTTCTTATTTGTAGTTATGTCCTACTGCCATTGCTAGGCTTTGGCCAGGTGAAAATCATGGTTGGCTCGGAGCACCCAACTGCAAAAGGGGAATTGCAAAATTTTCTAAAGAAAAACGGAGAGCTTTTATTGGTCTATAAGAAGAGGGGAGCAATCATTCTTCAGAAATTTGACTCCAAACTTAATCTTGCCTCTCAGGATATGTATGAAGGATTTGTGGTGCCATTTGAGGTTCAATTATTATGCGAGTTGAATGGTAGATCTTTATTGTTCTATTCCTATTGCTTTGATGAGTTCAAGAAAGACCTGGTACTTGCTTATCGGGAGGTTGATTTTTATAAGGGCAAATTTAAAGGGGAAGAACACCCTGCTAGCGCGCGTTTGTAACGCGTGCAATTTGTGGTAAAGAGGAAATTGGGAAGACTAAGGTTAGATCTCATTAAAGCGTTTTTGCATTTGTATACATGTATTAAATGATAGGAAGATGTTGGAGAAAAGGATAGTTTGTTTTAGATATTGTTGAAATGAATACGAGTGAATAAAAATAGATTTTATTCAGGATTAAAAAGTTCTTTGAAAGATTGAGAGTAAAGATTAAGAAATCAGAAAGACTGTCCTAATAGCAACTGTCGCAATAGCATTCTTAAAAGATTCAACTGCTCGACTTATGCGAACTGGGAAACTGTAAATCCTTCTTTCTACTATGACAAGAGGTTTGAAACAGAGCTGAGAAGGGCGGTAAATGGTAAATTCTATATGAATAACCTTTATGCCAGCGCTCCGACTCAGTCATCTCTGGTAACATTTACCCATAATACCACGCTTGCCACAGTAACTGCGAGTCTGGGTAGTCAGTCGCTGTCTTCCGGTGCAAGTGCTTATGGATTGCCATTGCAGCCTTATAAAGTTTATAAGTCGTGCGCCTCGATCAATAACAACTTTGTTCTGGCAAGGGAAATTGGAAAGAGAAGTTACGAGCTGACAGATCACCTAGGAAACGTAAGGGCCGTATTGTCAGACATGCGTATCTGGAAAGACCTTACTTCAGAGGGTGGTAATGGCGACAATCTCTGCACCAATAATGAAATGCATACGGATGTAAAAGCGTTTACAGATTACTACGCATTTGGTATGCCGATGCCTGGAAGGAACTATACAAGGAGTGGCGGTAAGTATAGGTATGGGTTTAATGGGAAAGAGAAGGATGATGAAATTAAAGGTAGTGGAAATAGTTATGACTTTGGGGCAAGGATTTATGATCCGAGGATAGCTAAATTTTTAAGTACAGATAAGTTTACTGGTAAATTCCCAGCTTTAAGCCCCTATATTTTTGCAGGGAACAATCCTATTTGGGCGATTGATAAAAACGGTGATTCTGCTGTTGTTTTTGGAACAAATGGTAAGTTTTTAAAAATTATTGATAATGGAAAGCCTGGATATGTAGGAGTTTATATGAACCCAAAGTCTGGAGGAGGAAAGGATTTTGTAATATTTAACTTTAATGACCCTGAAGAGGATGTAAAAGCTATTCGTCAAGGAATAATTCTTAATGTTAAATTGGTTGATAAAACTTATATTGATTTGAAAGTAACGAAAAGTCTTCCTAAGGATTTAAATACAATGTCTTATTTAGATAAGTTTTTTTATTTTAAAGATCAGGGTGCTCTTTTACTTGATATTGGTCTTGAATTATGCAGAAGTGAAGATGGCTACAAAAATATATATATAGTAAATAATAAAGGTTATAATGTTGCTGACTTTGGAAATTTCTTGATTGGAAGGGCTGCAGGTAAGGCTAATATTGGCTTATTTATGATGAAAGCAGGGGGATATGTGAATCACCTTTTATACTCAAGGGATCAAGTGAATTCATGCTATGATAACCTCAATACAAACGAAGGCTATTATGATCCTGGTATTTTGGATTCAGATGGAGATCAACAAGCAATAGAGGATGGTTATAATTATCCCAACCCCTCTTCTGAAAAACCGGATCGATCTATCCTTCTTGAAAGACAGGGCTGGTAAATATTCGTTAATATGAAAAAAGCGTTAATTTGGTTATTGGTATTCGCACTTTTGGAAAGTTGCGATAGTAAAAAAAAATACTCAGAAGATATTTTTTTATTAAAAAGAATTGTCGGAGTTCATAAAGATATTAGTATTGGGAATAGGGGGGGGGACAAAATTCTAGAAATGAAAAATGGACCAACCTTTTATTGGACTAAATTACAATTTGACTCAATCACATTTTCGTATAGAATCGAAGATGATCTTGACTCAACGGATTGTCTACTTGTGAAAAGGATTTTAGGATTGCCTATTTATTTTAAAACATCTTCGGTGAAGGATTCATTAGAAAAACGAATTAATTTTATAATTAAAAATACAGGTAAAGCTGGGATTATTGCCTCAAACTGTTTGTCTGAAACTCATTGTTTTTCCTGCAGGTTTTGGTATAAAATTGATAAGGGGATAGCTTTAATTAATGATTCTAAATGCATAGAAAACTTTAAGGTTTTATATCGAGAAGAAAACTGGGTTGTGGTAGAAGCAAAATAGTCAGCTGTTCCCCGTGCAAATCCCACAATCTTTCTCTTTTGGTTAAGTCTATTGGTGGTTTTCTAACTAAAGTCTTTTGACTTCAGTCAGCTAGCGCGGTGTGCCGAGAATGAAAAGCGCTATTAAATAAAAGCTTTTCAAAGCTATATAAAAGACTAGATGGAAGGGATATAATCCATTTAAATAAAGATGGAAGTATAAATAAAGTTGAAAACGATGGCTCTGCAGAAATTAAAATTGTGGAATCGAGTGGTTTGAAATTTAATTTATCTAGTTATTATATTGATAAAGGGCTTATTTATTGGAATAACATCAGCTAGCACGCGGTGTGCCGAGAATGAAAAGCGGCATTAAATAAATGCTTTTCAAAGCTATATAAAAGATGAAGGTAGGCCATTCGTTGGCGGTTTACAGTGCAGTATATCTTAATATGTCGGGAAACGGCCTATAAACAACTCTGCGATGCATAACAGTCATGGTGAGGTGATCGATCAGGGGAAAGGTCCTCCAGCAGGTGGAGCCTGTAAGAGTAAAAGAGATGAACGTAAGTGAACCATCGAAGAATAATAGATATTGAAATAGGCAGTTTGATAGGCAGCAAAGCCTTTGAGCGCGTCAACAAATAATATGAATTATAATGCTAATGAAAAAAGTAATATTTCTTATTTGTAGTTATGTCCTACTGCCATTGCTAGGCTTTGGCCAGGTGAACATTCAGGTTGGTTTAGAACATCCTACACAAAAGGGCGAGTTCCAATATTCCTTTGAGAAAAACGGAGAGCTTCTCTTGGTCTATAAAACGAAAAAGGCAATCATCCTTCAGAAATTTGATTCCAAACTTAATCTTGCCTCTCAGGATATGCATGAAGGATTTGTGGGGCCATTTGAGGTTCAATTATTATGCGAGTTGAATGGTAGATCTTTATTGTTCTATTCCTATTGCTTTGATGAGTTCAAGAAAGACCTGGTACTTGCTTATCGGGAGGTTGATTTTTATAAGGGCAAATTTAAAGGGGAAGAACATCAACTATTCAAGGGTAATTACGTCAGGGCAGAGCTCTTAAGTGAAGGAATATTGCGAATAGGAGGCGATCTCTATGATCAAAACCTGACCCCCATCCCATTACAAAAATCTGCTTCAATAGATAACAGTAAAGGGATATATAAAAGCTCACATTTTAGTAAAACTGGAAATTTTTATGAAGTATACAGGTTTTATAGGGAAGGAGTATCAGAATCAGATGATAATGGTGAATTGATCGAGTTGCAAAAGCAAAATCTGCGTTCGGGTAAGATAACAAAGACCCGATTACTTTTGGATAAAAAAGATGCCCATATAAAAGTGCGAGAGGCCGAAGACGGTTCGGTTTTTATAGGTGGCTTTTATTATGATTCGCCAAAGCATGAATTAACAAGTGTTGTCAGTGGTGTTTTTGGTATCAAGGTAAATGAGAATGGAGTTGTACTTCATAAGTCCTTTTTTCCTATTCCTTTAGAAATCTTAAATCAGAATGAGAAAAAGAATGCAAAAAAGGATAATGAGACTTTACCGGGTATCAAATTCCTGGATCTGGAGCATATATCAATAGATGAGGAAGGGGCGATGACCATTGTCGGAGAGCATCAATATAACACAACTATAGTGATGTCGAGTGGGGCTAGAGGTTCTATTATACATCAAGATGAAATAATTATTGCTAGAATTGATTCCAGTGGTAATCTGTCCTGGATAAAAAAAATACCGAAGATGCAGGATGGATATGGACTACAAGCAGGAGGATTTAAAATTCTGAATGGAAAAGATTCCAAGTATATTCTTTATTTTGATAATGAAAAAAATCTGGAATTGGCTTCGGATCAGGTTCCAGAAAGGCATTATATAGATGAAAATAAAGGTGCTCTTTTTGCATATAAAATTAACAACAGAAGTGGAGAGTCTAAGAAGTTTCAGGTATTTCACTATAAAGATGTTGGAGGGTTAAAGGTCGAAAGGTTTAACATATCAAGAGTTCTGATGTCAGAAGTTGGTACATTTTACATGAAAGCCTATGAAAGTGGTAAGGTAGATCACCTTATCAAAGTTGATTTGGAGTGAAAGTTTGAATCAGGATTATCAGGATTTTAGGATTGACAGGATTAGTGTTCGGATTAAGTCAATGTAATCTATGTTGCTATAATGTATCTGTTGCTAGACCTGAGACAGCCAATAGCCGTCAACTTAGTGAATCATTCCTTTGTCATGTTGAGCTAGCGAAACATCTGAGCTTTTAAAAGAAGATGAAACTTGAGCTATTGGGCAATTGATAACTGAAAGTCCAAATTATTTCGTGACATCAGATCCTTCGCAGGGCTCAGGATGACAAATTAGAAGATCGCTATTAAACAATAAGTGGTTAATTAGTTTGGCAGCGAGAAGTTAAAATCATATAAACAATCAGAAACGATTGAAAAGTAAAAGATTAAAATAATAAACCATTAAGGTTATGAGAGTAAAATTTTTAGTATTAGGTTTTCTACTTTTATTTTGTGTAAGAAAAGGATACAGCCAGTGTAATGTCACAGTAGATAAGACAGACGTATCCTGTAATGGTGGTAATAACGGAAGTGCTTCTGTTAATGTGGCAGGCGGTGCTTCTAATAATTGTGTCACTCCACCGACAACTACTTATACCTGTGCCTCCGGTTGTACTTCTACCATAACAACCAACACAAGCGATGTTACGGTTGGTTCAGGTCAGCAGGTATGTATAACCATGACAGGTTTTAATAAGGGGATTACCATGAATGGCGGAACGCTGATCATTTGTGGAACAGCCACACCGTCATCAGTAACCTTTAACGGAGGTACAATGATCGTTAACGGAACTGCCACTTTTAATTCTGTATCCGTTAACAGTAGTACAGCCGTTCTTACTAATTACGGAACCATCAATGCTACCAACAGTTTTAGCATTGCCGGTACTTTTAATAACCATGGCGTTTGCAATATCACCTCTGGTAATCTTAATGACCAGAGTCCTTCCGGGATAATCAACAATACCAATACGATTACTATATCAAGTGGAGACCTTAATAATAACGGCACTTTTGTCAACTCAGGAACTTTAATAATAAGCGGGGCATGGTATCATAATCCCAGCAGCAGTATGATCAATAACTGCAATATCACTGCAGGTTCAATCCAGTCTGGAGGTTTTATCAATAACAATGGAAAAATAACTATAACAAATGCGTTTGCCCTTAATTCCAATACAGTTACCACACAGCCGGGTAGTCAGGTCATTTGTGGTTCCTTTCAATTTAACAGCGGGAGCATAGTTGCAGCAGGAAGCAATTGCTCTTCGTTCAAAGTAAATGGAAATGCCATTATTAATACAGGGACTTCTGTTACTGGGCCTGTTTCCATTTGTGTAACAGGAGCCACTCAGAACAATTCAGGTCAGACAATTTCTCAGTTAAACTGCTCATGTAATATAGGAAGCTCGACCTGTACTTATAGCTGGTCAAACGGAGCCACAACCAGATCGGTCAGTAACCTGACAGCCGGAACATATACAGTAAATACTACCTGTTCAGGATGTTCAACAGTTGTAAATACAGTAACAATTGGTCAGCCATCCGCTGCACTTGCTGCTACTGCCTCTCAGACAAATGTAGATTGTAATGGTAATTCCGGTAGTATCACCCTGACTGTTTCCGGGGGGACTAGTCCATATACATTTAGCTGGAAAAATGCTTCCAACCAGGTAGTTTCAACTCAACAAAATCCAACAGGACTGGTTGCAGGAAGTTACACTGTAACTATAACAGACAATAAAAATTGCACCAAGCAGTATACTTATACCATTACTCAGGCCGGTTCAGGGCTTACACTTAGTATTCCCACCCCTGCGAGCGTTTGTAAAGGGGGGATTTACGGAGAGATTACACTCAATGTAACTGGTGGTACAGCACCATTTAAATACACCTGGAAAAATGCCCTCAATGTTGTGGTGGACTCCGTACAGAATCCTAAAAACCTTCCTGCAGGAACCTATACTGTATCTGTGAAAGATGCCGGTACCTGTACTTACTTAGCTACTACTACCATTCCACAAGTTTCTTTATCAATCGGAGTTAGTACTACCAATTTAAATTGTTACAATGGAAGTAATGGAGCGATTGGATTAACAGTAACGGGTGGTACAACCCCATATAATTATATCTGGAATAATGGAGCTGAGACAGCCAGTTTATCCAATTTAACAGCAGGTAACTATTCAGTTATAGTTTATGACTCCAAAATGTGTACAGATACTGTAAATGTTACTATTTCATCTCCGGCTCAATTAGTTACAAATACAGTTTCAAGCAACATTCACTCAAGATCAGATTCTGGGAAGGTGTTTTTAACTGTTTTGGGTGGAACACCGGGTTATTCCTATGTATGGAAAGATACGGCAAATGTGCAGATTGCAACAACACAAAATCTGATTGGCGTAAAGCAGGGTATTTATACGGTAACAATCACAGATTCAAAGGGATGTGTTGTAAGGACAAGTGGAACGGTAGAAAGCAGCATTGATGGCCTGCCTACAGCTCAGATATTCTCAGTAGTTAATATTAACGGTCAGTCAGTACAATATGATTTGGACGAAGCATATGTAGGAGCCGGACTGTTCCGAGATGTTGCCGGAGACTCTGTCAATTATATTGAAAGACAGGGGAGCAGATGGTTTGTATATGGGGATTCACTTGTCTCTGATAATTATCTTACCATTGAGTTACTGAAAAAGTTTAGCGCAGCACCTGATAGCCTTGCTATAGAAGCAATGTTTCATAAAGGGTCCTATAGTTTTGGAAACAGTTATAGTCAGGTGGACGGGGTAGAGATAAGTTATTTCGATGGAATAACACTTTGGACGACACAGGGAAACCAGGATGGAAGTTATTTTGAAATAGAGGGTCTTGTTACAGATACTGAATATTTTAATACTGGCGGAGTAAAGAAATCGACAGGTAAATTTTCCTGCACACTTTATGATTCTGCGGGTAATAGTATGAGTATTTCAGATGCAACATTCAGCGGCTTTATGTGCAGACACTAAATTTTTAATTTGTAAACTATAAAATTCAGGTTAACATTTCAGAAACAAAATTTCTTAAAAAGCTTTAGTTATCCTTCTTATCGGGTGCGGTAAGAAGGGTAATTTATTTCCTCAAATCCTTCCTGAAATGTTATGGAGGTAAAAAGCACTTTATAAAGCTCTCACAGTGAATCGGCCAATTCAGTCAAATGCAGAGTTAATAATTAATGAGCGCCTTTTAAAGGGCCATGAATTGTAGTAAAATCCTTATAGTTAGGTAAATAAAAAAGGAATTTATTATGGTCTTATGGTTATTTATATTTGAAAAAGTCTAAATTTTGTCACAGGATATTGTAATATTTTGCTTCATCAATTTAGATCGTAAATAAATTTTTCTGTTATAAGTTTGAAGATACATCTAAGGAAATTGGATTTTCTTTAAGTATAGATTAATAAAAAATAATCTAAAGAACAATTTTTTTATCAAGTATATATTTTTCGCCTTTGCTTGTAATTTTCTTGCCTTCGTTAAATTCTAAGGATAAAATTAAGTAAATTAGATTCCAATTTTTCAGAAATCAGTTTTTATGAAGAAACGTCTTTTAAATTCAAAAGTAGCTGCTTTTACTCTTACAGAAGTACTTGTTGTGCTCGTTATTGTTGGTATTCTTGTTTTGCTGGCATTGCCCAATCTATTACCGCTTATCACCAAAGCCAAAAGCACAGAAGCGAAAATTCAGCTGGAACATGTGTATACATTGCAAAAAACATATTTTTATGAAAAGTCCAAGTATTCCAATGACCTTACTGCTATTGGTTTTATTCAGGAAAAGCTTGTTGATGAATCAGAAAACGGTCAGGCAAATTATAGGATAGAAATAACAGATGCTTCTCCTACTACATTTGTTGCTAAGGCTAAATCTGTAGTTGATTTTGATGGGGATGGAGTATTTAATGAGTGGGAAATCGATCAGGATAAAAATCTGAGAGAAACTGTGCAGGATTAATGTATGCAACAGGTTCTGTTTGTAATAATAATGGTTGTTGTACTGTCTTTTATATTTTTTCAGGATCTGAAAGATAGGGCGGTAAGCTGGTACTTTTTTCCACTGTTGTTTTTATTGGCAGGTTTGATTAGGTTTCAGAAGAGCGATCTGATGAGTTTTCTTTTGGATTGCGGATTAAATATGCTCTTCGTTATAGTTCAGTTGGCAATGGTATGGGGATATTTTTCAGTTAAAAACGGAAAATTTATAAATATAACGAAGAATTATTTGGGGATAGGAGATATTTTGTTTCTGTGCTCCATCACGCCATTATTCAGTCCTGTTGTTTTTGTAATGTTCTATGTGGTAAGTCTTCTGGTAATTGTAACCGGTGCTATCGTTATTCGCTTAATAACGATAACAAAGAACGATTCAATTCCGCTTGCTGGACTCCAGTCTGCCTTGCTGTTGCCGATCATTGTCGTTGATATTTTCTATACATCCATCAATGAACTTATTCTCACAATCCTGTCCTAAAAATGAATAATGAAGAATTGATAGCGACAATAAAGGCTGA
Source organism: Sporocytophaga myxococcoides (assembly GCF_000775915.1). Classification (NCBI taxonomy): domain Bacteria; kingdom Pseudomonadati; phylum Bacteroidota; class Cytophagia; order Cytophagales; family Cytophagaceae; genus Sporocytophaga; species Sporocytophaga myxococcoides. The sequence continues at coordinate 318,072 of NZ_BBLT01000005.1, forward strand.
GTTATTGCAAATCCTTTCTCCGGATCAGGCATGGCAATATAGAATTGTTCCTAAACATGAAGATGCTCAAAAGGTAAGCTTTCTTATTGATGAAAGTACTTTTGATCCGATGATCGCAGAAGAGCTTGAGGTTTTACTAGGTAAAAATGTTCTGCTTGAAAAAATGGCAACAGAGGTAATTCAGAAGGCCCTTAGCAGGTATTATCTAAGAAATAGCCAGGATAGCCGGAAGAAAAGTCAGGCGTATACTGGTACCTCTGAAGACTTTCTGTCAAATTTAATTGCTGAAGCTAAAAGTTTAAAAAGCAGCGATATCCATATCGAGATCTATGACGAGCGTTGCCGCGTCAGGATAAGGATAGATGGAATGCTTGTGGAAAGGTATATTCTTGAAAAGAATGATTATCCTTCTATGATTAATAAGATCAAGATTATGTCTAACCTTGATATTGCTGAGAAACGACTACCGCAGGATGGCCGGATCTTCTTTAATCACAGAGGAAATAAGTTTGATATTCGTGTTTCAGTCCTGCCAACATTGCATGGGGAAAAAGTTGTATTAAGGCTTTTAAGTAATGATGCAACGAATATTGATATTACCAGACTAGGATTTTCGGAATATGATTTAAAAAGTTATCTCGAAGGAGCCAAACGCCCTCATGGGATGTTGCTTATAAGTGGTCCTACAGGTAGCGGAAAGACTACGACATTATATGCCACTTTGAAATTGCTGAACAAGGAAACACGAAATATTCTGACAATAGAAGACCCCATTGAATACACGCTAGAAGGTATAAACCAGGTTCAGTTGAAAGAAAGTATCGGCTTAAATTTTGGCAGTGCTTTGAGGACCTTTCTAAGACAAGATCCTGACGTAATTATGGTCGGGGAGATCAGGGATCCTGATACAGCCTCCATGGCAATAAGGGCATCATTAACAGGACACCTTGTTTTATCTACCATACATACCAATTCGGCTTGGGGCACTATCTCACGTTTGATTGACATGGGGATTCCTTCTTTTCTTGTAGCCAATACATTAAATACAACTGTGGCACAAAGACTCGTGAGGACGCTTTGTACACATTGCAAAGACGAAGTTGCTTTTGATTCCGTACTCTATCCCAGGCAGTTTAAAGCTTATAGAACAGTGACAAGACATTTTGTGCCTAAGGGGTGTGATCATTGCTTTTACACTGGCTATAAAGGTCGTAAAGCTGTATATGAGGTGATACCTATAGACTATGAACTTGCAGAGAGAATTAAGGGAGGCGTTTTTGATGTTTCAGCAGAACTTAAAGAAAGAAATATAAAAACATTGTCAGAAAATGCTTTCGAACTTTTTGAAGAAGGTTTAACATCATTAGAAGAGATTTATCCACTATTAGTTAATTTTTAAAGTGAAAACAAAGGTATTTTATTTTTATTTGATTTTGTTCCTTTGGGCTGGAAGTGCCTGGGCTCAGCAAGACAGGTATGCAGAACTTGAACAACGATTAAGAGATCTTGCTGATCTAAGTCCTGGTCTTAAGGAAACTGTTGATTTTTCTGTTTCCGGAGCTTCTATTCAGGAGTTTCTGAGAGGAATAGCAGAGTCACACAACCTCAATATAAGTGTAGATCCGACACTGAATATTCGTGTGTACAACAACTTTAATAATGAAAAGGTATACAACATTCTCCTTTTTCTGGCCAAAGAACATGAACTGGATGTCCAGTTTGTTGGTTCGATTATGTCATTTAAAAAATATAATCCCCCTCCTGTAGTGCAGGCTGCAGCTCCTCCAAGAGAAATAATTGTCAAGTATAACAGCTATACCAATCTTCTAAGTCTTGACCTTAAAAATGACACTTTAGATAAAGTTGCAAAAAAGATAACACAAACAACCAAAAAAAATGTGATCCTTTCATCTGGTTTAACAGGCAAATTGGTGAGTGCCTATATTGAAGATATGCCTTTTGAAAATGCTATTCAAAAAATGGCTTACGCGAATAGTCTGAAGATATTCAAGACTGATGATGAGTTTTATGTTATAAAGACAATTGAAGAAGGTGAAGATCTCTTGTCCTCAAGTGATCCTAAAAACAAGAAAAAAAATACTTATCAAAAACCTCAAAGTCAGAATAAAGCCAATACACAGCAGGGAAATGCTTCAGCATCCAGTTTATTTGTGGATGTAAATGAAGATTCGCTCGGGCGAAAAACGATTTCCCTTGAGGCTGTAAATGCCCCTATTGCGGATGTTGTTAAGGCTGTTACAGAAGAAATGGGGATCAGTTACTTTTTGTTTTCAGACATTAAAGGTAATGCCACAACCAGCGTCAATAATGTAAGGTTTGATGATTTCCTAAGCAGGCTGCTTCAGGGTACGGATTATACATATAAGATTGACAATAAAATTTATATGATAGGTGATCGAAAGCTTGAAGGTTTGCGAGCCAATAAAGTCATTCAATTTCAATATCGTTCGCTTGATGCAGTTCAGGAGATTATTCCTGCAGAGTTAAAAAAGGGAGTAGAAATAAAAGAATTTAAAGAATTAAACAGCATTCTGCTATCAGGAAGTTTACCTCAGATATTCGAAATAGAAGCCTTCGTAAGGCAACTGGATAAAGTGGTACCGATGGTGATGATTGAAGTAATCCTTATGGATGTGAGAAAAGGGAGGAAGGTCGAAACTGGCATTTCAGCAGGTATTTCGGATACCGTGAAGACTGGAGGCTCAATATTTCCAGGTCTTAAGTTTAATTTCGGGTCCAAATCCATTAATGAATTTTTAGGATGGTTGGGTACTAACAATGTTTTTAATATTGGAAAAGTTACGCCACAGTTTTATATAGGATTAACGGCACTTGAAAGCAATGATAATGTCAATGTCCGATCTACTCCAAAGTTATCAACACTTAATGGACATGATGCAAATCTGAGTATAGGTACAACCAGGTATTATGCTTTGAAAACTCAGAATGTTGTAGGTAGCCTAACGCCCACGAATATTACAACAGAAACCTATAATGCTGTTCAGGCAAATCTATCAATCAATATAAAACCAATAGTTTCCGGGGATGATCAGGTGACTTTAAATATTGATGTAAGTATCACAGACTTTATAGGAGAAGCGCCTTCAGGTCCTCCTCCGTCATCAACAAGTCAATTTAAGTCAATTGTAAGAGTCCGAAATGAAGAAATGGTTGTCCTTGGAGGGTTAGAAAGAAGTGAGACCTCGGAAAGAGGATCTGGAGTGCCGATTTTATCTAGAATTCCGATTATCAAATGGCTTTTTAGCAGTAGATCCAGATCTAAAAGTAAAATGATTTCTGTTGTTTTTATTAAGCCTACAATTATATATTAATCATGCTTAAACAGCTGGGACAAATATTTTCAAGACAAAAGAAAGTTGCAGGCATTGAGGTTATTTCTTCAAGTGAGGGGAAATATATGTTCAACTGTGTGTTACTTTCAGTAAAGAATAATATTGCTCAGATCGAATTAAAAGAAAAAGAAGTAGATGATTTTGAAAAACTGAAATTGTTTATACCTCAGGATATTCCTTTGTTCTTAACATTAACCGGACGAGGAATTTTGCATAAAAACGTTAAAGACGAATATTCGGATGATACTCAGATCTTCAATCAGATATTTCCAAATGCAAAGTTAACGGATTACTATATACAAAAGACAGCAGCGGCAGCCAACCATCTATATATATCCTTAACAAGGAAACAATTGGTAGATTCTTTATTACAGAAATTTAAAGAACAGAATTATTTTGTTACAAGTATGAGTCTGGGCCCATTTCCTGTGGCGGACTTGTTTCAGTTGTTATCAATTGAAGTTCCTTCTTTGTCATTCGGACATCATGAATTGGTTTTTAATAAAAATCAAATTAATGTCTATAGAACTAAAGAGGAATCGAATAATGCTTTGATAAAGGCAGGGGATGAAATGGTTTCGGGAGATTTGTTAATTGCTTATGCATCGGCATTTCTTGGAATTATAGATTCAGATAGAGTACGTGTTAGTATAGAACAGGTAGATGTTCAAAAAGAAGAATTTCAGCAAAAGCGTAAGTTTAAACTGTTATCAATTTCTTTATTGACTTTTTTTCTTTCAATACTTTTAATCAATACTCTTTTGCTTACTAATTATAAGCAGGAAAATGAAAAGCTAGCAATAAAACTAAGTAAGCTTAATGATCTTTCTTCAAATCTTGAAGTTGATGAAAAGGAGCTTCAGCAAAAGGAGTTATTTCTAACTGAAGCAGGCTGGCTTGTTTCGTCAAAGTTTTCTTTTTATTCGGATCAGATTGCTGTATTGTTACCTCCTTCAATAACGTTGACCAAGTTGGCGATGAATCCTTATAATCAAAAAGAAAGTAGGATTCAGCGTAAAGAGGTTTTTGAAAATGGAGCTATACGTATTGATGGTTATTGTGTAAGGCCAACTGAACTGAATTCCTGGGTCAAAATATTGAAAGATCAACATTGGGTGAAGGAAGTAAATGTGGAAGATTATTCATTTGATCATAAAACCAGATCAGGGAATTTTATACTGCAAATTCTGATTAATGATGAACTGGAATAACTTATCATATAAAGTTAAAAACAAATATTTGATTGCAGGTGGAGCCTTTTTCCTGGTCATTGCCTATTTACTTGCTTTTAATAAAACTGTAGAGCTTTATTTATTTAGTAAAGACCAGAAAGCAAAATTGATACATGCAAAAGAAGCCCCTGAGAAAAGAAGGCTAATGGAAATTAAATCCAATGCACTAAAGGAAAAGTTATCTTCCTATTTTGCAGATTCACTTAAAGACCAGGGGCATCTTTTAGAAGTAGTTTCAATTTTTTGTTCAAAGAATAATTTGCTATTACAAGAACTGCCAAATGAAGAATTCTATGAAGATAAAGAATTTATCATAGGAACTACAAAAATCAAAGTAGAAGGACATTTTACAGATCTGCTGAAATTACTTTATTTACTGGAGCAAAAGGAAGCTGTGGGAAGGGTATCATCTAGCAGTTTTGATATGATATACGATAATAAAAGAAAAAAGAAAGTACTTGTACTTACGATGTATATTCAGACACTTAAAATAAAACTGAAAAATAACAAAAAAGATGATGCGAAAATTTAATTTTTTGAATTTACTTTTTTGGAGCCTGATTGCTCTGACTTCTTGCACAGAAATTTTTGAGAAGGACATTGAAAAGGAAGAGATCACCATTTATACTCCTAATGGAAAAGATTCTATAAATTATTCTCAAACCTTCTGGTGGAGTCAGGTTGACTTTGCAACAGATTATCAATTAACTGTTGTTTCTCCAAGTTTTACTGCTCCTGAAAAGATGTTACTTGATACAATCGTTAAGAATAACAGATTTGCATATTACCTGGGGCCTGGTAAGTTTGAATGGCAGGTTAGAGCTATGAACGGAGGCTACAAGACAAAATACTTTGGGAGTAAGTTTAAGATTGATACAACAGAGATCTCTTTGCAAACTGTAAATCTGAAACTACCAGTAAATTCTAAAGTACTGGCAGAAGGTTTGATTGAATTTGAATGGTCAAGGTTGTTAGGTGCAAAGGGATACCAGTTCCAACTAGACTCAAGCCAATCATACAGATTACCAATTGTCAATGACTTCAGAACATCTACAACCTATAGCTATAATCTGGCTGTTCCAGACACTTATTTTTGGAGAGTCAGGGCATACAATGAAAAGAAAGATACTACAGACTGGACAGAGTTTAAGTTCACTCTTGATAACAGTATACCATTAAAGGTAGCTTTATTAAGTCCGTTGCAAAGTGCTTCAAATCAGGGGCAGTCAGGCACTTTAAAATGGAATGATTTGGGATCAGGTTATAGATATACAGTTTATATACAAGTTGGATCTGGTCAAGGAATTGAATATCCGAATCAATCATCTGCTTCTTATAATTATTCTTCAATTAGTAAAGGACAAGAGGTTAAATGGAAAGTAAAAGCAGTAAGTGCTGCAGGTATAGAAGGCCCATACAGTGATTTGTGGTCATTTACAATTCAACCATGAAAAACAAAAAAATGACCTATATTCTGCTCGCCGGAGTTGTTGTTGTCTGGGGCCTTATTTTTGTAAGGATCTATAGCTCCTTGTTTTCTGATTCAAAGGAAATTACCTCATCCAAGCCTGTAATCAAGGGAAATCAGAATATTTTCAAAAAAGATACATTTGTTCTGGTTGCCAAATACAGAGATCCTTTTCTAGGTGGAATGCATAATCCGTCAAGTTATGTCGCATTAAAGGATCCGGGTAAAAAAAATAACATCAAACCTGTTGTTGTGAAAACTAAAGAGCCAGAGGTGCAGATAGATTGGACTGTTATAAGTTATATTGGATTAATAAAAAATACTGGAAGTAACAAACATGTCTCTTTGATGAACATAAATGGCAATGAATATCTCATGGAAGAAGGAGTTGAGAAAGAGGGGGTCAAATTAATGAGGAATTGTAAAGATTCTGTAAAGGTAGTTTTTTGTGGTAAAGAGAAGTTTATTAAAAGAAATTAATTTTTTATGAAAAGATTATATTTTCTTATTTTATTAAGTATTCCATTATCTGTTATGGGACAAAGAAAGATTGATTTACATATCCCAAACAGGGTTATTGTAAACTTTCTTGATCATGTTGTATATGCTGAAATAGTTGAAGGGAAACCTCTAATCAAAGTGACTGATGAATATTTTTATTATTGGTATAACGCTAATGATATAAAAAAAACCAGAGGTGGTTTCGAAGGAAAATTATTACATGGCCTATATAGCGATTTTTATATGAATAAAAATCTTAGAGAAAAGGGGATGTTCAGATTTGGGCGAAAAGAAGGATTGTGGAAGAGCTGGCATATCAATGGTGAACTTAAGGAAGTTTATCATTGGAAAAAAGGAAAGCTTCATGGTGAATTTTTTGTATTTGACGAATCGGGGAAATTATTGCAAAAGGGCTCTTACAAAGACAATTTGTTTAATGGTAAAAGATATACATATGAGTCTTCGGGAAATGTGAAGGTAGAAAAGTACGTAAAAGGTGAGCTCAAAGTAAAAAAGGAGAAGCAGAGTAAAGGATTTAAGTTAAGACTATGGAGAAAATATAAAAAGAAACAAACTACAATACCTCAATCTTCCGAAGATTCGCTTATGCAAAAGTCTCCTTTACCAAGTACTGAGATACCGAAGGGACATGATCTGAAAAATTCAAAGAAAGAGAAGAAAAAATCCAAAAATCAAAAAGCAGAAACTAAGCCCCAAAAAAAGAAAAAAGAACCAAAGGTTAGGATTCGAAAAATGAAGAAAATAGTTCCAGCTGAAACTGAAGAAAAACAAACGTGATATGCTCCGTGCTAATGCGCTTTTTATAGTTCTGGTGATATCGCTGCTAATAGCTCTTATTAGCGGTTCTCTTATTTTAGTATCCTATCATTATACCTCAGGATATCATACAAATCTTTTATATAAGCGTTTGATAAGAAATACTCAATCAGGAATTAATTACCTGTTGGCCGATAATGGAGATATAGGCTTAAACGAGGAACGACTGCTTGATCTTTATGGTAAGGGAGAAGACTCTATTGCACTTAAAAGGATGAATTGGGGAATTTTTGATCTGGCTGCTGTGAGGGCTTTTTCAAATAAAAGGGAGATTTATAAAGTTGTAGAATTTGGCTATAAGCCTGATGGAGAAAGCAAATGTGCCATTTATTTAAGCAACTATTATCATCCATTGTATATAGGTGGTAAATCTATAGTTAAAGGAACATCTTATTTGCCAGATAGAGGAGCAAGAAGACCTTCTGAATCACAGTTTGTTTTTACAGGTACTCAACTTATCCAAGGAGAAGTAAAGAAAAGTGGCAATAAATTGCCGGATTTAAATAAAGAGATCAAAGATAGGGTTTTATCATTTTTGGATGGAAATTTTTCAGAGGATGAATTTGAGAAAAATCAAACAATTGAAACTGATACCTTGAAGCGTTCATTTATTGAGAAAACAATTTTATTAAGTCAAAAAGGAACGTTGTCAATAAAAAATGTATCTGGTAATGTGATAATAAAAAGCGATACGCTATTTAGAATTCCTAAAGATTGTTTTTTAAAAGATATCGTGATTATAGCAAGGGCTATTGAAATAGAAAGTGGCTTTAATGGATCACTTCAGATTTTTGGAGCCGATTCAATCATCTTAAATGAAAATGTTACGCTCAATTATCCTTCTGTCGTTGGTGTTTTTCAGAGAGACTTTAAGACTGCAAAGCCATTTATAAAAATTAAAAATAGGTGCCGTATAAATGGAATAGTGTTTTCTTCTCAATCGGGCTTAGATTTACAAAAGATGCCAGCACATAATAGTGAACAGACACTAATTATTCTTGAAAAAGAAGCTTATTTGCATGGTCAGTTGTATGCAGACGGGTTTGCAAATATTCAAGGAGTTGTCCATGGTGCAGTTTTATGTAATAAATTTTACCATAAGGGCTCTAATTCAGAAAATTATTTGATAGACGCGACAATTGATGCAACAAAGCTTTCTACCAACTTTATTGGTTCAAGTTTACTTACTTCCGAAAAGAAAAAACGCCTTATTAAATGGATGGAATAAGCTCGTTGAAGGTAAAAGCTTCAACACTTATTGAGGTTGTTGTTGCTATGGTAATTATGTTCATTACTTTTGGTATAGGAATGATGATTTATCATAATATTTTAAAATCGGGGATTAATCTTCAAAATTTAAAAGCTGATCTTCTTTCGTCTCAGATAGTTGAAGAAACAATAAAGGCAAGGTCTTATTTTGATGAAGAAATGGAGTTACAGGACCTTCTGGTGAAGAAAAGAATTAGCCCATATCAGAATAATTCTAGTTTATTGTTGATTGAAATACAAGTATTCTCAAAAGACGAAAAATTATTAGCTGAAACAAGTCAACTTATTTTGGCAGATGAGTAAACTCAAGGCATATACCATTATGGAAATGATTGTGACCATGCTTATAGCAGGTATTACCATAAGTATGTCCTATTCTTCCTACAAAATAATAAGTGGTCAGTTTGGGAAATATAAAGCAAATAGTCAACGAAATTACGACCTCATCTTGTTTGATAAACTGCTTTTGATGGATTTCGTAAATTCAGATCGGGTTATAAGGCAATCCAATGGAATGAGATGTGAATACGGTGATAAAATAACAGATTACATTTTTGAAAATATATATGTTATAAGAAAAAGTGAAATAATTGATACTTTTAAAGTTGTAATCTCTAATCCAAAGTATTATTTTCTAAGTGAGGAAAATTTTGTTCCTGATATATTAATTGACAAAGTGGAGTTCGATGGAATTATTGGGAATGACATACTTCCATTTATATATAAAAAGGAATATGGAGCTGATGTTCTTATTGAAAAGGAAAAAGAAGGGGAGCTAACTCAATGAATGGAATTGATTTAACCAAAATAAAAAAGACTAAAAGCAAAGATGCTGGAATTCCTCCCGTTCAAGGTATTCTGGATTTTCTCAATAAAGACTTGTCTTTCTTTGGGGCTAAGTTGAATGATAAGAAAAAGGAAGCTTTTTATCATGAGCTTGGAATTCTTTTGTCTGCAGGTGTTGATATCAAAACAACACTTGAGCTTATTAGTGTGGAGCAAGCTAAAGAGAAAGACAGGATTTTGTTCGAGAAAATTAAAGACTCTGTAATAGCTGGAAACACGCTTTCAGGAGCAATAAAAGATACGGGAATGTTTTCAGCTTATGAATTTTTTAGTTTGCAAATAGGAGAAGAAAGTGGCAAACTCCCGGTAGTATTAAAAGAACTTGGGGCTTACTATAATAAGAAGATGAAGCAAAGGCGCCAGATTGTAGGCGCTTTGACATATCCTTCTATAGTGCTCTTTACATCATTGGCTGCTGTATTTTTTATGATGAATTTTATAGTGCCTATGTTTGCAGATGTGTTCAAACGCTTTGGTGGTGATCTTCCTGCTATAACTAAAATGATCGTTGATGCATCCGGATTCTTTAGAAAGTATTTTTATCTTTTTTTTCTTTTCATCTTCTCCATAATTGTTTTTGTCTATTCTCAGCGCCAGGAAATATGGTTCAGGAAGTATGGCAGTAAGATATTATTGAGAATGCCTCTGGCCGGCGAAATCGTGAGAAAAGTGTATCTGGCCAGATTTTGTAATTCCATGACATTGCTGATAGGAGCAAAGATTCCTATTCTGAGGTCTATAAATCTTGTAAAACAGATGATTGGTTTTTATCCTTTGGAAGAATCATTAACTCAAATTGAAAAAGATATTCTTCATGGTATGTCTCTTAATAAAAGTATGTCTGCATTTTCTATCTATCCGAAAAGAATGACTTCATTGATAAAGGTCGGAGAAGAGGTGAATCAGCTTGATAATTTTTTCGAAAAGATAGCTTTTCAATACAATGAAGAGGTGGAACATCAGACTTCAATGATCAGTAGTATGATTGAACCTTTTATGATTATATTCCTGGGATTGATAGTTGGGTTTATTCTGATTGCTATGTATCTGCCGTTGTTTCAGTTAAGCACAAGTTTTTAATTAATGGCATTGTCTTCTTTTAAAAAACTTAACCTAAAACCTCTTCTTACTTAGGAGATCATCGATCATTCATTAAGTTTTATATGAGATCATATTTACTAATTACTTATTTCCTTTTTTCAACAATTATACTTTTGGGGCAATCAGATTCAGCAAAGATTAGTCTTTGGGCAACGTATTATTATGTACCAACTTTAGATCATAATGAAAGGGGGATTGATCTTCTAAACAAAAAAGAAGAGAAGACAGGATTTAAATTAGATTCATGTGATTGGTGCAATGCTGTTATTGAGGGTACCGTTTTTATTCAGAAGGAAAACAGAACATATGTATTAAACTATGCTGGCCGGTCAAAGGAAATACAATATGATTGCAGGCAATGTATCATATACAAGAACTATGAGAATTATTTGAATTCAGGAAAAGTACTGTGGGAATTAAGCAGTGGTTTCGGCAAGGGGTGTAAGAACTATAATTTAGTCCCGTTTACAACAATTGCAGTTGATACTGTCATAATCCCTATTGGTACTGTAATTTATATTCCAAAGGCTAAGGGCGCAAAGTATGCAGATTCTAAAGGGAAGTTAGTTGAACACAACGGATATTTTTTTGCAGGAGATGTTGGAAGTAAAATCGTTGGAAATCATATTGATGTCTTTCTGGGCTCTTCAAAAGAAAATCCTTTTGATTTTGTTAAGTCCAATCATGCAGGTAGCTTTGAAGCGTATTTTGTAAAAGATAAAAAAATAATTGATAAATATACAAGCCTGCATAAATAAACAGATAGAATGAATAGGGGAATTGTGTATTAATAATTTGAAAGCATTCCTGCTTCCCCATATTCAATCCCTCCCCACTATACAGGGATGGAGTGCGTTTTCAACACTTATGCCAACTGCACTCTACTCTCCAACATATATGTTTATTCCTTATTAATATTTTTTTTTCAAAAAAATAACCAGCTACAAAAACTGGATATTCTTAAATCATTTTCTCAATCTCTCACATTACAAATGCGAAGGCGCTTTATTCAATATGAAACTATAACAATCTAAATTTTCCCTCTATCACTGATTGCACCCTTTACAAAAGAGCGCTAGCTATTTTGACTACGGTTTTTGATAAGGTGATTTTTATAGACTTATGGGTTTTGTTTATTTATAACTAAAATCATTAAATCGAATTAGCCATTACTTATGCCATTCGCAAAATGAAATTATATCAACTTTTGTATGTAATTTTTTTGGTGATTTTTTTAAAAAAAAATGGGATCTTATTTCTTGTGTAAATTATTTTTTTTAATATAACAACTTATAAGCCAGTTTTAATCATTTGCTATGGACTCTAGAAAACCTATAGGTAAGGCTTCTGCTATGTCTGAAAATACATTGACAGATAGCTCTGGAATTTTAAATAGTTTTCGCGAAGGTAAAGCTAAAACGAAATCCAATGCCATTGAAATTCCATCAATATCCTTACCCAAAGGTGGCGGAGCTATAAAAGGAATAGATGAAAAATTCACGGTAAATGCTGTGAACGGAACTGCTTCTTTTTCTATCCCATTACCTTTTTCTCAAGCCAGAGGAGTTACACCATCTTTATCAGTTTCTTATAACTCTGGTTCAGACAATGGTATTTTTGGTTTAGGGTGGAATTTAAATTTAAGTTCTATCAAGCGTAAAACAGATAAGCTGCTTCCCCAGTATTTAGATTCAATTAACGGAAGTGCGGATAGTGATATTTTTCAATTTTCAGAAGCTGAAGATCTGGTTCCTGAGTTTAGTAAGGCTGATGATGGAACATTTTTAAAAGATGAAAAGGACGATTACATCATTTATGAGAAAAATTCTGAAGATGACCTATATGTCATACGATTCTTCAGACCCAGAATAGAAGGCCTCTTTGCCCGTATTGAACGATGGACTAAAAAAGATGGTAGTGATATAAAATGGAGGGTTATTACCAGTGACAACATAACAACATTGTTTGGCTGGTCAATAAATTCAAGGATAGCAGATCCTCAGGATGATAAGAAAATTTTTGAGTGGCTCCCAGAATTTACATTTGATGATAAAGGAAATTGTTGCAATTATATCTACAAATCTGAGGATCTGGAAGGAATTGATCTTAATTTAATTCATAATAAAAACAGGATCAAAAATAACTCAATCACCTATACCAATCTTTACATCGAAAAGGTCTTATATGGCAATATTACCCCATATAAAAACTTTGGAGATGCTTTTCCTTCCAATGAAGATTTTTTATTTAAAACAGTATTCGATTATGGCACTACCATTAACAATGAAAATCCTGAAACCTTTCATCCCTGGGACTTCCGCAATGATGCTTTCTCTGAATATAAATCAGGATTTGAAATTCGCACTACAAGGCTCTGTAAAAGGGTATTGTTATTTCATCATTTTAAAGGAGAAAATGAATATGATGGACTTGTTCGTTCGTTGAATTTTGAATATGATACTTCTACTGAACAGGACTTTACTTTTCTGAAATCGATCACTTCTATTGGTTATATCAAAAAAGCAGATGGAAGCTATTCCTCAAAAAAACTTCCTCCATTCGAATTTGAATACCAGAAACATGTCTGGAACAATGAAATAAAATCTATTCCGCCAGAAGCTCTGATGCATGCACCTTCCGGAATTGAAGAATCGCCATATCAATTCGTGGATTTGTTTAATGAAGGCCTTTCAGGAATACTTTCAGAACAGGAAACAGGTTGGTATTATAAGCACAATCTCGGAGATGGTAATTTCGAACCGGCTAAACTGGTTTCTCCAAAGCCTTCTTTTGCCGGGCTGGGCTCTCATCTTCAGTTAGCTGATCTGGATGCCGATGGAGGAAAGCAACTTGTAAGCTATATTAATGAACCTAAAGGTTATTTTGAGCTGAATGATGACAATGAATGGCAACTCTATCAAAACTTTAAAACATTACCAAATATAAATTTCAATGATCCTTTTACCCGGATGATTGACCTGAATGGTGACGGAAAGCCAGAACTGGTTATCAGTGAAGATAATGTATTTACCTGGTACGAATCAGAGGGTAGAAATGGATTTAAGGATGCCAGGAAAACCACTAAACCGTCTGATGAAGAGATTGGTCCCCACCTGATCTTTGCTGATCTGAAACAGATTATTTTCCTCGCAGATATGTCCGGGGACGGGCTTACTGATATCATTAGAATTCGTAACGGAGAGATCTGTTATTGGCCTAATCTGGGTTATGGGAAATTCGGAGCAAAGGTCGCCATGGATAATGCTCCTGTATTTGATCATGAAGATATTTTTAACCCTTCGTTCATTAAGCTTGCGGATATTGATGGTTCCGGAATTCCTGATATTATTTACCTAGGTAAAAATAAATTTTCCTGTTATAAAAACTTAAGTGGTAACAGTTTTTCCATTAAACCCTTTGAAATACCTTTTTTCCCTGAAATTCATAGCCTATCAAACTTTAATGTAACAGATTTCCTTGGAACTGGTGTGGCCTGTATTATATGGTCCAGCCCTCTTGCAAAAGATGCAACAACGCCATTAAAATATATAGATCTGATGAACAGTAAGAAACCTCATGTTATGGTTTCTTATAAGAACAATATGGGGAAGGAAGTTTCCCTTGAGTATTCACCCTCTACGAAATTTTATATTGAAGATAAACTTGCAGGAAAACCGTGGGTTACCAAACTACATTTTCCTGTTCATTGTGTTTCGAAAGCAACTTCAGAAGATAAAATTACAGGACATAAGTTCAGCTCAAACTATAAATATCATCATGGTTATTACGATCATTTTGAAAGAGAATTCAGAGGGTTTGGAATGGTGGAACAGACAGATGCAGAGACTTTTGAACATTGGGTGAAATCAGGTGCGACCAATATCACAGTGGCGGATTTACATCAGGAACCGGTGATAACGAAACAATGGTTTCATACCGGATCCTTTCTCCGCAAGGATAAAATACTTTCTCACTTCGAGCATGAGTATTGGTATGAGGAAATGGGGAGACAAGGATTTACTGCTGTAAATCATGAGAAGAAACTGGATGATGCATTTATAATTCCTTCAAAAGGAATTCCTCAATCTGTAATTGATAATCTAAGTTCTGAGGAATATCAAGAAGCCCTTCGTGCATGCAAGGGCATGCCCCTGCGTTCGGAGGTATTTGCCCATGATGCGATTAAATTCGGAAATACACCGAATGCAAGAAAGAAAGAATTAACTCCTTTTTCTGTTGATACTCATAATTGTGTGATTGAGCTTCTGCAACCAAAGGGAAAAAACAGATATGCTGTTTTCATTGTAAAAGAAAGTGAAGCAATTAATTATAGCTATGAAAGAAATACGGAAGATCCACGCATTGGGCATACTCTTAATATTAAGCTGGATGAATATGCGAATGTTCTTGAATCGGTATCAGTAGTATATCCGAGAAGAATTGAAAACATTTCTCTTCCTATAGAAATTCAGGATGCTCAGAATAAACTTGCTATCACCTTTACAAAAAATGAATTTACAAACGATGCTTTTGATAACAACGCCAATAGAATGCGCTTGCTCGCTGAGGTTAAAACTTATGAACTGAAAGGGGTAATCAAAACAGGTGACTATTATTCATTAAAGGATTTTCAAAATATTCTGGATGATGTTAATTCATCTCAGGCGCTATATCACGAACTCGACAAGCCATTAGATACTAACAAAGCACAGAGAAGGCTTATAGAGCATGTAAAAACACTTTTTTACAGAAATGATCTGACAGGACCTTTGTCTCTGAAAACTTTGGAAACGAAGGCTATTGGTTTTGAAAGTTACCAGCTGGCTTATACTCCCCAGCTGTTGAACGATATTTTTGGAGCTAAAGTAAATGATGCATTAATAGAACTTGAAGGGAAGTTTAGGCACAGTATTGATGAATTGGGTAATCCAGATTCTGATTGGTGGGTTCGTTCCGGGACCACGCAGTTTATAGAAGGAACAGAAACTTTAACCGATGCTCAGAATCGTTTCTATGTTCCTCTTTCTTATACTGATCCATTTGGCTCCAAAACCAAAGTCAAGTATTATAGAAGTTACTTCTTGTTTCTGGAAGAAACGGAAGATGTCCTTGGAAATAAAACCAAAGTATCTGAATTCAATTTCCGAACGCTTTCGCTGAATAGAATGATGGATATCAATGGAAATCTATCAGAAGTTCTAACAGACGAACTTGGATTAGTAAAAGCAATGGCAATAATGGGCAAGGGAAGCCAGGCTGATGATTTATCGAACTTAAAAGAAGAGACAGATGTAACTGAAAACGCAGCGGTATTTAGCTTCTTTAATCTTCCGGAAACACCACATGGTGTTACTGATTCAATAACTCTGATCAATATCGGAAGACAATTGCTTCAAAATGCCACTGCACGTTTTGTTTATGATTTTGATGCTTATAAAAATACAGGTAAACCAGTAGTCGTAGCATCCATTCTCCGTGAAACACATTTCAGAAATGAGGACGGTGATCTAAATCCAGAGACAAGGCTTCAGATAAGTTTTGAATATTCTTCGGGGGCCGGTCAGGTGACAATGAAAAAGGTGCAAGCTGAGCCTGGTCTTGCAAAAAGAGTTCGTGTTCAATTGAATAATTCTGTTCTTGTAGAGGAGGTAGATACCGGCACCTTATTGAGGTGGATTGGCAATGGTAAAACCATTGTTAATAATAAAGGTAACGTTGTAAAGCAATACGAACCTTATTTCTCTGTCAGTAATAATTACGAAGACTATAAAGAACTGGTTCAAACGGGAGTTAGTTCTTTAATGTTTTATGATGCTATTGGACGACTTATCCGGACAGACATGCCAGACGGTACTTTCTTTTCTGTAACCTTTGATAGCTGGAAACAGGTAATGTTTGATGCCAATGATAATGTGCTGGAGAGTGATTGGTACAAAAGGAGGACAAACAATACTCGAGCGGATTTTATCACAGATATAAAGGAGCAGGAGGCTGCAGCAAAAACCTCTTTACATGCTGATACTCCAGGTCAAATGCATTTAGATACTTTATCAAGACCGGTTCTCTCTATTGCCCATAATAAAAATACGATCACGAATACAGATGAATATTACAATACTTTTGCTGAGCTTGATGTAGAAGGGAATCTCCGTTCAGTCAAAGATGCCCGTGGAAATGTAGTCATGGCTTACAAATATGACATGCTTGGGAATCTGGTGTATCAATCTGGAATGGATAACGGTCAACGGTGGTTGCTAACCAATGTTATTGGAAATCCATTACGTACTTGGGATGAAAGATTCCATGAGTTTCAGTATTTCTATGATGAAGCTCATCGGCCGACCCATAGCAAAGTACTCGGTGGTGACGGTACACCACTGAATCATATCTTCGATAGAATTATTTATGGAGAAAGTTTGCTAACGAGTATAAGAACAGATTCCAATAGATTCAATGAAGGGGCTTTACAAAAGGATAATGTACTTGGACAAGTAATTAAGCATTATGATACAGGAGGATTAATCGATACTCCTTTATTTGATTTTAAAGGACAACCTAAGTCTACCAGCAGAAGAATTTTTATAAAATATAAGGAAACCGCTAATTGGATTGATGCTAATCTGAGTATTGATCTAGAAAGTGATACTTATACTTTCATTACCCAAACAGATGCATTAGGAAGGATTGTTCATCAAACAACTCCAGATGGGAGTGTAATTACTCCACTTTATAACGAAGCCGGTTTGTTGGATAGCGAAGCCGTTTTGCACCCGGGAGCGATTTTGGCAAAATCTTATATAAAGACTATTAATTATAATGAAAAGGGACAAAGAGAACGGATCATTTATGGTAATGATGTAATTACTCATTTCACTTATGACAAAGACACTTTACGACTAAAAAGGCTGGTAAGCAGGAGGCAAAACAATGGCCTCCTTCAGGATCTTCAGTATACCTTCGATGCTACCGGGAATATAACCCATATACATGATAACGCTATTCCCACTGTATTTTTTGACAACATGCAGATTAATGCGGTTAGTGAATATACCTATGATGCTTTTTATCGTCTGGTGGAAGCAAGTGGCAGAGAGAACAATGCAGCATTGAATTTCAGTATCTGTGATAATTGGAATGATAAGCCATTTCTGCATAATATGAATCTTGGTAATCCCATGGCAGTGCGACATTACACTCAACGTTATCAATATGATGCTGTCGGAAATATTGTGGAAATGAAACATCTTGCTACAGGAGGTAACTGGACAAGAGGCTATGAATATGAAACCTCCAACAACAGGCTTAAGCGTACCTTCATTGGTGACAATGGCAATCCGATTGACTACACTAATTACGCTCATCATGCCAAACATGGTTATTTAGAGAAATTACCACATCTGGAAAAGATAGGATGGAACTTTAAAGAAGAGGTAGTGCTGACCTCCCGTCAGCATTGTACAGGGGACAATATTCCTGTCATTACATATTACCAATATGATGGAAGCGGGCAACGTATCCGTAAGATAACCGAAAACCAGGCTAATTCTGGAGTATCAACTAGCAAGAAAGAGGAACGCATTTACATTGGTGGCTATGAGATCTACAAGAAACATAGTGGAGCTCAAGCAGGGCTTGAAAGAGTGTCTTTGAGCCTAATGGATGGGGATCATCGTTTCGTAATGATAGAAACACGAAATGATGTAGATGATGGTACAGAAAAGCAATTGGTACGATATCAGTTGCACAATCACCTTGGTTCTTCATCATTGGAATTGGATAATTCGGCTCAGGTAATTTCCTATGAAGAATATCATCCTTACGGAACTACAGCTTATCAGGCCAATAATGCAACTATAAAATCTACTGCGAAAAGATACCGCTATACAGGTATGGAGCGGGATGAAGAGACTGGGCTGGAATATCATAGTGCAAGGTATTATTTGCCGTGGTTGGGGAGGTGGCTGAGTTGTGATCCGATAGGGGTAAAGGGGGGGATAAATTTGTTCACTTATTGCAATAACAACCCAATAATTAGAACCGACGCTAAAGGAACGGAGTGGGAGCTAACCTGGAAATTTTGGCAATGGGAACCCATAAATTTTACCAAGGAAGAAATAGTCCCAACCGCAAAAGTCTTTTCAGGCAATGTTGTCGGAACTGTCCACGCCATCTTTGGCTATGATACTGATAGAGAACTCGATCCCGATCAGGCCGCGGGTTATGAATGGGCACAGGACACTTTTCGTTGGCAAAGATTCAAACCAGTGCAGAAACTTCGTGATAAAATTATAAATAGTCCAACCGCATCCAAAATTGTGGCCAATGTTCTCGGATTCATGAGCGCCTTCGTGCCTTTTGCTCCTAGCGGTGATGATCTTCCGGAATCGATGCAGTATGATTACAAAAGGATGAGCTTTGCAGCTAGTAGCACTGCTATGTTAATGGGGCTCGCTAAACCTTCAAAGGGCCAAAACTTTAGTCCTCCTCCGTCCCCAGCCCTTGTAACAGACACAGGAGCATTGGTCACGACAGTTTCTTCTTCCAGTGTAACCACGGGGATGGGGCCCTTTGCAATGGCGATGGCAGCAAGCAAAGATGCCTCCAGTAAAGGTTCTGCCCAATCCCCCCAAAAAACTTCAAAAAAAGTAACTCACAAAGGAGTAGCAACCGACATTCTAAAAGCAAATAAAGAAAACAGATCAAATCAAACAATTCTTACTGCAAAGATCAAGCTTAAAAACGGACAGGAAATAAAAGTTGCAATACCCAATACTCCATTCAATGGAGAGACTCCCTGGAGAGCAGGTCAAAGGGAAGCTGCCCTAAAAGCAGGCTATACTCCACTTGAAACAACTAAAAACAGTGTGCCAGGGATGCATGCAGAAGAGAATTTAGGCGCCTACATTAAGGAGCAGGGAGGAGGATTAGTTTTAGAGTGGGCTATTGCCAGGGGCGATAATGGAACAAGCTTCATTTGCAAATCTGCAACTTGTAGAGTCATGACCGCTGAATGGGGACCACAAGAGTTTAAGTAATTGAACCAGCCATAGCTCTTTGGTTTTCTTTGTTTTGCATTCGTGCTGTATAGCTTTAACCTTGTGTTAGATATGTAAAGATAAAATGCTTATTGAGTTAAGTACATTCACACGAGAGGTTGCGAAATGTTTTTGGAATGATCAGTTTTTGTAGCTGGTTATTTTTTGATAGTTAAAAAATTAATGTCCAATTGATGACTGTCTGGTATCGCATATATTAACAATTGAAGCGAAAAAAATAAAAATATTATATAAAAAATTTATCATGGCTACTATTCTCAAAAACAATACCGTTGTTGGTACCATCACCGATGCCAACAACTATCCTCTTCCAAATCTAAAGATAGAAATCTATGACGTTGACATGAGAAGTTGGCAATTACTATCAGCTACTTCAACCAATAAGGAAGGTAAATTCGAAATGACATGGAGCCATGAGCAGTTGAGTGGTCGGGGGAAAAAAACTGCAGATATAGCAATTAAAGTTCTAACCTCTGAAAAAGGCATTGAGCTCTATAAATCAGATATGGATGATGTCAGGTTCAATGCTGGGGAGCGGGAGGAAATAAATATCATATTAAGACAGCCGGTTCCGAAAGAAACAGTGGAGTTTGACTGGCTGGTCAAAGAAGTACTATTCCTTGCAGGGAATGTTGCCATTGAAGATATACAGGAAAATAAGGAACACAGGGATATTACTTTTCTTTCGAAGGAATTGGAGCAGGCTTCAGAAAAGCTTGAACATCTTGTAGTAGCTCATCGTTTGCAAAAGTTGACTAGCATAAACGCTGATTTCTTTTATGGAATATTCAGAAAAGGAACTTTGCTGCAGAATGATTTTGGAGGGGCTTTTAAAGCTCGACATTCCATTAGCTTAGGTGATGATGATAAAATATTGCTATTTGATATAGCACTCACTGATACTAATATAATAGAGACGGATCTTAAAGCTGCAGTTCAGGAAAACCTTACAGGAGTGTCTGTTTTGCGGAATTTGAGTCATGATATAGAGGTGCTGCAAAAGTTTAAAAGAGATGCAGAGGCTTATTATGAAAAGGAGCATTCGAAAAGGGTTATAGAGCTTGTTACAAAATTGCTTGACCCTGTCAAAGTAAAGGAGGTAGAACAACTTCTGTTTGACAATAAAAACGATTTGAATACTTTCTTCGATAAAGTATCAGATCCTGATTTCTTTGAAAGGAAGGGAGCAACTAAAGAGAGCAATCTGGATGATTCTTTAAATAAGTTTTTCAATTTTAGCAAGGAAGCTGTAGCTGGTATTGTAAAAGAAGTCAGAATTGAAAAGGTATCGGATGTAAAGAAACTTGCCCGCTTTAATAAAGCTAAGTGGGTAGAGGAAATTAAAAAGGCTAGTAGGGGATCACATGATGAAAAAGCTATCAACACTTATGCTTCAGCGGTTGTAAGAAGATTTGAAAAAGCGTTTCCTACAGTTGCTTTTGCAGCGCAATTGGAACGATCTGAAAAAGTTGTATTAAAGAATCAAAAAGAAATTGTCAATTTTTTTAATAAGCATGAAAACTTCGAATTTCTGAGGGATCATGTTGATCTCTACCTCAAAGAAAAAGGGGATGAGTTTGATTCTGAAGCAGTGGCAGATGAGTTGAAATCTATCCAACGTATTTTTAAGCTGGTTCCTCATTATGGGAAAATAATGGCATTGAGGGATGAAAAGATTCATTCCGCATTTAATATTGTCTCTATTGGAAAAAGCCGTTTCCAGAAAGAAATTGCCCCCAAAGCCGGATTATCAGAGATAGAAGCAAACGAAGTATTTCGTAAAGCTGAGACAAAAAACACTGCTGCAATGCTTACCTTAGGAGATTTGAATGACAGCATAAGTGCAATGGATATTGCTTCACTGGAGAATGCTTCTTTGGTAAAAAAGATTGAAACTGTTAGTAAGGAGTTTCCTAATTTAAAATCCCTTTTTAAACTTACTGACACTTGTGAATGTGAGCATTGTCGTTCGGTGCATAGCCCTGCTGCATATCTGGTAGAAATTTTGCAATTCCTGGACAAGAGGACAGTAGTCAGTGGCAATGCAAAATCTATCTTGTTTAAAAGACGACCTGATCTTGGAGAAATTGACTTAGGTTGTGAGAATGCAAATACCCCTGTTAAATATATTGATCTGGTGAATGAAATTCTGGAAGACGCAATTGCTCCTGATCAGGGTATTAATTTTACAGGTGATTTGGTTGACGGATCTAATCCATCAAAAGGGAAAATATCAAACAGTCTGTTAGCTGCATTAGAGGCTACTGGTTTGCCTGTTACAGATAAGGCATTGATTCATGAAACAGAAAGTAGTATAGTTTCTCCTTTAGCTTTACCACATTATTTGCGTGATAAAAAGTTGGTATGCAAAATATTAAATACAGGTGCTAATAATTATACCATTTATCGTTTAAGGCAAACAATGTCTTCTGCTGAAGAATTAGACGCTGTACCAGAATATGTAAATACGCAGGCTTACGATGCCTTAATGAATAGTAATTTTGCTTTCAAACTTCCATTTGATCTTCCTCATACAGAAGCCAAAGCTTATTTTGAACGTTTTGGAATCAAGCGTGCTGACCTGATGCAGACTTTTCAAAGGACTGCTATTCCAAGTAATGAAACCATTGCTTCTGAATATATTGGCCTTGCCGATAGCGATAGGCAACTTATTGCCAATACCCCGATTCTTAATGATAATGCTGCACAACAAAACTTTTGGAATGTTCCTTCTGGCAATGTTATAGATTACTTAAAACAAGTGGATCTTTTTCTGGATAGGACTGGCCTTCATTATAAAGAGCTGGAATTACTACTTAAATTAAGGTTTATCAATAAAAACGGAAATCTTTTTATTTTTAATAATGACCTTACTTGTGACACAGCTACCAAAGAAATAAAGAATCTGGATCTTGCCGTGCTGGATCGCATACATCGTTTTATCCGCCTTCAACGAAAGTTAGGGTGGAGATTTGAAACTTTAGATGAAGTTATAAGTCAGGCTAAACTTGGTAATGCGAACCTTAATGATCATTGCCTTTTAGTAATTTCAAACATTAAAAAGATCAGCATCAAAACCGGTTTAAAGGTTGAAGAACTGATCTGTTGTTTTGGTGAAATTCCTCACACTTTATTGCCTTATCAAACCAATACACTATATGATTCAATATTTCAGAATAAGTCCCAAAACAGATCTGTTGAACCGGGGCTTACTGCAGAAAAGATAATTGAAAATGAAACTGCCGTTGTCAAAAAACAACTGACTGATTTCAGAAAAGCCATCAGCACATGCATAAGCATAAAAGAAGCTGACTTCGATAAACTGGTAGCAGCTCTTCCCAATGGAGAATTAAGTTTTATAAACTTAAGCGGAATGTATGCAATAGGAAAGTTGATGAAAAAGCTTAAAATTAAAACAGACGACTTTTTCACATTAAAAGAACTTACCGGTATTGATGTTTTTAACTCAGCAGAAGACACTCTTAAGTTTTGTGAAGCATTGGAGGATGCTAAGAAAGGTTCTATAAACGTAGTTGATGTAAAATATATACTTCAACATAAAGCCGATAATTTAATTGACCGTGAGATTAAACCTGAGAAGATTAAGGCAATGCTTTCCGGCATTCAACTTGCCAGCCAAAAATCCTTCAACGTAAATCGTTCTCCTTATAATGATGCATTAACAGTTGAAGTTCAAAAAGAAACATTTAAAACATATCTTTCCAAATTACCTGTATTGAATGAACAAGATGTGGCCATCCTGTTAAACTTTCTTGACAGCAACTGGAAATATTCCTGGGTTGATGAACTTTTTGTGGTACACAATGGCAGCTCTTCTGCTGATGCCATTACATTTGTTGATGACAAAAAAATAGACACCCTCTTTGATGTTACAGCAATCAAGACTGCAATAACTAATTTAAACAATGCAGGTCCGAATGCGGAGACAGAGCAGAAAGCTTTTATTAAAGCCTGGCTTGAAGGAATTGCAGCATATCTCTTTGAGCAAGACAGAGCTTCTATAATCAATACTGCACTATCAAACACATTTAAGACCAGTATTGATTCGGTTGATATAGTGTTATCCAATGCCATTTTGAAAAAAACAGCACCAGGAACAGATCTGCTCATAGATGTTTTACAAAGTAATACTTTGATTGATATAGCAGATATTGATTCCGGACACCCACTTCCTGTTTTGCCAAATATCAATAAAGCAGCATTTTCTAGGCAATATGCAGCGCTTCGTTTATTGCATAAGCTGCTCCCTTTGATTAGTGCTCTGAAATTAAATAATATCCAGTTAGAGTGGTTCCTTAAAAATGCCCATAAACTGGGGTGGTTTGAACTGGATAATATTCCGTTTGAGCCAACTCAGCCAAATGTTCCTTATCAGCAATATACTGAATTTATAGAACTGCTGTCGCTGACAAAAGATCTTTCTCCAGTTTTAAATCCATTAGATGCTGAAAATCCAATTTCATTTTTCAGCGTTATTGAGCTTACACTCAATAACTCTTCTAGTCAGGATGAATTGATGCAATCTCTTGGTTTACTTACGGGTAATGAGAAATCGGATTTGATTGCTGTTGATCAATATTTCTTTGCGGCCTTTAGTCCTGATAATTATAAAAGCATCACCAATTTGAAGCGTTTGCTGCAATGCGCAGAAAGCATGAGAACATTGAGTGCTAATATAGGTCAGATTACTGGTTTTATTAAACCTGTGCTAAATGCGGCAGATGCAGCAGACCTTCGTGCCAACCTTAAAACCCGATATAATGAAGATACCTGGTTAAGCACTCTTAAAGAGATAATGGACAAAATCCGGCCTCAAAAAAGAGATGCTTTGGTTGCATATTTACTCGCGACAAATCCAGATGTTAAAGATGAAAATGATTTATATGAATATTTTCTGGTAGATGTTGAAATGGGCGCTTGTATGCCTTCATCCCGGATTGTTTTGGCTCATAATAGTATTCAGTTGTTTGTACAACGCTGCCTGATGGGACTGGAGCCTGAAGCTATTGCAAATACAGGGGAAGATCCGGATTGGAATCAATGGAAATGGATGAAGAATTACCGTGTTTGGGAAGCTAATAGAAAAATATTCCTGTATCCGGAAAACTGGTATGATGTAACGCTCGCTGATGATAAATCTTTCTTGCTCACTGATTTAATCAATGAACTCCAGCAAAATGAACTCACTAATGATACTGCAGAGGAGTCAGTTAAAAATTATCTGGAGAAACTGGATCATATTGCATTCCTTGAGGTGAAAGCAACATGGTATGATGTTCCATCCCGAACTATGCACGTATTTGCACGCACCAAAGGCGGTGATCCTGATATATATTATTATAGAAGATTCGAAAGTGAACGCAACTGGACAGCCTGGGAGAAAGTTGATTTAGATATTACTGGAGAACAGCTTCTTGCCTTTATACGTAATAATCGTTTACATCTTGCATGGCTTATTTTCAGTGAAGAATCGGATCCGAACCAGGGAGCAAAATTACCTAATCAAAATAATCATGGTGAACAACCTACTGATAAGCCAAGAAAAAAGCTTAAAATCCAGCTGGCAATAAGCGAATTCAGTAATAAGAAGTGGCAGCCGAAAAAAGTATCAAAGGACTGCATTTACACACCAGGATTTGGTGAAGGTTTTACCTATGATTTAATAAATAAAGAAAAGTTTAATCTGATCTATATAGAATTCCTCAGTCAGATTTATGTATTTAGCAGTCGCTTGAATAAACCGGATTTTGAAGATAAAATTTTTAATGGAATATTTGATATAACAGGATGCAAGGGATATCCTGAAAAAGTTAAAGACGGTAATTATGAATTGACTGATTTTCTACCCGATTTCAGTCAGGCCAGACTACTTTCTCAACGATATACAGAGGATGTAAATGCAAGTCCCGATGATCTTAAAGTCAAAAATGGAATAAGTCCTTTTCAATTCTTTAAGTTATTTGATAAGACACCGGGACAATTCAGAATCACATATCCACATCAATTGACCATTATTGATCTGATCAGTGCAGTTTATCAATTCATTATTATTCTCTTATTAAGGAAATCAAATACAGATATTAAACTTCCGGGATTAAAAATTCCATTCGGCACTTTGCTTCCTTATTTTATGGAAGATAGCTGGCATGCATATGTAATTATCCCAGGCTTCTATAAAGAACAGTATGCGGGAGGGGAGTTTTATTCTGTTATTGGTTTGACAGACGATGAGAAGCGAACGGCATCTGACGTATTTCAACTTATAGATAGAATTATAAATTGGGTAAAAAAAATCAGGCTTGAATTTCAGGATGAGCCACCAGCAAATACACAAGAGGCTATAGACCGGATTATTGCTGACCCTGACTTTCAAGAGATCATTCAGGAAATGTCGCATTACAAAGCCCTTCAACCACTCCTTCAAAAGTTAATTGGTATTACAGACAATACAGAATTTGATGAATATTTGAAGAAGGCATTGGAGCAAAATGGTCTTGTATATGGTGAGCAGTTTAAAAATATGTACCACCCGATGGTATGTGCATTGAAAACTATTTTGTATAAAGATGGTATATCGAGTTTAATGAGTCGAGAGACCCAGCTGAAAATTAATACAACTTTTGATTTCAAGGCTTATTATAATCCTGAAGAACTTCATATTGCAAAACTTAGCTATAAGCAAGCTGATGGATCATTAATCTACAACTACCCGATTGAAGATGTTGATTTTACCAGTGATGGAAGTTATAGCTTATACAATTGGGATTTATTTTATCGTATACCTCTACATATCGCAACTAGTCTGACAAAGAACCAACGTTTTGAAGAGGCACTTTCCTGGTTTCATTACATGTTCAATCCAACAGGAGCATTATCAGGTGCCGGAGTTCAGAAATATTGGGTAACCAAGCCATTTTATCTGAATCAGGAATCCGATTACATAGCTCAGAGGATTGATTCATTAATGAATGCGACTGCAGACAAAAATAATCCTGACATTAAAGAAATGGAGTTTGCAATAGAGCAATGGAGGAAGAAGCCATTCAGGCCTGATGTCATAGCGAGGTTCAGGCCAGTAGCTTATCAGAAAGCTTTATTGATGAAATACATCGATAACCTCACAGAATGGGGAGATTATTTATTCAGACAGGATACAATGGAGTCTATAGCTCAGGCAACCCAAATGTATATACTTGCTGATAAGTTACTAGGACCAAAGCCAAGAATAGTTCCTCCGCTAGTAAAGCAACCTTATGAAACATACAACCAGATGGAAGCCAAATTGGATAATTTTGGTAATGCACTGATTGCACTTGAAAATATTCTGCCGGATTTATCCGCACTGCCAGAAGGAGGAGCGGAGCTGCCTCCTTTGCCGGTCACTTTATCCATGCTTTACTTCTGCATTCCTCAAAACGAAAAGATGTTTGAATATTGGGACAGAGTTGCTGACCGTTTGTTCAAGATAAGACATTGTCAAAACATTGATGGAATAGAAAGAAGTTTAGCTTTATTTGCTCCACCAATAGATCCGGGAATGTTGGTAAAAGCAGCCGCTTCTGGTTTGGATGTTTCTTCCATATTATCAGGTTTCAATGCACCCACACCTTTTTATCGGTTTAATGTTTTATCAGCTAAAGCAACAGAGCTTGTTCAGGAGGTTCGGGGGCTTGGTAATTCCCTGCTTCAAGCATTGGAGAAAAAGGATGCGGAGGCATTATCACTATTAAGGAATGAGTTGGAATTAAAAGTGTTGAATGCAGTCAGAGATATTAAAAAGCTGCAGATTGATGAGGCAAATGAACAAATAGAAGTCTTGAAGCGGACTCAGAAGGTTACAGAAGAAAGGTATAAATTCTATAAAGACATTAAGTTTATGACTGCTCTTGAAACCACGTCATTGTCTTTGAATGCATTTTCAATCATTGCCTATGGGATTAGTTCTGTAATGGAAAAGGCCGCAGGTGGTATGGCATTAGCTCCAACAGTAACAGCTGGTGGTGCGGGATTAGGAGGATCCCCAGTTTCATTAACAACCATTTTGGATGGAGATAAAATTTCAAATTCTATAAAATCATTTGCGAAAGCAATTCTATTAGACTCCCAGCTTATTGACAAAGTCGCTGGTGGAATTTCTACTGTTGCAAATTATCAAAGGCGCTATGATGACTGGAAATTGCAAGAGCTTTTAGCTGAAAAAGAACTTGCCAGTATAGAAAAGCAAATAGCTGCTGCTGAAATCAGGAAAGAAATTTCTGAATCGGATTTGAAAAATCATGACTTACAAATTGAGAATGCAAAGAAAACGGATGAATTCATGCGTTCGAAATATACTAACAAAGAGCTGTATGACTGGATGATAGGGCAGATAAGTTCTGTTTATTACAAATCCTACCAACTGGCTCATGACTTCGCCAAAAAGGCCGAAAGAAGTTATAGGTTTGAATTGGGAAATGATGATAGCTTTATTTCTTTCGGATATTGGGATAGTATGAAAAAAGGATTACAATCAGCAGATGCATTGTTACATGATATAAAGAGAATGGAGGCTGGATATCTTGATAAAAACAAAAGAGAGTATGAAATCATTAAGCACATTTCTCTTTCTCAGCTTGACCCTCTTGCTTTAATCAGGTTGCGTGCTACAGGAGTTTGTGATTTCGAAGTACCTGAAGTGCTTTATGACATGGATTATGCCGGGCATTATTTCAGAAGGATAAAATCCGTAAGCATTAGTTTGCCTTGTATAGCTGGTCCGTATACTTCAGTGAGTGCTAAATTATCTTTGATTAATAATCGTTACAGGAAAAATATCAATTCAGATAATGCTGCTTCCACTGGATATCTTGAGGATCTCAATAACGACGAAAGATTTATGTACAACATTGGGGCTATTCAGTCTGTGGCAACCAGCAATGCACAGAATGATAGTGGTTTGTTTGAGTTGAATTTCAGGGATGAACGATATCTCCCATTTGAAGGCTGTGGTGCTATAAGTTCCTGGAGATTAGAATTGCCCAATCCTAACGTATCAAAACAATTTAACTATGATACTATCTCTGATGTGATTTTACATATGAAATATACTGCCAGGGAAGGGGGAAGTACTTTAAAAGGTCTCGCAGAAGGTTCTTTGATAGAAAGAATAGAGCAGATTAAACAGCAATTGAACACTGAACAAGGTTTCCATATTGCATTAAATATGAAACATGATATGCCAAATGAGTGGCATATGCTCAGGAAAAATAAATCAGCAAGTTTAAGTATTTCAAAAGACCGCTTACCATATTTTATAAACGGAATCAACAATGCGGATATTGACCATATTACTTTTGTTGCAAAATCACCTTCAGCTATAACGATTAAAGTCAATGGAACTCCCGTCTCTGTTAATGATGCTGAATGGGGGTTATTTATCGCTGATTATAGTGGACTTACTTTGGATAATGCATTTACATTATCTATTGATTCACAATCAGAGTTGGATAAATTGAGTGAATTGTTAATGGTTGTAAAAATTAAGCTTTCATAAATTGTTGAGCAAAATCCTTGGAACCCTTTAAATTAAAAGAAGGCTGTCTTTCAGTGAAAAACAGCCTCTTCTTTATTCTATCAGGTATGTATTACCAAAAAAGTTTAATCGCTAAATTAACATCATAAAATTTAACTCATGAAATAATAACTGCTATTTCAGATTATAATCTGCATCAATCTTCACAGCTATTACTTCGGCTATTTTATGAAATACTATTTCTGGAACTTTAATTTTATGGTCTTCAAGTTTTACATTAAAGTCTGCTTTTAAATGAAGCTGTAATGATTCACTTACTGTAATTTTAGCATTTATCGTCCGATTCTGCTCTACTCCATGTATAGTCAGTTTGCCTGTTACTGTCACATTATAGTTACCTGGTTTCATCAAGTCCACATTTTCATTTATCACACCTGAAAATGTTGCTTTCGGATACTTGTCACTTTCCATGTACTTCTCATTGAAATGCTCTTGCATAAGAGAATTCTTAAACTTGAAGCTGTTAATCATAACAAGTGCTGCAGCTTCTCTGTTTGTCGGATTAATGGCAGAAGACATGGCAGAGGAATGAGCATCGATGTTTTCTATCGGGGTTTCCGAATAAAAACTGATTTTTCCGGTGGAAGTTTTGTAAATCTTATTTTGAGCCTGTGTTTCTATCCTTATCAGTATTAAACAAGATACCAGAATGATATGTATTATCTGTTTTACCATTTTTTCTCTCCTTTTATTTTATCTTTTTGATCTTTTGCACTTCTGCTCACCGCAAAAACTCTGGAAACATTGAACCCCAGCCTGATTTGCCCTTTATCCCATCTGCTTGTAGTATAGGGTATGAATTGTACCTCATTAATTGCAAAAGAATTTGTGACAAATACCTGGAAGACGTGTCCTCCCGTTTCAAGGTCCATTCCTATGCTTGCACTGTTGTGGTATAAATCAGATTGATCAGGGGTATAATTGTTGATCCTGAAAATATATTCACCGGTCAGGGAGATACTTCTCGTGATCTTATATCTACCCGAAATACCTAATGCTAGTATGTCATTTTTATCGTTAAGGTTCATTACCAAATTGTAATGAATAAGTGTTGGAGATATTTGTAAAGTGAGTTTTTCATTGAATTTCCTTGCGATCATAAGTTGATACATATAAGCAATCCTTGAACTGAATTTTTCATATTTATCTACTCCCAAAACCGTTTTATTAGGATCTTTGCCTAAGGATAAATTCATTGTTACCAATCCTGTCAGGCTGACAGGCATACTATTGTCCATTGTTTGTCTAAGTATCCTGTATTTAAGGAAGCCATCTGCCAGTTTACCATAAGAAGATCTTCCTATCCCTATAGTAAATCTATCAGAGACTGAATAGTCAAATCCTAGTCGGATGGTTGCTGGTCCATCCAATCCCCACAGGTTGGAGGCACCTGTACTGAAATCGGAGAACCTGTGTGATATTCTGAAGTCCAGAGATCCCTTTCCCAAAGTCTCAATAGTATGAAGGTTAATTAATCTTGTTCCTTTGAAAGATGCAAAGACCAATTGCTTGCTTTGTGGCTGTTCGTTTTCAAGACTATTCAATAAGTCTTCCTGGGCCAAAAGTTTAACTGAGATATTTAATATTAATATTACAAATACAAATTTTTTCATAATCATGTTAATAATTAATCATTGCGGCTCATTTGCATCAACCCATTGTTGAATTTTTTCGATTTGACATTGAGGTATTGAAGTACCAGGGGGCATTGGCTGATATCCGCTTTTATGAAGAATAGCTCCCATCAATGCTCCTTTCTGAGCTTGTTCACGAACTGATTCATAGGTGTCAAGCACTACACCTCCGGAAGCAATATTCTTACTATGACAAGTAATACAATTGCTTGATAGAATATATTTAACAGACAAGTTGTATGTACTTGCTATTGAACTGTCGCAAGGATTGTTGTTTTTAGTCTGAGGATACAACTCTTCATAATTGTTATAAGCACACCCATTCACTATTAATGAGATTAGAAAGATAAATAAGATATGACCAGTATGTTTCATAATAACTAAGTTGACATTTAAATCTTGCAGGATTTTAAAATAAATAATTTAAGCTCTTACTCTGACAATGGTTTAAAAAGTAAGGAGTTTATTCTGATTGAATACTGTTCTGTGAACAAGGTCTATTTTTTATTTTATGATTCTGCAAAAGATAAAACTTTAATACAAGTATAAGCACGAAGATTTTATTCAAAATTCGCTCTTACAGAATTATTTTAGTTTTATAATATTAATTGGATTAACTATTAAAGTTTCGTTGATATAATTGATATATTAAAATCATAAGACCTCACTATAACCCTTCTCCTGAGGGACCTAGCCATCAACTTAAACTGAATCTTAGATTTTGTCATTCCGAGGAATGAGGAATCTGAATATTTTTAAGCCTCAGAGCCTTCGCAGGGCTTAGGATGACAAAGTAAAGTGATTTTTTGTTTTCAAAATTCACTTTATAAAACTCCTTAAGTTGATAGTTAGGTCCTTCAGGTGAAAGGTTAGGTATGTGGTTTATTGACTTAGGTACGGAAATAGATAACTAATCCTGAAATTTAATTATTCTGAGCACCTGCATCAATCCATGCTTTTATTTTAGCTATATCACAGTCTGATAGTTTTGCCTTACCCTTGGGCATTGCAGGTACTCCCTCTGCATGAGTGATTACCTTATAGAGCAATCCGCTATTAGCTACTCCCTGCAGTGTAGCAATATCACCGAGATTCATAGGAGCTCCACCATGGCAAACGATACAGTTATTGGAAATGATTGACTTTACAGTATTGCTGTAAGTAACATTACTTGTGTTACAGACGCTATCAGGAGATGGGCTGTCTTCCTCCTTATCTTTGCATGAGTAAAGAGAAATTGAAAGTAAGAATAATAATGTAAGTTTTTTCATGAGTTTGTTAGTTTGGATGAATGCTATTATTTGGTACTAAAAGTTAATATTGAGTGGTCAGAGCCAGCTTTAACCCTCACAAAACCCTTTCTAATATTAATATCATTGTTATGCGGAAATATTAATCAGTATGATAAAAGCTTGTTTTGCTATTTACATGTTTAAACAATTAATGTTTAAATTAAACTCTTAATTATTTAATAATCAATTTTTAGTGAACTTTTTTTTTATACCTATTTAAAGCTGACCAAAATATCTGTAGGTTTAATAGGGGAAAGTTACATGGGAAATAAGCTCTGTTATCTTCCTAATCTTTGATTATTCTGATATTTTGAGGGTAATTTCAAAAATGGAATAATTATAGTTTGCCCTGTACTTTTTTATATAAATTGGATATGTATTTATATGTAAATGCGTGTAATATTTATAGTAAATTCTTTAGTTGCGAAGTTGAGAGGAAAAATGATTATTATTATTCTGATATTTAAATGAATGAAATGAGGTTTAGAAAATATCCATTGTGAGAAATAAAAAATTAAACTTAGATATTGAATTCTATATTATTAATTTTCATTATTAGACATGAATAATATTAAAAATTCAATTCGTACACTTTTTAATCTTTCAGAAGAAGAGGTAACTATTTTTTTATCTGAATTTAATAAAGAGAAAATAAAGAAAAATGAAGTCTTTATCGCTGAAGGAGGTGTTTGCCATAAGATAGGTCTGATTGAGAGTGGCCTTATGATGTGTGTCTATAATAAAAATGGTAATGAAATTATTGAAGAATTCGCTTTTGAAAATAGTTTTATAACTAATTACTATAGCTATCTTACTTTTAAACCATCCCAGAAAGAAATCAGATGTATTGAAGATACAACAGTCTACGTGATTACAAGACCAGGTCTTGATAAGCTGGGTACTCTTTATCCATTTATTAGAGACATGGCTAGGAAAATGAATGAAATGCTATTTTTAAGGAACCATGACAGAGTCAAATCTCTTTTACTCGATACTCCTGCAGAAAGATATCTTCAACTCATCTCTCAGAAAAAAGATCTTGCGCAAAGACTCCCTCAGTATTTAATCGCATCCTATCTTGGTGTAGCTCCTGAGACTGTCAGTAGAATAAGAAATAAAATGAGTACAGGGCATTATTGATCCAGATCAAGAAATTTACAGACGGAAGCATTTAGATTTGGATTGTCATTAGTTATGACTTAATCAAAATCAGAATGAAACAGGTTGAAATTTTGCTGAAACAAACTGAAGATACTTATGGGTGGGTCAACAGACTTATTGCCTCTATACCAAATGATCAATGGGACATAACTCCGGAAGTAATTCAAATGAATGTGACATGGCAAGTCGGACACCTTATGATGAGCTTTTATTTCCATTCTGTGATGGTGATTGTAGGACATCAGATGGATATTGTAGGGCAAATACCTTTGAAAAATTATGATGAAGTTTTCACTACAGGTAATCCTGAACGAATAATTGGTAAATATGAGCCAGAGCAATTGATGAAAGATCTAATGCTTGTTGAGCTAAAATCATTGGAGGTTATTAAGTCTTTATCCGATCATGATCTGAGAAAGTCATTGCATCCGACACCAGTTCCACATCCAATTGCATCCAGTAAATTGGAAGCTTTAGACTGGAATATAAAACATGCTATGTGGCATTGCGGGCAACTAGGTTTACTGAAAAGAATCGTTCATGAGCGATTTGATTTTGGGTTAAGAAGGAATGGGTAGAAAGTCTTCTCCAATTATGGTAAGAGTTAATTAATTTTTAGATATAAAAAAACATACATTTATGAACTGAATTTTAATTTTCTGTCAATAATGACTTTAATAAATGACTTAGAGGGCTGGATTCTCGATAAAAGATTTTCTGATGAGAAGAGAAGTGTTGAAGTTTTGGTCCATCCCAAGTATATAGATATTAATTCCATTTATAATTTATTTCCAAAAGAGAGAAAAGCAAAGGTTGCAGAGGACAGTAAGTAAAAAAGTGAAAAGATTATAAAATGTTATTCTTACAGCTAAAAGCAGGGATTAAGATTATTTTATGAAGTTTAATATTAGCGGCTATTCGACCGCATTATTTGCAACCTGGTATTTCGTAGAAGAACTGGGTCTATTGTTTGATTCGGGAGACGGAGTGGCAGCTTCTCTGTTGCAGAAGGCAAGAAAAGTAGAACATGTATTTATTTCTCATGCAGATAGAGATCATCTGGGAGGACTTCTGCAATTCAATCAGCTGAATGCACGCGAAGGTTATCCTATACTGCATTATCCTGCTCATTGCGGCTCTTTTCCGGCTATAGAAGAGTTTAGTAAGAAGTTTGATCCGCATGTAAAAGGCACCATCTGGAAGCCAGTTATTGAAGATCAAGAAATTCAGATTGCAGATCATTTGATTGTTAAAGTGATCAGAAATGAACATGTAAAGGCCGATAAGGGAATATATAAAAGTTTCAGCTATAAAGTGTATCAGACTAAAACAAAATTAAAGCCTGAATATGCCTCACTTCCTCAGGATAGGATCAAACAGCTTATAGCAAAATCAGGCAGAGAAGCACTTAGCGAAATTGTAAGAACAAATATACTTACCTATTCAGGAGATACTCCGGTGGATGATTATTCAAAATGGGACAATTCGAAAATCCTGATTCATGAGGCGACTTTTCTTGGGGGAATAGATGAGGAAAGAATAAATAAGCACGGAAACAAACATAGTAATTTGGATGAGGTTATAAAGATGGTTTCAGAGATCAATATTGAAACATTAATTCTTGGCCATTTCTCTTCAAGGTATTCAAATGAACAGATTGACGGGCAAATTAAAAAGCTGTGTAAAGAGTATTTAATAAAGATTCCTGTCTACAGAGTGCTTCCTGGACAAGTACATAAAGACATACTTAGCGGGAGTCCAATCAATCAATGAATCTATATTACGTATCAGCAATCTGGCAGGAGTGTCTAAATTTGTCGTAATTACCCCTTATAATTGTCGTTTACTAAATATTCGAATATATAGTTTTGAACTAATTTTGTGTCAATAACAAATCTAAACCAAAAGACTATGAGCAAAGAAACAACAAAACCGATATCTGTCACCGTAGAGGCTTTGGTAAAAGCACCTGTAGAGAAAGTCTGGAAAACCTGGAATACACCAGAAGATATTACTAAATGGTGTCAGGCATCTGATGACTGGCATGCTCCTTATGCGGAAAATGATTTGCGTAAAGGCGGTAAGTTTAAAACGACAATGGCTGCGAAAGATGGTAGTTTTAGTTTTGACTTTGGTGGTGAATATACCAATGTCGAAATAAATAAAGTCATTGAATATATAATGGAAGATGGCAGAAAAACAAAGATTGTGTTCACTGCGCAGGGAAATGAGACTAAAGTAGTGGA
Source organism: Sporocytophaga myxococcoides (assembly GCF_000775915.1). Lineage (NCBI taxonomy): Bacteria > Pseudomonadati > Bacteroidota > Cytophagia > Cytophagales > Cytophagaceae > Sporocytophaga > Sporocytophaga myxococcoides. The sequence goes on from NZ_BBLT01000005.1 coordinate 353,681, forward strand.
AACATTTGATGCAGAATCTGAAAATCCTGTAGAATTTCAGCAACAAGGCTGGCAGGCGATTCTTAATAATTTTAAGAAATATACTGAAAGTATTTCTTAATATAAGTTAAGTAACTTAGAGTTTCTTCAATTTATCAGTCTCATTTAAACAAATGAGACTTTGATGTTTTTAGGCAAATCCAAACTTATAATCGAAAATTTTGATTCAAGCCTTGTTCTGTTTCTTGTAAGGACATTTCAAAATTTAACATGTATAATGCCTTCGTTTGGGGTTGTTTGCGACACTTTTTTTTGTATTTTTATGATACTAATTTAATTGGTTAGTATCCCGATTTTGAATTTCTCAGAATTAAAATCAGGAAGAAATTGTTTTCCGATTTTCCAGGTATAAATCCAAATGAAGCACATATCGATTCTGGTTCCCAGAGGAGCAGCTGCCCTCGGCTGCATAGAAGGAGCATATAAAGCATTCACCATGGCCAATGAATTTCTCGTCAATAAAGGGAAACAGCCATTGTTTAAAGTACAGTTAGTGGGGATCGACAAAGAGCCTCAGGTTTACGATTCTTTTTTCAGAGTTCATCCCGATCTGACTATTGAAGATTCTTTCAAAACCGATCTGATAATCATCCCGGCTGTGAATGGAGACTGGAAACAAGTCATTGAAATCAATAGAGATTTTTACCCATGGATCAATAAGCAATACCATAATGGGGGAGAGGTAGCAAGTCTATGCGTCGGCACTTTCCTGCTGGCATCTACCGGCCTGCTGGAAGGCAAGAAATGCGCTACACACTGGCTTGCAGAGCATGCATTCCGGCAGATGTTTCCTGAAGCTATATTAGTATCAGAAAAAATCATTACGGATGAAAAGGGCATTTACTGCAGCGGAGGAGCAAATTCATTCTGGAATCTGCTAATATACATCCTCGAAAAATATACAGACAGAGAGCTTTCAATACTTGCTGCCAAATATTTCGAAATAGAAATAGACCGTTACAGTCAGTCTTCCTTTGTCATGTTCAGAGGGCAGAAAGAACATGAAGACGAACCGGTAAGAAAGGCACAGGAGTTTATAGAATCCAACTTTCAGGAGAAAATCTCTGTGGATCAATTGTCAGATCTGTTCGCAGTGGGAAGAAGGAGTTTTGAAAGAAGGTTTAAGAAGGCGACCAGTAATACCATCACAGAGTATATTCAAAGAGTAAAGATAGAGGCTGCAAAGAAGAATCTGGAAACAACAAGAAAGAACATCAGCGAGATCATGTTCGAAGTAGGTTATACAGATTCCAAGGCCTTCAGAGATGTGTTCAGAAAAATAACCGGTATGACTCCAATTGATTATCGGAATAAATATAATAAGCAGATGGTGACGTACTAGGCATTATTTCTGAAGCCTACTATTTATTGGTCTAGTTGAGGTTGTGGGTTCAAATCCCACCACCTATAATTTATCTGTTATTAATTTATGGAAGTTATTAAACGGGAAAAATTCACAAACTAATCCAGATCAAGAGTAGATCAGCAAGTAATTATTGTGATCGAAAGGGATTAAAAATGATGATTGATTTAGAAAAATTAAAGGGAATAAAACTTTCGGATTATATAGAAGAAGAGTATATAGAAAAGTCTTATGAATTTGAATATGCAACTATAATGGGCCTTTGTCAACATATAGGCCATTATATTATATGTTTTCAATCGCAACTTAATCCAAAGGAGAATGAAGTAATATCTTTTGAAAATGTATTAGATGATGCTATTTTAAAAAGAATTACTAATCAAATTTTAAAGGATATAGGCTTAAAGCTTCAACTAGGTCAGACATTTGCATCGATCTTAGATTATTTTGGTACTGAGTATTCAAAAGATGATTATTGGGAGGATATTATAAGGTACCATTATTTTATTCAGGATAGCCAAGAGGTTTTTTTAAGTCTTGGAATTCACGAAAAAAAAGGTTTATGTATGGTCGAAATTGTTACTAATCCTAATATAATTAACGGGATAAAGTATGAAGGATGGAGATGTTAAATGTGGAGCTAATCACATAACTATCGTAGTTAGTGTATAGTATAGAGGGCAGAATTTTAATACGCAGAATTAAATGAGACGTGATATACAAATGGGAACGCATTCAATTAGTTTTGTTGCCATATTATTAGCATTGATTATTATCAGTTGTTCTGGATATAAAAAAACTATCATTGAATTAAATGAAACATCAAAAGTTATCATACTTGAAAAATACGGAGTTAAAAATGCTAGCGTGATTTTTTACGGCAGGCCTAAAAGAAATACTTTGATTAATTAAGGACACCATAGGGGAGAAGAAATTCATCTTTGAAGAATATCGAAAAGGGAAGCTAATGGGTAAAAAGTATGTTTATAATAGGGAAGGTCAGCTTTTTGTACTATGCTGAATATAAAAATGGAGCAAGACATGGATATCAGTATATCTCTTAATGGGATTCCATATTCTATATCCAAATACACGAATGGAAAAGAAGAATATACCGGTATTCAACTAAATATTCCTTGGTAATATTTTTAAAACCCAAGTTGAAAAAACTTTTAGTGCGTCATATAAATCCTCTCAAGTTTCCTCCTCTTAAATGCTTCTATCTTTGCCCAGTCCGATGTATTTAAGATATGATCTTTCGTACACCATGCTCTTCTTGCTATGGCCACTCCCAGTTTCATAAAGCTGTAATTCCCTGTATTATGGCTGTCTGTTCCTATTACCAGTGTTACACCTTTCTCAATAGCTCTTTTAGCCCAGCGATCATTGATGTCCATGCGATGGCTGTGTCCGTTTATTTCTATGGCCGTTCCTGTCTCTGCGGCCACATCAAGGATTCTTTCCATGTCAACAGGATATCCCTCTCTTGATCCAAGTACTCTTCCTGTCGGATGGCCTATGGCACATACGTATGGATTGCGACATGCCTTAATGATTCTTTCCGTATTATCCTGGTTGAAATGTGAATGTATGGAAGCAACCACCCAATCAAGCGTCTGCAAAAGGGAATCGGATAAATCAAGAGTACCGTCTGGCAATATATCTACTTCAGTTCCTGATTTGATAAGGTCCCTGCCAAGTTTTTTATTTACTTTTTTAATCTCTTTTAATTGCTTCATAAATTGATCTTCGTTCATTCCTCCTGCTATTATTTCAGATTTGGAATGATCTGTAAGAACGATGTAGTCATATTTTTGGTGAGAAGAAATATAGTCAGCAATTTCTTCAATAGAGCTGTGGCCATCTGACCATTTGGAGTGCGTATGCATATCTCCTTTGATATCATCAATGGTGATGAGCTTTGGAATTAATCCCTCAGCTGCAAGTTCAATTTCCCCTGTATCCTCGCGCATTTCAGGGGGGATACATTCAAGACCCAGAGCATGATAGATACCCTCTTCATTTTCTCCTGCAATCTTTTTGTTTTCATCTACAGTAAATAGTCCGTATTCGTTGATCTTAAAACCTTTTTCAATGGCAAGTTTTCGCAGGTGTATGTTATGAGCCTTTGAGCCTGTGAAATACTGAAGGGCAGCGCCCCATTGGTCTTCAGTTACGATCCTGATGTCTACCTGTCGTTTAAAGGATTTGAAATATACACTGGCTTTGGTATCGCCTTCTGCATAAAGGTTTTCAACTTCATCCAGAGAAACAAAATGCCTTATAATAGCTTTTCGATCTCTGGCTTTTGCTGCAATCAAAAGGTCAATGTCGCCTACGGTTTCCCTTTGTCTGCGAAGACTTCCTGCTATATCAATTATTTGAATCTGAGGAATGGTTTTAAGCATGTGTACAATGCTGGTGCTGATTTCCTGCGCATCCCAAAGGGGGAGTCGTTCATCTGTTTCCGTTTTTTTAAGTAAAGCGGATAAAATGTTATTTACTTTCTTTTTCTGAAAACCTTTAAGCTGTAAGATTCTGCCATCCTGGAGGGCTTCTATAATCTGCTCTTTGGTACTTAGGTTAAGGTCGTAATAAAATCTTTTTAAAGTCTCCGGTCCTAATCCCTGAACTTTCATCAGGGTGAGAAAGTCTTTGGGAACTTCTTTTTGAAGGTCGTTGAATAAGCTTATCTGATTCGTTTGGAGGAACTCAAAGATTTTTTCTTCAATACTTTTACCAATTCCATAGGTCTTGATAAATTTTCCATCCTGAATATGCTCTCTGATATCTTCCGGAAGGTCATTGATTATTCTGGCTGCATTGTGATAAGCGATAGACCTGAATCTTTCTTTTGGTCCTTTAAATTCATATATGCTGCCTATGGCTTCAAAGATTTCAGCAAGCTTTTTATTAACTCTGTACATAACCCTTCCTCCGGCTTTTATTAGCCATTCCCTAAAAGGGAAACATGAATGAAGCAGGGTTTGGTTTCTGAGAAAAATTACTTGTTTTCCAGAATTAACATCGGGTTAGTAGAGACGCCATGCTTGGCGTCTCAAATTTTGATAATGAACTACGATAAAAATATTACAGAAATCAGAGCTTAGGGATTAAAGAATTCTGGTAAATTAATGATGCTTCAGGTGGAAAGGGAGACGCCAAGCATGGTCTCTACGTCCCACTAAAAAGGCCGGGGACTGACCGGCCTTTCTCTGAATTTAATTTATGTGTGCACCTAATTTTTCAGTAATAACTCTTTTAGGAACCGCTCCGATAATTTTATCTACTACATTTCCATCTTTAAAAATTAATAGGGTAGGAAGGCTACGAACTCCATATTTCGATGTAGTTTGAGGATTCACATCGACATCAATTTTGGTAATCTTTGCCTTTCCTTCATACTCATTAGCTAAATCTTCTATTATGGGCCCCATCATTTTGCATGGTCCACACCATTCTGCACTAAAATCTACAAGCACTGGGGTGGAAGTTTTGATCACTTCTGTTTCGAAATTTCCATCTGTCAATTCGAGGTATTTAGTTCCGTTTTCCATCTGATTAACTGTTTAAATTGAATGTTTTATATATTTAAATATATCAATATGATAAATCAAAAAAAGTCAGAATTTGTTTATATCGTTTAAAAAAGCATTGAACTCCTCAATGTTTTCTCTGTTGATACATAATTTCACAAAGCGGCCTTCTTTGTCTGAATTGATCAAACCGGAATCCACTAAAATTTTGATGTGGTGAGAGACAGAAGGCTGAGCCAGATTTATGACTTCAGTAAATTCGGTGCAGTTCACACATCCTTTTTCTGCAATCGTCTGAAGGATAACCAGTCTGTTTTTGTCACCCAAGGCTTTGGCCATTTTTTCAATCTGTTTTATGCGCTCGTCCGGTTTAATTGCCATTCTGACTAATTGTTATATAAATATATTTAAATGTTTCGATATATGCAAAGTTTCTGTCTAATACTTAGACTTCTTATTCCCTGATTTAGTTTTTTTATACCATTCATAGTTTTTCCTGACCATCACAATTAGTTCATAATCAGAGGCTGTCTCAATAAATTCTCTTCCGAAATTACATTTTCCTATAAAATCATCCACATCCTCTTCTTTAATTCCGGTAATATCCATGATAAATAACCTGTTAAGGCGATATTCTTTGAGCTGCTCATAGTATTTACCTTTTTCCAGTTCTGCTACCTTTTGATATTGTTGGTACTTTTTGTTATACCGTTCATATAAAAAGGTGATTGGATTCATAATAGATGCAGGTTCCTGATTATTAGGGTATCTGTATTTCTGTTTTGTTTCGGTTTTCCCTATTACTTCTACACTTTTAAGTTGTTCTATGTCGGGGATAAGTCTAATGGCATTCATTTGCTTTGAAGCCATTTCTTTTCCCAATGGGAATTGTTTTGTACGATAACCTAGAATGTAAATAATGATGGTATCATTAAGAGAGGCATTAAAATAGAAGTATCCGCTTTTGTCCGAAATTTCAACCTTATTGGTGCTTTTGTTAATGATAAGAGCATCTGAAATCCCTTTTGAATCAACACTGTCTACCAGGCGACCATTAATGAGATAGTCTCCCTGGGATTGACCAAAGGTTTCACGAAGTCCTGAAAAGAAAAGGATAAAAATGAATAAACGAACAAATTTCAAAGCCTGAGATTGTTTTTATCTCTTTATAACAGTTAAACCTATTAAAAATTTTTAAGAAGTTAAAATGTTTTTTACACATAAAAAAGACTGCACCTTGGGGATGCAGTCTTTTTATTATCACTCAGTTTATTTCGGTTATCTCACCACGGTAACCGCACCTTTTACTTTGTATGGGCCTTTATATCTTTCATTCAGACCTTCATACGTGACAATGTAGTTATAAACTCCAATCGGCATCACTTCTCCTCTGTAGGTACCATCCCATATTTCTTTAGGATCATTTGACATAAAGATTACTTCTCCCCAGCGGTTAAAAATTGTAATCTGGAAATTGGTATAATACTTACCAAAAATATCCAGAGTAGATTTTCCTTCTGTATTTGGGTCAAGTCCGGTTGGAACATATAATCTCGGAGGACAAATATCTTTGATAGTTGTAGAATCTTCGTTTTCACACTGATACTGGTTAATTACACGTACTTTATAGAATCCAGAATCTGTAGCAAACAGTATTCTTGTTGTATCATTATTAACCTCTACATCTCCAGACCATTTATAAATTAATCCCGGTCCTGCATCCAGTTTAATCACTTCTCTCTTTTCCATACACAAATCAAGTTCTTTCGGTAACCTTGGGTTGGGTACTTCATTCAACTTGATTTTGGTTGTCAGTAAAGTATCACACTCTCCAATGGTAACTTTTACCGCATAAGCCCCTTCAGAATTAATGAGTAGCGAATCATTGCTATTATTCATTGATACACCGTTTTTCATCCATTCATAGGTTACAGGGAGAGAATCGATATTACTGATGTTAGTCGGTCTGGCAACAAACATTACTGTTTTATTAGCACAGAAAGCAGAGTCTTTTATGCTGAATATCGGTGAAGGTACTCCGATAACTCTAATATCATGACTTGCTCTACATCCATCATTGGTGATAACACTTACCTGATAGAAACTGGTATCTAGTGGTACTATTATACCAAGATTACCAGCAGAGGTAGTTGCATTTACACCCGGCCCTGACCATTGATAATTGGAAGAAGGCAGTGTAGAAGAGATGCTCAGCACTGTGCTACGGTTTTCACATGCAATTTTATCAGAACCCATTAACACAGGTAATGGATTAATTTTAATCTTTTTAGAAACAGAGCAATTTCCAAATGCATAGGTAACTGTATATTCTCCAGGCCTTGGTACACTCAGGATTGGCAATGTCTGATTTGGCATTAATTTTCCATCCTGTGACCAGATATACTGACCGGTAACGAGGGGTATATCTCTTAATTTCGCAGCAACATACAGTGGCTGGTCAAAACATGTATCACCTGGCATTCCGATAGTAGGAGGGTTGAATACTCTCACAGTAACGGTATCAAACTGGTCACAAGGTCTGCTGTCAAACACTCTCAATACCAACGTTGTGTCTCTGTCGAGGTTTGGAAGCATTATATTTGGACCTGAACCCATTAGTATTCCTTTCAGGTTGTACCATTCATAAGATACATCACCTGTTAAATTTGCAGTTATAGTTGGAGTACTTGATATACAAACATCAAGATCTTTTCCTGCATCTGCTATTGGTTTTGGCTCAATAACCAGGGTTGTCATAGCCACTGTTTCATTACATACTCCATTACCTGTTGTTGTCAGGTTAAGATGTATGGTGCCTTTCTGTTTATCCTGCATAGAAGGATAGTAAGTTGCCCCTGGGTCTTTAGGATCCGGAGAAAATGTTCCGGTTCCATCTGATGTCCAGAAAACACCTGTAGCATTCTGGAATTTTCCGTTTAACTTGGCCCCATTTGCAATATCACAAACAATAGCAGGCCCCGGGTCAGAAACTGGCATTGGTATAAATGTGATTTCCAGGGTGTCTCCATCAGCCTTACACAATGGAACATCTGTATTTCTGACAGAAAGTTTCACTGATCCTGATATGCGATCCTCAAGAGATGGAATATACTTGGTGTTCAGGCTATTTCTTCCAGGTATGAAAATACCTGATCCTGAACTTACCCATTCTGTATTTACTGCATTGATTACTTTACCTGTCAGTAAAATTTCAGGAGCATCAAAGCAGAAGTTTTGAGATGGCCCTGCAATCACTTCAGGTTTAGGTACGAACTGAACGGTTAATTGATCCTGAACAGGTTTACAACCCGGCTTGCCCTGTACTTCCAGTATCAGATTAATGGCCTCTGCATCAAAATCTGTCGGATCGGTTTTGTAAATTGTCGAAAGAACATTTCCGTTTCCAAAAATACCTATTCCGGAACTTGTCCAGTTCACTGAAGTATAATTGCTGGCAGAACCTGCAACTTTAATTTCTTCTGTTTTTTCACAGACTCTTTGGTCAGGCCCTGCATATACTGTAGGTCTAGGGTTAATAGTTACATGCTTAAGTTTGGTTACACCCCCGCATTGAGATACTCCGTTGACCTTTAATCTTAGAGTTACTCCTCCTGCTTTGATATCACTTAAGCCTGGAATGTAGGTTGCTATTAGAGAAGAGGCAGAAGGACTGAATTTACCTGATCCATCTGTAGTCCAGATAACCCCGGAAGAGTTTGTAACTGAACCGTTAAGATTTACAACTGCTGCATCTTCGCAAACTGTTGTATCGTTACCTGCATTTCCATCTGGTAATGGGATAAACGTAATGTTAAGCGGATCAGTAGATGGTGCGCACTTTCCATTGTCTTTGGTAGCCAGTGATAGGATGATTCCGGTTTTGGTCCTGTCTGCTACTCCTGGTATATAAGAAGCATTAAGTGTGAATTGATCAGGAGAAAACGTACCATCTCCATTGGTTGTCCACTCTCCTGAAAGTGCTCTTGTTAATGATCCATTTAGTTTAATTCCCGGAATATCTACACAGACATTCTGGTCAAGTCCGGCATTGGCTTCTGGCAGGTATTGAATGGTTACAGATTTATAATCTGTAATTTCCGGACATACTGTATTACCTGTAGTTTTAAGAGCTAGTATAAAGGTGCCAGCTAGTTTTTCTTCGTTCGAAGGAGAATAGGTATTTATTAATGTAGTTGTCGGAGCACTGAATGAACCGGTACCCATTGCAGTCCAGATTCCTGAACCTGTTACTGATTTTACAATACCGTTCAGTGCTATTCCGGCTACAGCATTCACACAAATAGTATCATCAGGTCCTGCATCGGCTTCCGGCATTTTAACAAAATCTATCTTTTTATCCTTGGTTACCTGTCCACAAGTTCCATTAACTGTTGTTTTCAAAGTTAAAGTAACAGTGGATGATTTGTCATTTTCTGAAGGAATATATGATGCAATCAGACTTTGTGCTCCCGGAGAAAATGTTCCTGTTCCGGATGTTGACCAAACGGCTCCTCCCGCAACGGTAATTGTTGCTTTAAGCGGAATAGCCTGAGAATTGGAGCAAACGATGGTGTCAAGTCCTGGATTAGCTGTAGGAGCTGGAGTTAATGATAGCAACACATCTTTCGTTACCGGAGGGCAATTGCCTAAGCCATTTACCTTCATAGTAACCTTAACAGAACCGTGATTATTTCTTTCTGTCACTGATGGTGTATAATCAGGGGTAAGGGTGGTGGCATTATTTAATCCTCCTGTTCCTGTTGTAGACCATTGAATAGAAGAGTAGTTTTTAGCTGTTCCTGATAATTGGAATGCAGGAACATCCGCACAAAGTGACTGATCAAATCCTGGATCTGCTATTACTTCAGGATCAAATGTAAGATTCAATGTATCACCGATTGGGTTACAAACCCCGTTTCCGTCTGAGCTTAGTATCAGGGTTACAACTCCTGCAAGTTTATCATCTGCAGCAATATTGTAAGTGGTAGAGGCCGCATTTGCGTTTTGGAATGTACCTTTACCTGTACTTGTCCATATTACATTACCATTAGTAACATTTCCTGCTAATGCTATTGTGGTCATTGTATTACAGATACTTGTAATTGAACCTGCGTTAACAATCGGACCTGGTATAATAGTAAATGTAACTTGATCAGAGGTAGCAGGACACATTCCTGATGCAGGACTGGATATTGTCAGGGTAACTGTTTTGGCTGCAATTTCAGAGGCAGTAGGCATATAAGTGCCATTTGTCACTTTGGCATCTGGAAGAAAAACCCCTCCTCCTGGTGATGTCCAGGTAGCATTGTTACCTGAACCTTCCAGCTTTATAGGTAAATCTGTTTCGCAAACAGTGCGATCTGGACCTGCATCTACTTTTGGATTCGTATCAAATCTAAGAGTTAAAGTATCTGAATAGAAGTTACAAGAACCATTACCTGCGGAATTTAATATAAGGTATGTTGTTGTAAGTTTATCCGATGCAGATGGAAGATATTCTGCAACAGGATTATCCGGACCAGGAGAGAAGGTGCCGCTACCTGTTGATATCCAATATCCGCCCGATGCAACTTTGACTTTTCCATTAAGGTGTATTGAAGTGACATCAGAACATGCAACGATATCTGGTCCTGCATCAACAGAAGGAATCGGGCTGATCGTCAGAACCATCTGATCTGAGACAGCAGCGCAATTTCCATTTCCGGTACTTGTAGCAGTGATGATTACCTTTTTGTTAATGCTGTCATTGTAACCGATGAGATACATTGGGTTATTAGTAATATGATCAGGTGAAAAATTACCATCACCAGAGGTATTCCATTTCACGCCGGTAGCATAAGTTACCGTAGCAGATAACTGAACTGCCCCTATATCTGCACAGACATTTATGTCCGGTCCTGCATTTACAACCGGCGTTTTTTCAAATGCAATCTCCATTACGTCGGATAGTGGATTACAAACTCCTGTACCGGTTGCTGTCAGCGTTAATTGAACTTTTCCAGAAGTTCTTTCTGCTGCAGAAGGAATATAAGTAGCATTTAATATTGATGCATTTGGTGAGAATGTGCCAGCTCCGGAGCTTTTCCATATTCCACCAGTGGCATTGAGAACTGATCCTGCAAGCGGTATTCCTGCTACATCTTCACAAACAACCTGATCGCCTCCGGCATTTACAACTGAAAGTGGTTTTACTATAATATTAAGAGTATCTCTTACAGGCTGACAAAGGCCATTGCCGGTCGTTGTCAAAACAAGGCGGATTATTGATCCAGGTGTTTTGTCGGCATTTCCGATCAGATAAGAGGTATTAAGCTGATTTGCTGTAGGATTAAATCCCCCATCTCCTGAAGTACTCCAGTTTCCGCCTGTTGCAATGGTAACAACCCCGGTTAGGCTGACAGAGGTTGCATCTTCACATATCTCCAAATCTGGTCCTGCTTTAACAGTTGGAGCTGGAGTAAAGGAAACATCTGAAAAATCAGTAACAGCATTACATGTTCCATTCCCGGTTGAAAGAATTTTAAATGTTACTTTACCTGCATCTTTATCTGTTTTAGATGGAATGTAAACCGGATTCAAGGCATTGGCATTAGGGCTGAATGTTCCCGTACCCGTTGTACTCCATTGCTGTCCTGCCGCTACAGTTACATTTCCTGTAAGTTGGATTCCTGTCACATCGGAACAGACTTTTTGATCAGGACCGGCATTTACAGTAACCAGAGGAGTTATGTTAATCAACATGTCATCTGTTAGTGTAGCACAAGGAGCGTTACCTACACCTTTTAAAGTGATTTTTATTTGTTTAGCAGCAATGTCTTCAGCTGAAGGTTTATATTTAGCATTTAAATCTGAGCTATTTGGCAGGAAGGTACCAGTACCTTGTGAAATCCAAAGTGCAGAAGAATAGTTAGTGATTGTTCCTGACAAACTAACCTCCGAAACGTCTGCACAAACTGTCTGATCTGGCCCTGCGTTTACTTTTGGAAGTGGTAGAATGGTTACTTTTATTGAACTTACGGCTTCCGGACAAGCTCCGTTTCCTAAACTTTTTAAGGTTAATGTGACATTACCTTTAGAAATATCTCCTCCACCTAAATTATAAGTAGTATTGACATTATTGCGATTTGCAAAAGTTCCATCTCCTGAGGTAGACCAAACCCCTCCAGAAGCAGCTTCTATAGTCCCATTTAATGTTATTGAGGAACTACTTTCACAAATAGTAAAGTCGTTTCCGGCATTTGCTCTTGGCATAGGGGTAAATTTAACAGTCATTGCATCTTTCCCTGGAACACAGGCTCCGTTTCCTGTAGATGTGAGTGTGAATGTCAATATGCCTTTTTTTAGATCCGCTGTACTTGGCTTATAGATAGCATTGATTCCATTAGAGCTAAAAGTACCTGTTCCAGTGCTTGTCCAGGACCCACCAGTAGCCACATTAATTTTACCTGAAAGTGTTACAGAAGTTACATTTTCGCAAAGTTCCTGATCAGGACCAGCATCAACTGTTGGAATAGGAGTAATGGTCAATGTCATCTTATCCTCAGCTGGGTTACATACACCATTACCTGTTGTACTAATGGTCAGGGTGATTTTCTTTATAACAGTGTCCTGTGAGGAGACATAATAACTAGCGTCTTTTTGTGATGCATCAGGAGCAAAAGTTCCAGAGCCAGAGCTTTTCCAGATAATTCCTCCTGCATTTGCAAAACTACCGGCTAGTTTGATGAAACTCGTATTCGCGCATACTGTCTGATCCGGCCCTGCATCTACCTTAGGAGCATCCTGCAATATAAAGGTTACCTGATCAGATTGTGGAGGACAAATGCCATCACTTACAGAAGTCAGAGTTAATACGATTTTTTTACTATTAACTTCTGTAGCAGAAGGAATATAGGTTGCATTTAAACTTGATGCATTTGGAGCATATGATCCCGAACCTCCAGACCAGGTACCTCCGGAAGCATTTACCACAACACCGTGTAATGGGATTCCGCTGACATTCGCACACAGCGTTTGTTCTGGACCGGCGTCTACTACTACAGCATCTTTAAAGGTAACAGTCAAACGATCTGAAACGAGAGAACAAGTATCATTGCCTATACTGGTAAGAGTCAGGATAACACTTCCGGCTGATGTATCCGCAGAGGAAGGAACATAGGTTGCTGTTAAGCTACTTCTGTCCGGAAGAAATGAACCAGTTCCATTTGTAGACCAAAGAGCACCTTTAGCGTTTCCGACTTTTCCGTTTAATGATACATTAGGAGTATTTCCGCAAACTATCTGATCTGGCCCAGCTTCAATTTCAGGTCCTTTAGGAATTCTGAAAGTTATTTCGTCAGAAACAGGAGGACATGATCCTACAGCATCTGTGGTAATTTTAAGTTTTACAACTCCGCTTGATAATTCAGAAGGCGAGGGGGTATAGATGGCGTTGAGTGTTTTAGCATCTGGGGTAAATGTACCAGACCCGCCTGTCCACGTTGATCTTGAACCTATAGCATTAAGTCTTATAGGTAGGTCGTTAGTACAAATAAACTGATCCGGGCCAGCATCTATAACCGGAACAGTTGTAAATGTAACAACCATGTCATCAGAGACCGGAGGACATACTCCCGTGCCTGTTGTGGTTAGAGTAAATGTGACACTACCTCTGGATTTATCATTTGCAGTGATATTATATGTAGCGTTTATAATTGAATTGTTCGGTAGAAAAGAACCGTTACCATTAGAGGACCAGGTTGTTCCTGTAGCATTTTTAAATGTTCCGTAATTGAATACAATAGCTGTTTCGGTACCGCAAACAAACTGATCTGGTCCGGCATTTACCTCCGGAGCTGGCAGTAGTTTAAAGGTAACATTATCGGATACAGGGTTACAATTGCCATTGTCTGTTGTTACAATGGTTAAAGTAACAGAGCCTGCAATAACTTCAGCTACTGAAGGTGAATAAACAGCATTAATTGCTGTAGCATTAGGCGTAAACTTCCCATTGCCACCTGACCAGACAATTCCTCCTGCAACTGTCTTGCTCCCGTTAAGCTGAATTCCTGGAGTATTCGAGCATAAATCCTGTCCGGGACCAGCATCTACCTCAGGAGATGGAGTGAAAGTTATATTAAGATATGCAAATGATGAATTACATAAACCATTGTCAGTGGAGCTTAATGTAAGTTTCAGAGAACCAGAATTAATTTCGTCTGCTGTTGGGGTATAAATTGCTTTTATTGTATTGGCATTCGGAGAAAATACTCCTTTTCCCCCTGACCACATTCCACCCTTGGCTGGTAAGGTAACTTTTCCATCCAGATCAATGGTTGGATTATTTTTACAGACATTAACAGAATTACTTGTCGTTACTACCGGAGCTTTAATAATAGTGATCTCCAGACTATCGGTCTCGCTTTTACAATTTCCATTGTTTGAAGAGGTAAGGTAAAGTTTGGCAAAACCTGAAGCTATTTCTGCAGCAGAAGGAGTGTAGGTAGTTACTAGAGAAGTGTTATTCGGCGAAAAGGTTCCACTTCCTCCGCTCCATACTCCGGCTCCAAAACTTACTGTTCCGTTTAGGGTTACTTGAGCATTGTTTTCACAGACACTCTGTGCCGGTCCAGCCTTAACAATTGGGCCAGGTGTAAAGGTAATTTCTACATCATCACTTACAGGAAGACATGAAGGTTTCTGAGCTGTTAAGGTTAATTTCAATTTCCCCGATGCAATTTCAGATGGAGTAGGAGTGTATACCGCATTAAGGCTGTCTTTACTTGGTGTGAATATCCCATTTCCTCCTGACCATGTCACTGAAGTACCCAGAGTTGCAGTCCCTTTTAAGGTGATGTTTGCATTGTTTGCACATAACGTTTGGGCTGGTCCTGCATCCACAGTTGGGGCCGGATCTATTAATATCAGGATTTTTTCTGTAGAAGAACTACAGTTAAAATCATTTCCAACACTTGTTATATTAATAATCGCAAGGTTATCCGCAAGATCTTTGGAAGAAGGTATATAGGTTACATTCAAGTGACTTGCAGAAGGAGTAAAGGTTCCGTAATTTACAGAACTCCAGAGGATCCCGGAAGCTCCTGAAATTTTAGCGCTTAAAACTACATTCGGATTGTTTTCGCAGGCGACCAGGTTTTGATTGACAACAATTTTGGGTGATGGTCTGAATTTAACTATTAAAGAATCTTTCACCGGACTGCACAATCCATTGCCAGTTGAAGAAAGGTATAGTTTTATGGAAGCTTTTGCTGTATCAGCAGAAGAAGGTTCGTATGTCGCATTTAATGAGGTTGCTGAAGGCTTGAAAGTTCCGTTCCCTTCAGAAGACCATAATATACCGGTTGCTCCTTCTACAAAACCATTTAGCTGAATAATGTCTTTTTTACATAACTCTTTGTCTGGACCAGCTTCCACTCTGGGTGGTCTGGTCAGGTTGATAATCATTTGGTCAGATACAGTTCCACATGGATTATGTTCTGGTGTTAGATTTAAAACAATGTTCGCAGCACCCAACTCTCCTTTTCCAGGAATATAAGTTGCATTTAAAGTATTGGCATCCGGAAGAAATGTTCCTGTTCCTCCCGTCCATTTTCCGGCGGTACCTCCTTTGATGCTTCCATTTAAAAGAATGACTGCATTGTTTGAGCATACTGTAGTATCTTTTCCTGCATCAGCTATAGATGGCGGTGCCACTATAATTTTTGTCTTGCTGCTTACAGGAGCGCATAATCCATTACTTGTTGCTGTTAAAGTAAGTTCAATAGATCCACTTTCCAACTCTTCCTTTGTTGGTGAATAAACAGGGTTTACTCTGTTTCTGTTAGGAATAAAATTTCCATTTCCTCCTGACCAAGTCACCTTAGATGCATTCGTCACCACTCCGGAAAGTTGTACAGTGGTAGTATTAGAACAGATATTAGAGGTCGGTCCTGCATTGACTGTAGGAAGAGGAGTAAAGAATATTCTCATTGTATCTGTTACGGAGGGGCAACCTGATGTAGGATTTGAAGTTAGAAATAACTTCACCATTCCAGCAGTTTTTTCAGCAGCAGTAGGAGTATAGCCAGCATTCAGATCATTAATATTGGAGAATGTTCCATTTCCTCCTGACCATTTTCCACCAGTAGCTCCTGTAATTTTACCGCTCAGGATAAATGTTGTTATATCCGCACAAACAGTAGTATCATTGGGAGCAAGAGGAGCATTTCTGCTTTCTGCATCTACTGTAACATTTTGAACGGTGTAGTTAAGTTTTTTCTCAATCACATTGGCATACCACCAGGTATTAATAGATTCTGGGCAAGTAGGTACGCAGTCGTTGTATCCTCTGTTCCTCCATTTATGACAGCCGCCTGTACATCCTGTCAGGTTTACTGTTCCGTCTAGGTTTGACCCTGCTATAATTTTGGAATCATCCCAGTACAATTTAGGAACCGTGTTTCCTCCCTTTTTAGGAGCATATAATTCAACTATGTAACCGTTTAAATGGTTTTCTACATCATACAATGGCAAATGTGTTAATCCATTAAAGTAATTAACATTTATATCAAAGGTTTTATTTGCAGGTACTACATTGCCTAAACCATCTTTTGTATTCCATGGAATACAGTTATATCCGGCTTTTACAGTTGTGTTGAATAGTATGTCTGATGTACCTTTTTGATATCCTGCCTGGCCATTGAATTCAAAGAGAATTTCAACAGTTCCTGTTTTGTCAGTATAGATTTCTATACATCTGTTGTTCGGGTCACAGCCAGTAATTTTAGGATCTTGTGTGAGGCTTCCGAATCTTCCCACAGGAAAGCAGTTAGTATCTGGCTCTGTAAGGAAAAGTTTATATTCAGGATAGGTATAGTTTCCGATTTTGGATTGTCTGTCAAATTCAGCATTACCCGTTTTGGTGGTACCGGTAGAATTAGCAGAGATAGAAAATCCGAAAGGCTGAATACCATTAAAATTCAATGAAGTAATAATACTGTCTTTTGCATAGACATACATGGTGGTTACAAATCTATTGGCATCGGCATTTGTTGTAAAATCCCATGCTTTGGACCAAAGTCTTCCGGTTTGGATTTTATTTGTAGAGGGATTAGCTACTGTAATGTCAAAATAGGTGAAAATCCTTTTTTCCGGTGTAGGAGTGGTGGATGATTTGGGGTTAAATTCAATGTGATAAGTACCCGGTCCCGGAGGAGTAAATTCCAAAGCATTGTAACCGCCCCCACCTACAATTTGACTAGGGCCATTATAAGCTTTGTCATATGAATCAATATATCCGGCTCCGGATTTGGGGAGTCGGTATGTGTTGGTTGTTCCTGCAACAGGGGTAAGCCCTGGAATGGGCACAGCGTTGTTGGATTCATCCATAAGACGGAAGAAAACATCATCATTGGTTTGCTTGAAACCCATGTATATCTTTTCGCCCGGATTACACACCTGAATATTCAATCTGTAGTCTTCCGGAGCATTAAAAGTTGCAAATGGTCTCGATAATGTGTTCAGGTCAAATATCTGAACATAACCATTTGAAGATGATGTGGGCATCAATTGTCTGGTTCCTTCAGAGTATGTTTTAAAACATATTGAAAGGCACATCGACAAAATAAAAATTTTAGTCTTGGTATAAGTTAACCCCATAACTTAAATATTTAAACTAGCGTTAGAAATCAAAATGATTTTAAGAAATTGATTTATTTTTATATTAATTTTAAATATTTGTTAAATGAACGTATTCAAAATTAATTAGTTATCATTGTAATATTTTAATGTTGACCTGTTTATCAAAGAGATAAAATTAACTCTAAATATTAGAATTTCAATATCTGGTTCATTGATTTGTGCTGAATGTTTAAAAATTTGTTAAATTCGTCGAATATTCTTAAAAACTTGTATTGAAGTGATAATCAGGTTAAAAATTGTATTTTTTATCTTATTTGCGATTTCATGGAATGGAGCTGCAGGTCAGGATATTCAGTTCTCTCAATTTTATGGTGCTCCACTGTATGTAAACCCTGCTTTTGCCGGAAGTACGCATAAAACAAGGCTCGTTCTTCATCAAAGAATACAATGGCCAAAGCTTGATGGAAAATATATAACCTCATTATTTTCTGCGGATACTTATTTTTCCAAATACAGAAGTGGTCTTGGACTTCAGGTTTATAAGGACTGGCAGGGAAGCAATACCATAAATTCCACTGATGTGTCTCTCTCTTATTCATATGAAATTTTCTTAACGTCTAAAATTGTTGTAAGACCGGGATTGCAGTTAGGTTATATTTCCAGAACCCTAGATTATTCTGATCTTGCCTTTAGTTATCAATATGATAATAATGGTAATATTGCTCCTGGCTTTGATAACGGGAAGATTAAAAAACAATTCATGGATCTTTCTACCGGAGCAGTTATATATACTGAAAATCTGTGGGTAGGTTTTGCTGCAAACCATATCAATACTCCCAATCAATCATTTGTAAATGGAAATGCACCTCTTCCTGCAAAATATTCCTTTACTGCAGGCTATCAGATAAACTTTAGTAGAAGACCTGATAAATCAACATTGCAGGAAGAAAAGCAGATAAGTCTGATTCCTACTGTTCATTATAAGTTTCAGGGGAAATCGGATCAGACCGATCTTGGTGTTTATGGGGTTTATGATCAATTGATTGCTGGTTTCTGGTACAGAGGTATTCCGGGTTTAAAGCGTTATAAAAAGGGAGTTCAGAATAATGAGTCCATTGTCGGATTGGTAGGGTGGAAGTATAATAACCTTGCGATTACCTATAGTTACGATTTTATCGTTTCAAGGCTTGCTCCTGCAAGAAGTGGTGGAGCTCATGAAATTAATCTGACTTATATCTTTAATAAAAGGAAAAAAATCAAACCTATGAGGAGAATGCCTTGTCCTCATTTCTATAAAAGTTTTTAATAAATATAAAATTTGAACTGACCGGAAGGTTTGTGTTTCCTCTTTACTTTGCTGGTGTTGGCATTTAGCTCTGCAAGTTGTTCGTTTTGTTTCTGACGACTTTTCTCAGCCATTCTTTGATTGGCCTTTCTGTTCTTTCTGTTTTTTTCAATTACTTCCTGAGCGGTTCTCTGGTGATAACCTTTGAGTTGTTCCTTTTCAGCATCATTCATATTATACATCTTTCCTGTCAGGCAGGAGCTTAGAGTAATACAAATTAATACAGCTATGAATTTATTAGGGAATATATGATTTAGAACAGTCACTATAGGGAATAGTTTTGGTTAATTATTTTATTGACAATTATTTGTTACCAAAATTTCAACGTTCAAACATACCATGTCTTACAGGTAATTTTATTTTCGGGAGAATGAGTTCTTCAAAAATAATCTATTTTTTGAAATTGCCATCTATTTTTATCTCTACATATAAAAAACGTCACTTTTTCATATGCCAGCCGTACAAACGTGATATTTTGAATTACTGTAAAGATTAAAAAGTAACCAGAATGTCCGGAAAAACCCGGAATTTGTACGTTTAGACACTAAATTTTAAATAATATCCTATATGACCTTTTTTTTGAGAGGGGCCCTCATTATGATTGCAATGACTTCCGCAATAGCTGCATATTCACAGAATAATTCAAAAGCTGCCAGAAAATATACTGACAAAGCCTTAGAGTATTTCAAAGCAGAAGATTATGAAACGGCCCTCACGTATTTTTTAAAATCAGATAGCCTTGATGGAAATGATCAAGATGTTTCTTATTTAATCAGCCTTTCTTTTTTCAGATCTGATCAAAAGCTAAAAGCATTACCTTTTTTATTGAAAGCTAAAGCAGGAGGAATCAAAGAGCCTGAGTTAGAGCTTTATCTTGGAGAAGCTTATCATCTGTCACATAAGTTTGATAAAGCAATAGAACACCTTACTTTATATAGATCTACACTGCGCTCTTCTGAAAAGGAAACAGTTAAAGAAGTAAATGATTTGATACAAAATTGCAAAAATGGAATAGAATTGGTGAAAACTCCAGTGGAGGTTAAAATCAAAAATCTTGGGAATGTCATTAACAGTGCATTTCCGGACTATATGCCTGCTTTGTCTGCAGATGAGTCTTTGCTGATTTTTACATCAAGGAGGGATAATAGTACCGGAGGGCTTAAAATTAATAACTTGTATTTTGAGGATATATATATATCTACTAAAAAAGATGATAAATGGTCAACTCCCGAAAAGCTAGGCAATGGCATTAATACTCCATCTCACGATGCATGTGTTGGAATTTCACCAGACGGACAGCAGATTTTTATTTATAAAGATGGAGGAGAGTATTTCGGGGATTTATTTGTAAGTACCTTATCCGGTAAGACCTGGTCTATACCTAAAAGCCTTGGGCCTAATATCAATACTCGTTCCTGGGAACCTTGTGCTACCATTACCGCAGATCAGAACGTCCTGTTCTTTGTCAGTAATAAAAAAGGGGGAATTGGTGGAACTGATATATATATGAGCAAACGCCAGCCAAATGGAGAATTTGGTCCTGCTACTATTCTGAGTACAGAAATTAACACTTCGAAAGATGAGTTTTCTCCGTTTATTCACCCCGATGGGAAGACTCTTTATTTCAGTTCCAAAGGACATAACAGTATGGGGGGATATGATATTTTCTCCTGCACTATAAATACCGAAACAGGGCAGGTCATCTCTAAACCTGTAAACCTTGGTTATCCCATTAATACTGCTGATGATGAGGTTTATTTTTCATGGTCTGCTGATAACAGGAGAGCTTATTTTTCTTCGGAAAGGTCAGGAGGGGTAGGTGAAAAAGATTTATATGTGCTTGAAAGACCTAAAGCGGAAGCCTCCCTTGTAATGTTAAAAGGAACAATTAAAGGATGTGATAATAAGAAACCTGTTACAGCAAGTATTATAGTGACAGATATTGCAACAGGAAAGGAAATTGGAAAATATTCATCCAACAGCAGTACTGGTAAATATATAGTTATTCTGCCTGCTGGAAAAAACTATGGTATTACAGTTGAAGCTCCTGGCTATGTGTTTTATTCAAAGAACATAGATATCCCATCCCTTGATCATTATAAAGAAATTGATGATGAAATATGTATGGAGGGATTGAAGAAAGGTACTGTATTTGTACTTCGAAATGTCTTTTTTGATGTCAATAAAGCTACTCTGAGACAAGAGTCAGAGTCTGAATTGGAAAGGGTTCACGAGATACTGACATCTAACCCTTCTATTAAAATGCTTATATCTGGTCATACCGACAGTGATGGTAATGATGAATATAACCTTAAGTTGTCTGAAAACCGAGCTCATGCTGTTAAAGATTATTTGATTAACAAAGGTGTTTCTGCAGAAAGACTGTCCTATAAAGGTTATGGAGAAACAAAGCCGGTTGCACCTAATGATTCTCCTGATAATAAACAGCTGAACAGAAGAACAGAAATTGAGATTGTAGAATAACAAATCTGTTACCTTCATTTAATAAGTTGATGAGCATAAAAGGAGAGGAAACAGTAGGTTAATCCTTCAATTAAATTTTCTGGTTACCAGGAGATCAAAACCGGCAGGATAATTATTAACTGGGGGCTCTTTAATTTACAATTTAATCAGCTTCCAATTTAATTATTGATTTGTATTAAGAGAATGTTTCAGCTTATAAAAATAAAAAGCACAGAATGTTTTTCTGTGCTTTTTATTTTTAAAAACTCTTATATAATTTAATTATAAGAGAGATAGTTAAGGTTCTTAAAATTCTTAATTATTTCAGGAAATTTTTCTCCATAATTAAATTCAACCCATTTCTCAAGTTGAAGAGTTTCCTGTGGACTTAAGAGGTTAATTGATTTATTAAGTTCTTTTTCAAAAAGGCTTTTGTCGAAACTGACTTTTTCTAATATGTGAATACTGTATTCTAACATGGCTATTAATTTTTTATAACTGATTTAAAGCTGAAAACGGAAACAGAAAAAATAGGTTTGATATAACTTATTAATTTTTAATTAATACCACAAAAAAAGATAGTCTTACAGGACTATCTTTTGTTTATCAATCCAAGAACGAGGTCCATTCCTTCCTCTATTTTCCCTATCTCACCGCTTCAACCCCGTTGTTATATACTTAACATATTAAAATTTCATATTGTTTGAAACCCTCGAAAGAAATAAAAAAAAGGCTAGTAAAATCTTTTATTTTAATATTTTATGTGCTCTAGATTTAAAAGCCGGACTAGAAAAAGGTAACTGGTCTTGTAAGATGATTTTTAATTCTTTCATCAAATCTTCTTCTTTA
Organism: Sporocytophaga myxococcoides; assembly: GCF_000775915.1. Lineage (NCBI taxonomy): Bacteria > Pseudomonadati > Bacteroidota > Cytophagia > Cytophagales > Cytophagaceae > Sporocytophaga > Sporocytophaga myxococcoides. The sequence continues at coordinate 375,894 of NZ_BBLT01000005.1, forward strand.
GCAGATAAATTATAAGCAACTGTCATCGCAAAAGCTTTTATCGCCACTGGAACTTTAGGAGTAATTAAATAGTCAAAACAAATATCCAGTAATTCACCCTGAAGAGAAACTGGTATTTCCATAAATTGAAAAATGCGCAAACTATTCCGTTTTACCGAATCATGCGCATTTTTCTTTAGATTTTTGACCATCCTTTTTATATATGGTTTTATCAGATAAGGATGTTCTTCTGCAATGGTGCTTACAGCCCAAGATGCTCTTTGAACTAATCTTGTTTCTGCGGTAAAGAAAATCGTCATTAGTTCATCAAAACATTCCTGGTCATTGCTTATGTACTTGCAAATTTTATTGATTTGAGCTTTGGAATGTTCTTTTAATAATTCTTTTCTGATATCCATAATATAGAATAAAACAAAGCTTAAAACTTTGTTTCTGCAATTTATGGTAATGAAATCAGAGTATTATTAATTCTCCCGGACTATTTTATGACATAGTTTAACAGATAATCAATTTCCTTTTTTCTGTCAATAAAATCCCTTACATCAAAGCAGGATCCGCTCTCAAAAAGTTTTATGTTGTTATTTTTCATGTAGTTAAGTGCATGTTCAATAATAGATTCACGCACATTAATTTCTTTAAGGTTCGTAATGATCCTTGATATGTAATTACACGTGAATTCCCATAGGTCATCATTCACCACATTGTATTCAAGGAAATATTCTTTATCATCTATAAAAGTATAGAATTTCCTCTCTATGCTATCATGCAGGATATTCATAAGCTTCGGGGTTTTATTTTATAACAGTTGCAGATTTAAAATCGTGCGGTATAACGCAAAGGTTTATTCTTTTAATGGAAGATTTATACATAAGGCTGTGATTCTAAGGGATAAAAAAAGGTCCCGAAAATAGGACCTTTAAAAGGTGTTACTGTTTTAATATCTTTTTAGGTCTTCCGCTAAGCCAGATAACCATTACTGCAATAATTATAAGACCTCCGGCAAACATAGTCTGAGTGGTAAGTTTTTCATTGCCGACAAAAACACCTAAAATCACCGCTATAACAGGATTAACGTATGCATAAGTTGATACTTGTGAAGGATGTGCCACTTTAAGTAAATAGGCATAGGCAGTAAAGCCTATTAATGATCCAAATATGATAAGATAAACAAACGCCCATAAAGATTTAGAGCTTACGGAATGAAGATCGATATTAGTAAACTCTCCGCTGAAATATGAAATAATCAGCAATATTATTCCTCCGGAAAGCATCTGTAACCCTGTTGCTACTAAAGGAGAAGATGGAAATTTTGCTTTAGTACCGTATATAGAACCGAATGCCCATGCAAGTGTAGAAATTAATATTGCTAAAATACTTAATGAATCAGCTTTAATAAGATCCTTACCTGCTCCTGTACCGGTCATAAATACCATACCGCCGAGTCCGGTCAGGATGCCGACCCAAGTTAGCAGGTTAGGTTTATTTTCTGTTTTAAACATCCATAATAAAAGGACTATCCACACAGGTTCTATGGTAATCAAAAGCGCGGCTACAGAAGATGGTATTCTTAGTTCAGCCCATACCAGGCCTCCATTCCCTAATACCAATAATAGAAATCCTGCAATAGTGGATGTTTTTATTTCTTTAATATCAGGAACAGGCGCTCCCTTTAATCTTCCTGTCAGATATAATATTAATCCTGCAGCAAGAAATCGGGTACCTGCCATGAAAAAAGGAGGAAAACTTTCAATTGCATAGCGTATGCCCAGGTATGTAGATCCCCATATTATATAAACGGCGGCAAAAGCTCCTATAAGAAGCCAGTCTGTTGTTTTTCTCTCTTCTTTTAACATATTGTTATTTTTTAGAAGGCTTAATAACTACCAAATTTTCAGTTTAATTAGTTCCAGTTTGGTTTTGTGTATATACAAAAAAAAATCCCGGACAAAGCCCGGGATTTTCAATATCTGTATGGAATAAAACCTGTTTCTTTTAGCCAATACATATCCCGGACCGGTCTCTGCAAGGGACCGCAATAATTGCCGTGATATGGGATTTAAGCGTTAGCACTAGTTTTTATGTTATATAACAAACATATGAAGATTTCACTGATAAGACAAAGAAGAGATTTATTTTTTTTCAATTGTCTTATTTGACATATGTCAATTATAATTTTTAAAAAGATTTTTTAATTAGCAGAAGAAAATTATTGTTCAGATAATTAAGTAATTAATGATGTTGTACAAATAAGTTTGATCAGAAATTTTCAGGAAAATGAAAAAAATAAAATTTCTTTAAAATATTTTCTGAACTTATCCGTCACCACCCTTAAATGGAATCTTTACCAATATATATGACCCAGATTCAGAAGGATAAAATAGAGCAGACTGTCCGCGAGGAGAGAAGTAAGCTGTTTAATTTTATCAGGAAGAGGGTGAAAGCGAAAGAGGATGCTGAGGATATTCTGCAGGATGTCTTTTTTCAACTTACTCAGGCTTCAGGAAGTATAGATACCATTGACCAGATTACCTCCTGGCTATTCAGGGTGGCAAGAAACAAAATTACTGACCTTTACAGAAAGAAGAAACCGGAAACCTTCACAGACTATAATGATACTGTGAAAGATAATGAAGGTTTATTTCTTGAAGACATTTTACCAGACCTGGGAAACTCTCCGGACGATGAATATTTCAAAAACCTGTTGTGGGAAGCAGTGCAAGAGGCTCTAGACGAGCTGCCTGCAGAGCAGAAAGAAGTCTTTATGATGCATGAGTTTGAAGACCAGAGTTTTAAGGATATGTCAGAGCTCACAGGAGAGCCGGTTAATACATTGATCAGTAGAAAAAGATATGCAGTGCTTCACTTAAGAAAGCGTTTGCAGGAATTTTATAAAGAAATTAAAAAATAAGGAGTTATGGGTTTTTGTTTTAAAAAAGCGATCAAGTTTGTCATTCTTGGATTCCTGGCTGTAGCGCTGTTCGGATTCATTACAATGCAACTTTGGAACTGGCTGATACCTGAATTATTCCACGGCCCTTCCATCAATATATATCAGGCATTAGGTTTATTTGTTCTTTCTAAAATTCTCTTTTCGGGATTTGGAAGGAGAGGTTGCGGTGGACCTCGGCATAATCTCTTCTGGAGAAAAAGATTTGAGCGTAAAATGGCAAAACTAAGTCCGGAAGAAAGGGAGAAATACATGCAAAAGTTTTCCCACTGCTGGGGCGGAAATCCTTTTGAAAATCATTGTCAGGGAGAAAATGAAAAAGGAAACAATGTATGAGAATAAGCAACTTTTTGATCGAATACAACCTGACAAAGACTGTTGATGGACACGATGAGTTTTCAGATGACAAGACAAAAGAAAAACGGATGGTTGTTTCTGTAACAAATAATCTCAGTGAAATTTTTACGGATTTGTTGGACACTCATAGAAACGATAGTATTACAGGAATAGAAATAGTGTCAGTTGTCAATCTTATCGACAATCCCGGAATAAAAGGAATGAGCAATTATATTAACATTCCGGGCAATTAATGATTATAAATCAATGACCATTGGGATGTGCTGATTGATTATTTTATGTTGAATAGGTATCGGCAGATGGGATAATGGTCATTGATATTTTATTAAACTTTAGTAAGGTTAATGCTCTGTTTTCAATAGCCTCGCTCTTTATGGTGAGGCTATTTGAAAGTCAGATTCGTTTAAATCCTAAGGAAATTTTTAAAATCGATATAGATTTTATGGGGTATTCTAAGACTTATGAGATAATCTGGGCAGATATTGATGCAAACAGGCATTTAAGACACTCAGCCTACAATGATTATGCGGCTCAGGTGAGGGTAAGTTTCTTTAAAGACTTTGGTTTTTCGGTTGAAAAGCTTGCCAAACTGATGATTGGTCCAATACTTTTTAGTGAATATACTAAATTTCTAAGAGAAGTTGGTATGAACGACTCTATTACAGTTGATATAAAAGTAGCCTCTATGCGTAAAGATGCTTCAAGATGGAAGATCGTTCATCAGATATTCAGATCAGATGGAGTATTATCAGCTGTCATCACTGTAGAAGGAGCCTGGATGGATCTGAAAACCAGGAAGCTGACGGTACCTCCGCCGGAAATCCTTGATATGATTGAGCATATGCCAAGAACAGATGATTTTGAATTTGCTCCGGATAAAAGTTGATTGATTTACGGTGATCTTGAAATATTAAAGTGCTTCAGAATCATCAGGAAAAAGAAACAAACAATTTCTTTTATTACTAAAGAAAGGATCTGTGAAAATAAAGGGTTAAATTTAGATTTGCCTCTACTGATTTTTGCGGCATATTTAATTAATATTCAAATCCTTAAATAAAATCATGGAACCAATAAATTCACTGGGTCACGTAGCAGAATTTCATAAGACCTTTAAACATCCAATTGAGCCTGAACCAGTGATACCAAGTGAAAAAAGATGCAAGTTAAGAGTCGCTTTACTCGCCGAAGAGTTGAAAGAACTGGAAGAGGCAATTGAAAATAAAGATATTGTTGGTATAGCAGATGCTTTATGTGACTTGCAGTATGTATTGTCCGGAGCAGTGCTGGAATTTGGTCTGGGAAAGAAGTTTCCCGAGTTGTTTAATGAAGTACAGCGTTCTAATATGAGCAAGGTGTGTCACACTGTTGAGGAAGCAGAAAAAACTATTGCTCATTATAAAAACCTGGATAATACTGAAGCTTATTATACGGAGAGTGCGGGGAAATATCTTGTATACCGCAAATCTGATAATAAAACATTGAAATCAGTATTTTATTCTCCTGCAAATCTGGAAAAAATCGTAACGGATAAGTAATAGTTTTGAATTGCATATATCCCATAGTTGCAGGTGATTCTTTAATATAATTCATAGTTGATTGCTTAAATGATTTCAGCTATGAATTCCTCCCATATTTTGAAAAATTAAAGCTTGTTGAGATTTTGAAAAAGAAACAACTTCTTAAGTAAGCTTTAAAAATATTTTGGTTCATAAAGTTCTGAACTAAATGAATTTTTAAAAGTGATTTTATGAAAATCTATTTGAAAAATGCAGGTATTGTTATCCTGCTTTTGTTTGTAATGTCTTCCTGTAATGGGGTATTTGAGTACAGTCCATATGTTACTCAGGTTAAAGGGGGCATTAAGCATATTATCTCTAAAAATTCAGAGTGGCTTTATAAAATTCTTTCTGATACGGAGGATGATATCATATTTGCAGTGATCTCAGATACACATTATGACTATAAAGAGCTTGAGAAATTTATAGATCATGTAAACAACAGAAAAGATATAGCTTTTGTGGTAGTGGGTGGAGATATTGCTGATAAAGGGTTACTGAAAGAATATGAGTTTTTTGCGGAAATAATGAAAGAGCTTAATAAGCCCTATTTTACAGTTATCGGCAACCATGATTACCTGGCAGGAGGAAGGGAGGTATATCGACAAATGTTTGGGGCTTTTAATTATTCAATAGAAGCCGGTGGTAAAAAGATTGTTTTTTTTGATGATATATTTTGGGAAAGCAATAAAAGACCGGATTTTTTATGGCTGGAAAATGAACTTAAATCTGCTGGATCCAGCGACCTCGTTGTTATTACTCATATTCCTCCTTTTGGTGACCAGTTTTCCAAAGAGGACGAATTGATTTATGTAAACTTAATGAAAAAATATAAGGTGCAGATGTCTGTTCACGGACACGTTCACACATCTTATCAAGGTCATTTTTATAGTGATGAGACAAATTATGTAGTAGTGCCAAGTATGTTGAAGAAGGCCTTCTTTGAGATCACTCTCTCCGACAATATACAAGTCAAAGAATCAAAGTTGCCATGATTGGATTTTTTAAGAAAGCATTTTTATTGGTATTTATATTTGCAAACAGCAGATCTGCGTTTGCTGCTGATTCTACCTTGGTAAGAAAATACAGATTATTTCCGAGAGTATATACATTGCAATATGCAGGTAATTTGGGCTTTCTTTCCGGTGGGCTTGGGTATAGTCTTATAAAAGATAAAGTCCGGGTAGGACTATTTTACGGATATGTGCCTAAGATATTTTCAACCAAAGCAATTCATACCATAGCATTGAAAGGAACATTAAATTTGTTTAAATCAAGAGCTGGTCAGGACAAGTTATACATTGGAACTACATTTAATATGGAGACAGGTAACAACTCTTTCCTTAAGCTTCCGGATAAATATCCCAAAGGGTATTATCAAACCAATGCATTTCACTTTACAATCTTTACCGGAGTGAAATCTTATTTTGCTGTTCAGGACAGGAAGCTTAAAGGAGTCGAGCCTTATATCGAATGTGGTACAGTTGATACTTATTTATATTATTGTTTAACCGAAAAGCTAAGCTTATTAAAAATTTTAAGTTTATCAGCAGGGCTTAATTTAAAGTTTAAGTAGAATCCTGATTGCTATTACAAATTTAACTCAGCTGCTTTTTTTCTGAGCATTGTAACAATGCTGTTCATTTCTTCAGGATTGAGTTTTTTGCGGTTAGCACTGTCAATATGTACTTCACTTTTTTCCAGTTCCTGATACCAGTCGCCTGGGTTTGGTAAATCTCCGACTTTTCTAGGTACTACATGCATATGTACATGAGGCACAGATTGTCCTGCAGCTTCTTTTTCCTGTATAGCCCAGTCAAAGGCATCTGTGTTAAGGGCTTTGGTTAGTAAAAAAGCAACTTTTCTACCTAAGACCATAAATTCGGCTACTTCAGCATCAGTGAAATCAAACAGACTTTCAACATGTTTTTTGGGAATTATAAGAGAGTGTCCGGGAAGGACAGGCGCGATATTGTATATTGCAACGAAGTTTTCTGAACTAAGAAAACCATCCTGAACTCTTTTATCACAAAAAGGGCAAGCCATAAATTATTTATTGATTTTTGATCGCAATTTAATATTAAACTAAAATTAATCATTAACCATTGTAAATTCTGTTATTTACTAAATCACTGTGTTAAATTTATAATAAGTTGATTATCATTGATGTTCTTTTTGAATGGATAGTCCCTAGTAAAATTAACTTGTTTTAAATCTGTAATTTATCAGGAAATTGAATCTAATTACTCTTTTTTTTTCGTTATAAAGGTAGCATGAAATTTATCACCATTAAATCATTTGATAATCCTGTAGAAGCCAATATTGTTAAGGCAAAATTGGAAGATTCCGGTATTCCCTGCTTTTTAAAAGACGAAAATATTGTGGCAATCAATCCTTTATATGCTAATGCAACAGGGGGGATCAAATTACAGATCAATGAAAAGTTTAAGTTTCTTGCTCTTGAAATTCTGGGTCTTACAGAGCAATACTACGAACAAAGTCTGGTCTGTCCCGCATGTGGCTCTGATAAAGTACATTTTGTAAGTTCCAGTAAAAGTTTGAAAAACCTTTTCTCTTTTATCCTTTCTCTAGTAACGGTCACTTATCCTATATTCCTCAAAAAGGTATATAAGTGTGATGCCTGTGGCAAGGAATTCCCTATTGAAGATTAATAATCAAAGATTTAGTCGTATGGGTTATTTAAGTGTATTCGACATGCTTAAGATTGGCATTGGTCCTTCGAGTTCTCATACATTCGGGCCATGGACTGCAGCCAGGAAATGGATCCATGAATTGATATTCTCAGGCATTCCTTTTAATGAAATCAAGGTGGAGTTATATGGCTCCCTGGCTCTTACTGGTAAAGGACATTGTACAGACAAAGCCATTTTATTCGGATTAATGGATCTTGATCCGGAAGAGGTTGATGTTGATCTCCTGGAAGCTTATTTTAACAATGTTCGTGAGCATAAGATGATTTTTCCTGATTCTCTCAGAATTAGGTTTGATTTGTCTAGCGATATTCATTTTTTCAAGACTACTGTTTTGCCATTTCATTCCAATGGAATGAAGTTTAATGCATTTTTAAATGAAGCACTTGTCGCAGAAGATATTTTCTATTCAATAGGTGGAGGTTTTATAGTGAAGGAAGGAGAAAATGAGACAACGATAGCAGATAATAAAGAACTCCCATATCCATGTCTTAATCCTAAAGACCTTTTAACTTCAGCTCTTAAGCATCAAATGTCCATATCTGATCTTGTGCTTGAAAATGAAAAGATGCTCAGGCCTGAAATTGAAATAAAGGTCAAATTGATGAAGTTATGGAAAGTAATGAAAGAGGCGGCTTATGTAGGATGTCATCAGGAAGGCGTTTTGTCTGGAGGTCTGGAAGTGAAAAGACGTGCTGCAGCGTTAAACAAACAACTACTTAGAGTTCACGAATACAGCAATGCAGATGAATGGATTGAAGCAATGAAAGTCGGGCGTGATTTTAAAAAAGTAATTACCAGGATCAGTTGTCTTGCCCTTGCTATAAATGAAGTCAATGCGTCCATGGGACGTATCGTAACAGCCCCCACTAATGGTTCGGCAGGAGTAGTGCCAGCTGTTCTGTTTTATTATATATGCTTCTCGGGTCAGGAAGTAAAGAATGATGATATATGTCGTTTTCTTCTTACAGCAGGAGAAATAGGAAAATATTTTAAAACAGGGGCTACCATAAGTGCTGCGGCAGGCGGATGTCAGGCTGAAATAGGTGTATCCTCTTCAATGGCAGCAGCAGCATTAACAGAGCGTCTGGGTGGTTCTCCTGCTCAGGTTCTGATGGCAGCAGAAATTGCAGCAGAGCATCACTTGGGGCTAACCTGTGATCCCGTTGGTGGGCTGGTTCAGATCCCCTGTATAGAAAGGAATTCTATGGGAGCTATTAAAGCCATTACAGCCAGTATGATGGCCCTTGCTGGAAATCCTGATCACGCAAAGGTTAGTTTGGAGAATGTCATAAGTACGATGAAGCAAACTGCTGAAAATATGAATGAAAAATTTAAAGAGACTTCGCTTGGAGGACTGGCTGTTAATGTTTCGGTTAATATTCCGGAATGCTGAAAAAGTTAAAAGTAGAAAGTAAAAAGTTTAAAGTTAATGGTTTACAGTAAGCAAAATGATTCATAACATACTTTGGATTTTCTGTATTCAATCTTAGACTTTTATATTATTAAATTACTTAACCATTTTAGTCTGACGAACTTAAAATAAAGAATAATAACATAAGCCCAGAAATCAACTTTTTCAACTTTTAACTTTAAGCTTTTAACTTTCAACTTTTCACAAGAAATCATTAAATTCGTTACTGGCTTATTTTTAAATGCGGGGCCAATGATGTTCAAATGATTGATTTTACAGAAGTTAAGTTACATAATATTGTTGTCCATAATATCGGAAATAGTCTTCAGGAAGAAGGAATGAAATTATCAAAAGGCCCTTTGGTTTTTAAAGAATCTATAGTAAAGGACCTCCTCATGAAGTATTTCTTATCACCCTTTAAAGGCGAGCTTTTCTATAATTTTTTCCATGATACAGAACTAGCGCTTAACGAAATTTATAACTACGCCTCTAAAATATTTGATGATCCTGATTGCTTTTATCTTCAGACCATAAATATTTCAAAACATCTTTATGATAAATCAAATCATCATAACATAAAAGGAGGTGAATTCTATCTTGTATATTTTGCAGACTGTATAGTGAATGGAGATGTTATAGATGCAATAGGTTTATTCAAATCTGAAAATAAGGATACCTACCTTCGCATATTTCAGGATACTGATAATTTCGAGATAGAACATGAACAGGGTGTCAATATCAACAAACTTGATAAAGGCTGTCTGATCTTTAACACCAATAAAGAACAGGGATATAAAATCTGCGTGGTAGACAATACCAATAAAGGTCAGGAAGCTCAATACTGGAAAAATGATTTTCTGAAGATCAAACAACATGAAGATAATTACTTTCATACCCAGAATTTAATGAAGCTTACCAAAGAGTTTTGTAATGAAGTATTAGACAAAGAATATGAGGTAAGCAAAGCTGATCAGATTGAGCTGATGAACAGATCAGTTCAGTATTTTGCCAAAAAGGAGGTATTCAATCTTAATGAGTTTCAGGAAGAGGTGATGGGAAATGAAGAGTCTATGGTATCTGCCTTTAATACCTACAAAGAACAGTTCCAGGAGAAAAATCAGGTCAATACCTATGATGAGTTCAGTATCTCTAACGGAGCATTTAAAAGCAACAAGAAGATATTTAAAAGCATCTTAAAGCTGGACAAGAACTTCCATGTCTACATCCATGGCAACAAAGAATTCATTGAAAGAGGATATGACGAAGGGCGCCAGATGCACTACTATCAGTTATTCTTCAAGAATGAAACTTCCTAGGAAGTAACCTAGTAACAACATTTGGTTATTTTTCCTTCTTTTTAATTTCAAACGTTTCGAACAAAGCAGAGAAACCTTTATCTGTAGGGCTACAAGCATATAATCCTATATTGATTTTAGGAGCTTCCTTGTGCAAATGAGCGATTCTTATCTGCTGAAAATCTTTCTTACCATACTTTGCATAAATCTCAAAGTCTTGACCTTTTCTGATAATTTTATATTCAACCCTTCTGATATCTGCAGGAATTTCCTGGGTAGACCAGTCTGAATAGCCAAGGTTCGTCACTACTGCACCAAGGTGTGAAAACTCGCTGGTTTCATATTCAGTTGATGTCTTCACCCAATTATCTTCATCAAGACGTGCACAGAGACCAGCCTGATCATATCTGTGTTTGGGAGAAAAAGATACAGTTGTTGTCATTTCAAAATCGCCTTCAACTTCTTTATATAAAAAATGAGCATTATCGTTTCTGAATCCATAATGTGTTCTTTGCCAGAAATCAGAACCTGAATCAGGTTCAATCAATAATCCTTCTGAAGTTATCTTCCAGGATTTAGGCTCTTGAAACCATTTGAAATTTTTAATGCTATCTGAATTGATCATGTTTAATGTTGAAATGTTTTTGGTTTCCTCTGGTGTCTGGTTCTTTTGTTCTTTGCATGATATTAGGAGCATTAAACATAAAAAGAAACAGAATAAGCTGGTTTTTGTATAGGAATTGATCATAGACCAAAGATATTTTTTTTTGTTAAATAATGGAATACAATCATTTTAAGAATATCAATGAAACACATTTTTGTCTTGAGTATCAAATTGATTAATATTGAGTAATTAAAACTTTTTTAGAATGAGAATACTTTTATCAGTCACATTACTGTTTGTCCTTACATTTTCAGGCTTGTACAGTTGAAAAAATTGATGTTAATTATGCAGGGAAGGTCGCAGGTACTTATGCATTGGGGAGTTACGATAACTAGTTGGGTACATATGGTTTAAATGTAAATGATAAAGTCATCATCACGAGAATCAATGACAATCATGTTAAAATACATGTGGACTTTTATAACTCCACTGATTATATAATTGCAGATGATGTATTGTTAACTTCAAACGGAGCAAGCTATAATTTATCGCAGACCTATCGTTTTTCAGTTCTTAATGGAAAGATAGATCCTAAGTATTTAACTTTCAGAATAGATTATAATAACGGAAATTTTGATTTAATTACAGCATTAAAGTAGAATACAAATGGCTTGCAAAATGCGGAATGCAAATCTTTTTATATTGGATTCCAATTTTAAATTATGGCTTAGTAACCACTTTTCCTGTTTTAAAAAAGTTTATCCATTTTTGTCTTTTATCTTTGGGAAAGGCAGCTTCTTTTACCGCTATAAAGTTTGCATATAATGCCTGATTGCCCAGCACTACATACCACAGCTGGGATTCAGGATTATTGTCAGTAATAAATTCCGGTGTTTCAATAGTAAAAATAATCCAAGAATTTTGGGCTGTAGAATCGCTTTGTTCTAGCAGAGTCAATTTAGCTTTGGGTGCTTCTGCTTTTGCCTGATCGTAAAAGATGCTCATCGCTTTTTCTACTGACAATACTCTTGCACTTTTGATCGAACTCATATAACCCATCTCTGTCCACTTATCCAAAGATTCATTGGCATGAATGAGTTCAGTTATTTTTACCTGATCATCTTCCTGACTGTTGCCTGTGATCCAGTTTTCGTTTTCAGGCCAGTTTAATATGAAGGATTCCTTAGGCCTGGGAGTTGTAGTACAATATTTATCAAGGTAAATGCTGGCTTTCAGCTCTCCATGTTTATCAGCCTTAGTAAAATCTTCACAAGCCCCTCTTTTATTGCCAGTCTGAGCACGCAACTGTCCACGAAGGATCAATGCATTCGGGAATTTATCATTAAGCTCGATTACTTTATCTAAAGGTGTCAGAGCTTCCCTGTATCGTTCCAAAGTAGCAAATACCGTTGCTCTGCCATAATGAGGATCGGGATATTTCGGATCTATTTCAATAGCTTTGTTGAAGTCTTCCATAGCTGCTTCCAGATTATTTAAAGCCAGTTCACAAGCTCCACGATTGAAATAAGCTGTTTTTAATTTTTTATCAGCTTTGATTGCCAATGTATAATCATTGATAGCCCCTGCATAATCTTCCTTATGGTGTTTTTCAAATCCTCTTTGAACGTATTCTTCAGCCGTTTGAGCGAAGAGGGTAACGTAAAAGAATGTTAATAATACTGATAATGTTTTTTTCATTCGTAAGCTGTACAAGGCAGTTTAAATCTAAGGGATATAATTATTTTTTCACAGAAAAATTTCATGAATTACCCTAAGTAATTGGAGAAACTTAAACTGTATACTTTCAGCTATAGTTCTGATAAATGAATTAATTCCTACTCTTCCGGGTAGAATCATAAGCCTCAAATTTTAGTTCCAGTTTTAAAATTAAGATCTGAATTTTGAAATATTCATAGAAAGAAAGAATTTTAACTTAATCAAATTCATCATTGTTCTTTCTAAAAGAACTGCCGGAATTATGAAAATATTATTAACAGGAGCCAATGGATATATCGGAAAACGCCTTTTGCCTGTATTACTGGAACAGGGGCATGAAGTGATCTGCTGTGTGCGTGATCGAAGAAGGCTTGACACATATGATAAATACAAGGGTAAAGTGTCTGTATTTGAAGTGGATTTTTTAAAACCTGTTGATATTGATAAGGCTCCTCTTGATTTTGATGTAGCCTTTTACCTTATTCATTCTCTTGCCGGGTCTATCGGGAAATTTGAAGACAAAGAACGTTCCTCTGCTCAGAATTTTGTAAGCTATCTCAACGCCAGCTCTGCCCGACAGATTATTTTTCTTACCGGAATCGTAAATGAAAAGGTACTTTCTCCTCATTTAAAATCAAGAAAGATGGTGGAAGGCGTACTCGGAAAATCTTCTGTGCCCTTAACCGTTCTGCGTGCCGGGATTATTGTCGGTTCAGGAAGTGCTTCTTTTGAAATTATCAGGGACCTGGTGGAAAAGCTTCCGGTAATGATTACTCCCAAGTGGGTACATAGTAAGATCCAACCAATAGGAGTCGGAGATGTGATAAAATTTCTGACAGGAGTTATGCTGAATGAACACTGTCTTAATAAAGCATTTGATATCAGCGGACCGGAAGTATTGACCTATAAACAGCTGATGTTACAATATGCGGAAGTAAGACATTTAAAAAGATACATGATAGATGTTCCTTTTATGACTCCTCGGTTGTCTTCTTATTGGCTTTATTTCATTACATCTACTTCCTATAATCTGGCTGTCAATCTTGTGGAAAGCATGAAAATAGATGTAGTGGCAAAGGATAATGAGCTTGAAAAAATATTGAATATTAAGCCAGTAACTTACAAAGAATCTGTTCAGAAAGCCTTTAAAAAGATTGAGGAAAATATGGTTGTCTCAAGCTGGAAGGATTCATTTATCAGCAGTGCTGCTCAATATTCGATGATGGATCTGATTCAGGTACCTGTATTCGGATGTTCAAGGGATAAACAGGAAACAGAACTGAAAACGGATATTGAAGATGCTAAAGATAAACTCTGGTCCATAGGAGGAGGGAATGGATGGTATGCTTCCGACAGGCTCTGGAAAATCAGAGGATTCATGGATAAACTTGTTGGAGGGGTTGGGTTAAGAAGGGGAAGAAGGGATCCTAATCATCTTCACAATGGAGATGCTCTTGACTTTTGGAGAGTAATTCTTTCTGATAAAAAGGCAGGACGATTACTTTTATTTGCAGAAATGAAACTGCCCGGAGAAGCTTGGCTTGAGTGGAGGTTCGTCCATCATGATAATAAGAATTTCCTTGAGCAGACCGCCACCTTCAGACCAAAAGGTCTGCCAGGAAGATTATATTGGTATCTTATGCTGCCTTTTCATCATTTAATTTTTAATAAAATGGCCAGATCCATTGCTGCAGGACATTTAGAAAAATGAAATTTAATACGGAAAATGCTACTCTTTAGTTATCAGAAGTTTTACTTTTTTATTGTTGAAAACTTTATAATTTATCATTGTTACGGAATATTTTTTCAAACCGGATAAACCTGTTATATTCCGATCTCGTTTTTACCGTTAACTACTAAAACAGATATTATCATGGCAAGTAAACCCTGGTTAAATCAATACCCCAAGGAGGTCAATCCGGAAATTAATCCTGATGCGTATATTTCCCTATTACATTTTTTTGAAGATTGTATTAAGAAATACGGAGATCTTGTCGGGTTTGTAAACATGGGTAAAACCATGACATTTAAGCAACTTGATGAATATTCAACTCAGTTTGCTGCCTACCTTCAGAACCATGCAAAGCTCAAACAGGGTGATAGAATTGCAATACAGATGCCGAATTTACTGCAGAATCCTGTGGTAATCTTCGGGGCGGTCAAAGCTGGTCTTATAATAGTGAATACAAATCCGCTGTATACGGAGCGTGAAATGGAACATCAGTTCAAGGATTCAGGAGCCAAAGCAATTGTAATCCTTGCAAATTTTGCCGATAAGCTGGAGGCGATCAGGAAAAATACGGATATAAAACACATAGTAATTACGGAAATAGGAGATATGCAGGGGGCTTTGAAAGGGGCTATCGTGAATTTTGTGGTGAAGTATGTGAAAAAAATGGTTCCTTCTTATAATATTCCTGAAGCAGTTAAATTTAATGATGCTTTAAAGATGGGTAAAGCATCATCCTGGACAAGGCCAGAACTTAAAGGCTCTGATATATGCTTTTTACAATACACAGGGGGAACAACAGGAGTATCTAAAGGAGCTATGCTTACCCATAGAAATATTGTAGCAAACATGCTTCAAAGTTATGAGTGGTTCAAACCTGTATTGAAAGAAAGAGAAGAAATTGTGATTACTCCTCTTCCGTTGTACCATATATTTGCTTTAACTGCAAACCTTTTGGTGATGATGAAGTATGGAGCCAAAAATATCCTGATCACTAATCCGAAAGATATGAAGGCCTTCATCAAGGAACTTAAAATGTATCCGTTTTCATTGATGACAGGAGTAAATACTTTGTTTAACGGTCTGTTAAATCAGGAAGCTTTTAAGACAATTGATTTCTCTCACCTCAAAATGACAGTGGGTGGTGGTATGGCAGTTCAAAAGCCGGTTGCTCAGAAATGGGAAGAGGTAACTAAGACAAAACTTGCTGAAGGATATGGCTTGACTGAAACTTCTCCTGTAGCCTGCGTAAATCCGGTGGATGGAAGAATGAGACTAGGTTCCATTGGATTACCAATTCCGAGTACAGAACTGAAGGTAATGAACGATGATGGTCAGGAAGTTGGTATAGATGAGCCTGGAGAACTTTGGATCAAAGGTCCGCAGGTAATGGCTGGTTACTGGCAAAGACCGGAAGAAACAGCCAATGTTATGGTGGGAGAATGGTTTAAGTCTGGTGACATGGCTGCGATAGATAAAGATGGATTTTTCAGAATTGTGGACAGAAAGAAAGAAATGGTGCTTGTGAGCGGCTTCAATGTATATCCGAATGAAGTAGAAGAAGTTTTATGTATGCACCCGAAAATATTGGAAGCTGGGGTAAAAGGTATTCCGGATGATAAAACCAATGAAGCAGTAAAAGCATTTATTGTCAAGAAAGATCCGTCACTTACCGAAGAAGAAGTAAAAGAACATTGCAGAAAATATCTGACATCTTATAAAGTGCCTAAGCATATAGTATTCAGAAACGAACTGCCGAAGAGCAATGTAGGTAAGATATTGAGAAGATTAATGGAATAAGACGAATTAGCTAAGTTTAGAAAGGACCGTTTGATTATTTAAACGGTCTTTTTTTGTTTATAAATTTCTGATTACTAGTCTTTTGTAAGTAAAGGGGAAACTCCTAAAAGGGAATGGTGTGATGTTTGCTTAACTTTTTTTCTGAGTTTTAAATTATGGTAGTTTTTATTACAAATTTTTACAACTGATGAAAAAACTAAAATTTTCGAAAGATAACGGAACTGAGTTTTATAAAGAATTAATTCAAAGCCTGGATAAGTATTTTGATGAAAATAAGATAAATAAGACTGGAAATAAAACCATGATGGTGAAAATGATCTTTTATTTCAGTCTTGATATTCTGTTCTATGTACTTATGATCACAAGCGATAGTCTCCCTCAGTTCTATATTTATTATATGTTAATGGGACTAGCAATACTATTGACTGCATTTAATATCTCTCATGATGCGGCTCATGGAGTTGCTGTTAAAAGCAAGTTCTGGAATAAATTCCTTTTTCAGTTAAGCTTTAACCTTCAGGGAAATAATGCTTATGTATGGGGGGAAAATCACAATGAGTCTCATCATTTATATACCAATGTAGAAGGAAGTGATATTGATGTTCTAAATAATCCTCTGGTAAGAACTTCTGAAAGTCAGCCATTGAGATGGTTTCACAGATATCAGCATCTTTATTCTCCGATCTTGTATTTGTTTTATTCACTCAATTGGTTCTTATTCAGAGAATGTCTGATGATATTTAACATATCCAGCAGAACTATTAGTATCGAAATTCCGAGGCGGGAAATTGCAAAACTTGTAGTATTTAAATTAATGTACGTAGGCTATATGATTTTACTTCCGATTTATATCCTTCATTTTGACTGGAGTCACGTTTTCCTTGCTTTCCTTCTGAATCATTTTATTATCTCATTAATATTTGTCGGAGTTCTTGGAGTGTCTCATTTGTCTGATTATGTAGAGCATCCCAAACCCGACAGTGATGACAAGCTTCCGATCAGCTGGCCTACTTTACAGATGTATACTTCAGTGGATTATAATTCAGATAGCGTATTTTTTAACTGGACATTGGGAGGGTTTAATGCTCATGCTTTGCATCATCTATTGCCCAATATTTGTCATATTCATTACCTGGACATATTACCCATATTCCGATCACTGTGTAAGAAACATAACATTACTTATATGGAGATGTCATATATTGAGTCTTTGAAATCGCATTTCAGATTTTTAAAAGGGATGGGAAGAAATGTTTATTTAAATAAAGTAAGTTTTGAGAAATAAACATAAACAGGTTCCTGAAGACACAGCTTTGCTCAAGGTTATTCATCGCAGAGTTGAAGAAGGGATTCATTTTGATTCAAAAGAATTTCTTATTGCAAATACGTTTAAGTTTATCTTTTATAGTTTAATGCTGTCGCTGACATACGCATGTATATATAATTCAGATAGCAGTTTAGCATTTTGTGGCAGTTTTATTTTATATGGCTTTCTGACCTTATTGCTGGCATTTAACTTTGCACACGATTTTTCACATGGAACAATATTTAAAAATAAAAGCTATAATGATATCTGCTTTATTCTGATATATGCACTTAATGGTGCACATGCGGAATCCTGGAAGAAAAGGCATGTAGATTCTCATCACTATGCTCCTAATGTAGAAAAGTATGATACTGACCTGGAAATATCAAGTCTGATAAGGGTAATACCAGCGAGTAAGTATATGTGGTATCATCGTTATCAGCATCTTTATGCTCCTTTAGCATATACTTCCTATTCTTTGTTTTGGATTGGTATTAAGGATTTTAATATCTTTTTTTCTGGTAAGAACAGAAAGAAACCACATTCATTAAAATACATAGCTTCTTTCTGGATTCAGAAGTCGTTTTACATATTCTATATTCTGATACTACCTTTAATATATTCATCACAGCCTTGGTTTATCATTTTGTTAGGGTTTGTAATGATGCACATTGTCATATCATTGTTTCTCCTCTTTACATTTTTTATGACTCATCATGTAGAAGGAGTAGAATATCCTAAAGTGGATCATGAAGGGTTTATAGAGACTTCCTGGTTGATGAATCAGGTTAAATGTTCTAATGATATGCACCCACATAGTAACTTAGCAAATTTTATATTCGGAGGTTTTAATAATCATATTGCACATCATCTTTTTCCTCATATTCATCATTTTTATTATCCAAGACTCAATAAAATTTTATATGAAGTGTTGCTTGAAAACGGAGTAAGACCTAATCAAACTACTTATTGGGGAGGTATATTGGCACATTTAAGGCATCTGAAAAATATGTCACAAGATAAGCGCCCAATAAGTTATTGGTAACTTTACAGACTGATTCATTGACTTCTGGCATGTTTTACCCATTTTCTCAGAAATCCTTCATCTGAGCTTATCTTACCTACAACTCTATAGTTTGATTTAATAAGTACATTTGATTCTAGTAATGGTTCCTTTACAACCTGAAAGGGATACATGCCGCTGCTATGGATAAAATAATTTCCTTCATCCGAAAGTAGAATAAATCCTGTATGTTTATCCAATCCGGTTACATATATCCCATTGCCAAACTGTTTCAGTTTGGTCTCGAAAGTATTAATATCAATACCGGATAAGTGATGAACATTTTTCTTTGATACAAGACTTCTGATCATCTCTTCTGATGGGCATTGAGCCATTCTGCTTCTTTTGATTGGGACTCCCATATCCCTTAATACTGTGGTTACAAAGTATCCGCAGGCTATGCTTCCATCATTAGGTGTTTCAGTTGTTCCGTTGAAGTCCCATTTGGTTCCATACCAATAAGGAAATACCTTTTTATTAATCAGGTTCAAAAAGTTCTTTTCCAGTTCAGCTTTATCAGCTCTTTTCTTATAAAGTTTTTTCTTAGTTGCATTAATTGAATCAAGTTCAAGTGGATACAATCTATTGTCCAGGAATGGCTGATTATTAAATAAGAATCTGAATTTATTCCAGATCAGCAATGCGATACAGAAAAGAAGGGTAAATAAAAGTACACGGCCCAATAGAGTAAGCTTGATTTTTTTTCTCTTTTTTTCTTTTCTGTAATCCGATACTTTCATCCTTTAAATCCTTAAATCAAGAGGCAATTTAGCCAGTTTTCAGGGAAATAGGAAGTGCCTTATGAAATGGCTAACGCTGCTTTAAATTGGTAATTCTAAGATTTTAATTTGTTATTTATCTGTTATTAAAAAACAGAAGGCCCTATAAATAAGGCCTTCCGTGACATTTTAAAAGTATTTATTTAATTAAAGCTTAATGACTGGCTTGTAGACCCGTTCATTTTGATGCGTGATTGTCAGATAGTAAAGTCCTCTTTTGATTTGATTAAGATTTATTTCTAAAGTTGGTGTTACCTGGTTAACTATTTGACCATAAATTTTTTCTCCAAGAGAATTATAAAGACTTACCTCAATTTCACCTTCAAATGCCTTTAATGATGTAAGGGTGATTTTATCACTTGAAGGGTTTGGGTAGAGGGTAAAATGTTCAGGAGCCAGCTTTTTAAAGGTTCCTAAGATTGATAAATCAATGGAGGATGTATTATAAGCACAGCCATCAGTTCCTGTAACCTTACAGGAATAGTTTCCTGATTCCATTACCTCATAGGTCCTTGAGGTGGCATCATTTATTAATTGGTTATCTTTATACCATTGATAAGAGGTTCCCTCTGGGGCAGTAAGTATATTTCCTTCTTTTAAAACTGAATAATTCAGATATTCACCCAGTTCAATATATGGAGATGGGTTGGATGTGCTAATATGCTTATCGCCGGCAATAGCCATAATTCTCACTCTGTAATGAGGGCCAGCTTTGATATTGTCAGGGAATTTTACATGAATTGTTCCTCCCTTTGTATCATTCAAAGTTCCGATATCTGTAGGGTTATCAAAAAGACCATTCGATGAGGATATTTGTGCTGTGAGAACCGTTCCCTCTGGAAATGTTCCATTGGTTGTGTAGCTATAACTCGTTGATTGACCCGCACAAACCTTCCTCGACGTGAGGGGAGTTAAAGTAATACTCGGACCGATTACAGTAAAATGAATATTTTCATAATAGTCAGGCATAATAACATTGCCATGCATATCGAATAATATGAGATTGATTCTCCAGCCATCAGCACCTTCTATATAATTTGGCTGAATAATACGGATCATAGTATGGTCTGAATTTGCCCCAGAGGGAAAATTATACAAAAGAAATTTCTCGTAGTTGATAGTAGTAGCAAGTTTTAAGCCCTGATTCCATGTTTTGCCATAGTCTGTGGAATATTCAATATAGACATCTGAATTTGGATTAGCAGTTTGAAGCCAGCTGAAACTTATTTGGGTAAATCCGCCAGGTGTAAAATCCAGAGGCTTGGAGGTTGCTGATCTTTCCCCTGTTCCTGTAAATATAAGTTTCCCGGGTTCATTGCCTGACACTTTGGACCATTTGTATGGGTCATAAGTAGTCGAGTCTCTTATCAGAATGGTTTTGGGTCTTGCAGGAAGACCAGAAGCCGCAACTACTTTAATACCATATCTTCCTGGAACAACGTCTAAAGGAACTTTTGCATGTATCGGACTACCGGTAGTTGTTGTTCCTATGTTGATTTCATCATCGTCTTTATGGGCTAAGGCGGTATAAATTGTGCCAGCAGGAAATCCTGTCATTTGAAAATGGATATCAAACTCCTCTCCCGGATACATATCTTTATTCGGGTCAATAGTCAGGTTTTCACTAAATGTTGTATCGGTTGGTAACTTTACTTGTTGTCCGTAAACATTATTTAAAGAAAACATTAGAATCGAAATAATAGAAAGGTAAACGACCTTTCCTTGAAGTAATTTGTGTTTCATAAGTTTGTTAGAAAATTATAGACGCTTGTATACAAAAAATACTTAAAAAAGTAAAAATGTTTTCAGAGAGGTGCTATAATTGAAAACTGATTTCTTAATGTATTCATTAAGGGATATTTTAATCCCAAATTTAATACTATGGTACTGTGTTAAAGATTAAAGAAAAAAACTAAATTCCTTTTTTAATTATCATCCTTAATTCCTTTGATTAATCCTATTCCAGATGAAAAGAATATCAGTCCTAAAATTGAACAAACGATAAGTGTTCTCCATTCAGGATTTTTATTATTGATAAAAATAAAGGCAGCATACAAGAGGGTCACAGCTCCTAATAAAGTTAATATAGCTCCAAAGATTTTCTTTAAATTCATAAGAATATACATATAGATTTTTAGAAGATTTAAAGATGGATTTTATGGTGATTATTTCCGGTATTCCTTTAACAACAATTAATAGTGAAATAGAAAAATCTAAAAAAACATTCTTGGAAATCTTAATTGGATTTCCAGATATGCTTAAACTCATTGAGTATTATAAAAACTCTGAATTGAGATAAAAGTTTTTTTTCTGATAATATTAAGATTACTCCTCCTCTTTAAAGTAGATTTTAAAAGTTGATCCTTTTCCTTCCTGGCTTTCCAATTCAATTTTTCCGCCGTTATTTTCTACAATTCTTTTGACTATATTAAGACCTACTCCGGTGCCTTCAATATGTGTATGTATCCTTTCATACATAGAAAATACTTTCCCATGATCTTTTGTAGAAATGCCCAAACCATTGTCCTTAACTTCCAAAAGAATAAGATCCTCCCTCACTTTTGATGTTCTGATTATAATCTCTGGTATACGTTCCGGAGAGGCATATTTTATCGCGTTAGAAAGAAGATTATACAAAATGCTTCTTAAATTTTTTCTCGAGAAGTTGATGAATGATGCTTCAGTAAAATAGTCATAAATTTTTGCATGAGAATTCTCAATATCATCCATTAAATCAAATTTGACCTGATCCAGAACTTCTTTGAAATCGACTCTGGATTTTAATTCTTCAGCAATTCCGCTTTGTGTTTTGCCTATAGATGCTAAATCATATAAGGTATTCTTAAACTTTTGAATAGATATATTGAGCATTTCCAATATACCTGATTCTTCTAACTTTTTTTTACATTCAGAATCTAACTCTTCCTTGACTGATGCTAACAGGCCGTCTATGTTATTTATTGGAGCTTTTAAATCGTGAGAAGCAGTGTAAATAAAATTTTCCAGATCATTATTTATATTAACCAATTTCTGATTGGAATGAGTGAGTTGCTCTTCTAAAAGCTTCTTTTCATTTATATCAAATATAACCTTGATAATAAAAATATTTCCTTCCTTATCCTGCGTATAGATACTTTCTCCATGAATCCATATATAAGCTCCTTTTTTGTGAAGGAGGTAATTGTCATCGATGAAAGAGCCTTTTTGTTTTACTGTCTTTAATTCAACTTCCGGGAGATTTTTTAAACGATCTTCTGGAACAAATAAAAGGCCATAATAATTTCCGATTAAATCTTCCTTGGCATAACCTAATACTTTTTGGACACTAATGCTACTGTCCAGCATTATACCATTTACATTCATCACTATTACCCCTGCAGCCTGAGAGTTTTCCATCACTTCTGTAAAGAATGTAGAAGTATCAATCTGTTTGATTTCTTTATCCTGAAAAGTATTATGGCTCATCTCTTTGTCAGTTTATACTTAGATAACCCATGGAACCATTGCAAAGGTTCTAATTTTACCGACAGGATTCATCAGTTGAAGGTTTGTTCAAAGTGGATTAAATTTATTAAGGGAAGTTTTAAAAAGCGGAAATTGAGCTAATAATCACCTTAAACTTAAATCTTGATCGGATCATATGGGAAGGGCATATGATTCAATGAAATTTGTCGGTAATTATTTTTCAGGATGAAAGGTTTCAATTGGATTTTTTTTCATTGAAAATCAGAGAGATGTTTTAAGGAGTTAAATTAAATTAATTAAATGTAAGAATTCCCTTAAATCTCCTTCGAAGGTCCGGGATAAAAGTGTATTTTTATAGTTGGGCTAAAATTAAAAAAATGTTTTTTGTCCTCAAGTGAAACATAATCAGGTATTTTAAGTGAAGCAACCTTTAAGCATTAAAGACCTCATCAATCTCCTTTACCAAAATCGGGAGGTTATAGAAATGCTTTTTGGAAATAAAGAATCCATAAACAAATCTGAAATCCTTGCCAGGGAAGATATGAGTGATGAAAAGCTGGAAAAGCTTGCCATCTACGAAATAATCCACGAAAATAATAATATCATCAGTCTGGATGACCGGATTATCACTTTTATAGAGGAAGTGCTTGAAATAGGCGAGGTTACGACCAGCTTTATCAATGATAATATTCAGTCTCTCAATGAAAATCTGAAATATTACAGGATCGATAGTAATCCAAGATTTCTCCGGAACATAAAAAGGTCGCTTAAGAAGATCAATTCTACAACTTCGAGGGAAGTCATAAAACTTCATAAGAATATTGATGAAGCTTATAAGAATCAGGGTAATTACCTGATCAAACTTCAGGAGCTTGATAAATACAAGAGAAAACGGGATGATATCATCAATCTTATTAAAGAAACAGAGCAAATCATTTCTGATGCTCAGGGTTTTTTTAATATGATTGTGGATGCCGAGTTGAGCTCTATTATTCTTGATTTAAGATACACGTTAGTCAGGAATCGTGATTATCTGAATGAAATCCAGGCGCAGATCATTGACTATATCAATAAGATTCAGTATCAAGCGGAAATTTACAGAAAGATACAGCGGCTTAAAGAATTAAAAGACTACGAAGAACTAAAGTATAAAACCAACTTTGTCGATGTCGTAGCTTCAACCAATGCCTTAATGTTCCGTAAACGCGTTCCCTTGAAAACAAGATTGTCTATTGATTTCCTTTATTCTGATCAGGGAGCTGCACTTACTCAAAAGGTAGCATCAAAACTTCATTTATTAAGACATACCGACAGAAAGCCTGCAGGCAGAATGTCTGATGGGTTTTATGAAACATACAAAGAAGAGTCTGCAAGTCTTAATATCGCAGGACTTGTAGAAAAATTTCAATCTGGAAATGTTGATTTATTTCAATTTGTACAATCTTATAATTTCCCTGAAAAAATCGGTGAGCTAAGTCTCGAAAAAAGAATTTCCCTATATGTCGGTATTTCTATAGACTATGATCCTCAATTAAATATCACAGATGAGTTTAACTTTATAGAACTGATCAATGATAAAGGCCAAAAGCAGAAAGTCGGGTATGCGTTGATTAAGCCGAAACCAGAAAGCGAAAAGCTTACAGTAGTTAAAAGTGAAAAGTTAAAAGTTGAAAGTGAAAAGGATGTAGCGGAAAGCTTAAAGCTGAAAGCAGAAGGCGAAAAGCTTAAAGCTAAAATTGAAGAATCCACTGCTCAACAGGTCGAGGCTAAAGGTGACGAGGTTAGAGTGGTGGGCTTACAGTCTGAAGCTAAAGGAAGAAAGTCGAAAGAAGAAAGTGTAAAGCTTAAAGTTGAAAGTAAAAAGTTAAAAGCGGAAGGCGTAAAGCTTAAAGCGGAAAGTAAAAAGAAGAAACCTGATAGCTTAAGTCATAAAGTTGAGAATGAATTGCCTAACACTATTACTCTCAATGATGAGAAGAAAAAAGTAACTAAGTCGAAAACAAACAAAGCAAAACAAAAAAAAAGTAAGTGATCATTTTACTGTGTAAGTAAAAGATTTAAATAGAGAGAATCATTTAATGTTTGCAATTAAAGTGATAACAGCAAAGCAAGTTGAACTAAGATCAAGCAATAAGCATACTTTAATCTTTGAACTTTCAACTTATAACTTAATACTTTCTCATGGTTCCTAAACAAACAGCAGAAATATTTCAGATCCTTAGCAAAGGTAACTTCATCAGTTCTAACGGAAGTCAGGCAAGGTTGTATGATTGTATCAGTCATGAAGATAACTTCAGGATACTGAAAGAGTATTTTGCCCATATTGGCTATCACCTGGAAAGTGGGCATAACTATTATTATTTTAGTCAGCAGGATGAGACGAACACCAATATGGAGAAAAAACTGGAGCAGTTTGCTCACTTTATCGATGTAATGGATTTTTTCTCTTGTCTGGATGTGAAGCCTGTTACAGGTACGCGTTACAGGGTGACTCAGATTGCTGAGGAATGCTTTGCTAATGAACGTTTGAGACAAAAGATATTTGCTTTGTCAAGAAAAGACAAGC
The DNA here is from genome assembly GCF_000775915.1 of Sporocytophaga myxococcoides. Classification (NCBI taxonomy): domain Bacteria; kingdom Pseudomonadati; phylum Bacteroidota; class Cytophagia; order Cytophagales; family Cytophagaceae; genus Sporocytophaga; species Sporocytophaga myxococcoides. The sequence goes on from NZ_BBLT01000005.1 coordinate 401,202, forward strand.
TGATAGATAAAGTCATAGAGGTTGCCGGTTCCCTTGCTAATGGCGGTTTTTTTGAACAGGAAGATGAAGATACTTATAAAGTAATGGATGCCATTCATTATCTTGAAACTATTATTTCCCTTATAACTATTGATGACGATGGAGAGCAAAAGAATTCTTAACAGAATCATTTTTATCAATATTGCAAATACCGATTATTCCAGTGCAGAGATAGCAGGTAATACATGTTTTGTTGGAACCAACAACATGGGAAAGACTACACTGCAAAGGGCTATATTGTTTTTCTACAGCGCGAATACCAGAGGGCTTGGTATTTCCGGTTCTCAGAAGTCATTTGAAGATTATTATTTCCAATACCCTAATTCATATATCATATATGAAATTCTGACAGAAGAAGGAATGTTCCATGTGATGGTATACAGACATAATAAACTGTTGTTTCGTTTTGTGGAAAGTCCTTTTAATAAGGATCTGTATATTGTGAACAATGAAGCCGTTCTTCCTAAAGAAGTACTGACAAGGTTTAATGAGCATAAGTTATACTATAGCGATCAGATTGAAACATTTGAAAGGTATAGAAATATAATCTATGGTGCAGATCCGGACAAACGTTATAAGAAGTTTGCACTGCTTAAAGGAAATAGCAACTATCACAATATACCTCTTGCTATTACTTCGATCTTCCTGAGTTCCGAAGCTTCTATAAAAGCAGAGTTTGTGAAAGAATGTATCGCAAACTCTATCAGTACCAAACATACCAATATAGAACTGAAGACTGTAGAACGTCAGTTGCGTCAGTTTACTGAGAAGTATCAGGACATCGAGACTTTCTTCAGAAAAGAGAATGCTCAAAGAGGAGAGTTGATTAAAGATAATTTCTCACAGATAAAAAATCTTAAAACCAAACAACGAGCGTTAGCTGCAGAACTTGGTGGAGCAATAAAATATGCAACGGAACAGAAAGAATTATTAGGACTTCAAGTAGCAAATTTCAGACAAAAGGCAGAGGCACTAACAAAAGATTTTAAATGGAAAGAAAACGCCTTTCAGGAGAAAAAGGGAGAAATTAATCAGGAAATAGGAGCTATTAAATCAAGGCTGAAAGAAGCAGATAAAAAGCAAAAAGAATATCAGGGAAAAGGAATAGAAGAGCTAATGAAGAAAGCAGAGGAAAAACCTCAGCTTTTGGCCAGTCTGCAAGCCAGAGAAACGGAATATGCAACACTAACTGCAGGGTTCAAAGATGTTGAGCAGCAATTCAAGACTTTGTTCGATGGACTTGAAAATGAAAAAAAGGAATTTCTGAATATGATTACCAGTCAGGGCTTATCTCTTGAAAGAAAATTTCAGGAAGTAAAAAGCAAGCTGACAGAGGAGTTCAGAAAGAGTGAAAATAATCTAAGAGAAAAGAATGCTTCTGCAATTGATCAATACAAAGCGCGTCTGCACAAAAGAGAGCTGGATAAGCAGAAAGCAGAGTTTTCAGAAAAGGAAATAAAAAAGAAGAAGTACTTTGAAAGAGAAATTGCACTTATAAAAGAGAACCTTGATGAAATAGGGAAGAGGAGACTTGACAGAGAGGCCCAATCAAAAATTAAGAACAGAGAAATAGAGGCTCTGAGAAAAGAAGCCGAACATATAAAAGAAAAGAACAGGATCACCGCAGATCAATTTACTTCGAAGAATAAAGATGAAATAGCCATAATAGATGAAAAGATCAAAACTATTGAGGATAAGCTTTCAATTCATCAGAATGCTTTCTTTGGCTTCCTCCAGGAGAATTATCCTGAATGGCCTAAAACAATAGGAAAGGTTTGTAATGAAGAACTTCTCTTTAATAAGGATCTGAATCCTAAGTTGATTCAAAAGGAACTGGATACTCTATATGGAATCCAGCTCGATCTTTCTAATGTTAAAATTCATTCCAAGTCTCTTGAGGAATATGAACAGGAGAAATCTTCCTTGCTGGAAGAAAAATCTAAACTGAATCAGAATTTTCTTGATTTCAGAGAAACACAGGCAAGAGAAGAGCAATCCAAGCTTGCATCCATTGGTAAGAAAAGTGCACAATTCAAAAATGAACTTTCTCAACTGGATTATGATGCCGAGCAGGACGAACAAAAGGAGAAGCAATTCACACTTGACCTGAATGACTGGGAAAGAAAAGCTGAAGCCCAGAGAGAACAGGATCTCACAGAGGTATACACACTTCAGGAAGAGATCAAAAAGGAATTGGCTGAAATCAATGCATCAATGAAAGGTCTTTCCGAATCACTCAAAGATGAATTGAAATTATTAAAGAATAAAGAAGCGGATCGGATCGCTGAGGCGAAAAAGGCATATGAGGATGAAGCTACCATACTAGAAGAATCAAAAGATGCAAAACTTGAAGAGTTTAATGAAAGAAGAGAGAAGCTGCAGGAAGATAAATCCAAGAGCTTAAAGAATAAGGGTATAGATGATTCTAAGATCAAAGCGCTGGAGAATGAAATAAAAAACATTAAACAGGGTCTGGATGAGATTGAAAAAAACTCTGAGTTTGTAAATGATTATAAGAAGGACAAGCGCGAACTGTTTGATAAAATAGAGTCTTTCAACAAAGAAAAAGAAATCCTTGATGAGAAACTGAAGCAATGTGAAAGGGATTTTAATGCTGAAAAACAAGCGTATGAAAAGGATAAAGTTCAGCTTGAAAAGGAGAGTTCAAAATTCCTTGAAGAGCTTAAGAAGTATACAGACGGGCTTGATTATTTTGAAAAGCATTTTAAAGAAAAAGCTTTGTATGAACGTCTGCGTCATTTGATAGAACCTGCCACTGCCATGCCTTCTGACCTTGGTATTACAGCTCTTTGTTCTCAGCTGTTTTCAAATGATGGAGAATATCATGGTCAGTTTGAGAAGTTCAGAAATAAGATTACAGAATTTACAGGACGCTTCCGTCCGGAAAACCACTTGAATTTCCGTATCAATCCGAACGCCAATGAATTTGAATACGAAAGATTTGCTGATTACTTGCAGGAGTTTTATAATGAAAATAAGATCCAGACATCCATAGCAGAAGTAGCCAAAAACCATGGCATGCTAATAGATGCCATTGCTACCAAAGTAAAAGCGCTGACAGACCACAAAGGACGTATCAACCGGATGATCAGTAAGATGGAAGCAGACTTTGGAAGAGCATCATTTGAAAGTTCTAAACTGATCGAATACATAAAGCTGAAGTCTGAAGACAGTGAAAACAAGGTATTGAAGAAGCTTCAGAAGATTGCAGAGTTTAGAGAGCAGAACCCTTTCCTATATGGAGAATCGAATTTGTTTAATCAGGAGAACAAAGCAAAGTCAGAGATAGATAAAAAGTCAGTTGAGCTTTTGAACGACCTTCAGAAAACCATTAGTGAAGAAAATTATGACGAGATTAAAGTGCAGGATTTATTTGAGCTGCGCTTTAGAATCAAAGAAGGGAAGAACGATACCGGCTGGATTGAGAAAATAGACAGAGTAGGTTCTACAGGTACTGATATGCTTGTAAAAGCTGTAATATATATTACGTTGTTAAATGTATTCATTAAAGAATCCACAGAGAAGACAACGCAGAATTTTAAAGTTCATTGTATTATAGATGAGGTAGGACAGATCTCAGCTCCTTATCTGAAAGAACTGATAAGCTTTGCAGAAGAAAGGAATATTTATCTGATCAACGGTCTTCCGAATGAAAGCAAATTGGAAACACATTACAACTATACTTATAAATTCAGAAAAGATCAGCATGGGAATGTAAAGGTAGTTCCGTTGTTGACGATGAGTATTGAGCCTTGAGTAATTTTTTAATTAATTAAATAATAATTGTATGGAAGAGCAAGAAAGTCTTATAACCTCGGAACCTACAGAGAAAGTATATCCAGACAAGCCTGTTGAGGAAAGTGCTGCTAAATCTTTGCTGCCTTCAATTGCAAGTGCACTTTTGTTTATTGCTGCTTCCTATTTCGTGTTTGACTGGAGCCTAACGAACATATTAATATTGGCAGGCGTGGTACTCTTTCATGAGTTGGGCCATTTTGCCGCTATGAAGATCTACAGTTACAAGGATGTATCAATGTTTTTTGTACCACTTGTTGGAGCTTTTGTATCAGGTACCAAAGAGCAGATCTCGCAAAAGCAATCAATCATTATAATTCTTGCAGGACCTTTACCTGGTGCATTGCTTGGTGCTATATTGTATTACTTCGGGTTGGCATATCATAATGACTTCTTGTTGAACATTGCTGGTTTTATGGTTTTAATTAACCTGTTTAATCTGCTGCCAATAATGCCTTTTGATGGCGGACGATTTATTAAATCTCTGTTCTTTGAGAGAAGCGAGCTTATAAGCAGCATATTCAGTTATATATCCATTGGGGCTCTTTTTTACTATTCCATCACTTCTAGATCTTATTTTTTGATGCTTGTTCCAGGCTTCCTGATCCTGCAGTTATTTGCGCAGTCACAATTAAAAAAGACAAAGGAAGCAGTAGTGGATAAAGGAATTAATATTAATAAAAGTTATGATGAACTTAGTAATGAAGAGTACTGGCTTGTGCGTGATGAAATAGGGAAACATGTTAAGGCTTTTAGTAAATATATTACTCCCGGAAAATATGAGGTTTCGGAAAATGAACAGAAGATAATAGAACAGGTTAAGGCAGTCATTCAGAAAGAACCTATACAGGATCTTAAGGTAGGAGGTAAAATTCTTTTTACAGTCATCTGGATTTTATCTTTTATTATTCCTTTTGTAATTATTGGGGTAAGTATGATTTTGACAAGGAGTTTGTAATTTGTTTTATCATTGAAAAAATAATTTTTAACATTTAAATTTTTAATATGAAAAGAAAAATTGTATTAATAGTTTTTATTACGATCTCCTGTGTTAGGGCTTTGCAAGCACAAGATGTAAATATTCCTGATTCAAATTTTTTGAAAGCAATATTATATTCTACAGACACCAATAAAGATCAGAAAATTCAGGTGGCGGAAGCGGAGGCAGTAACCCGTCTAGAATTAAGGAATGCAAATATCAATGATTTGACCGGCATAGAAGCTTTTATAAATCTGGATACTCTTCTAGTTGCTACCAATAATTTAACTGTTTTGGATGTGTCAAAAAATAAGAAATTGAAATTTCTCAATTGTGGAGTTAATAAACTATCCGGTATTGACATATCAAATAATCTTGAACTAAGTACTCTGGTGTGTAATGATAACTTTTTAACAAGTTTAGATTTGAGTACAGCGGATTCATTAATTGAATTATGGTGTTTTAATAATTATCTTAATGAAATCGACTTGTCCAAAAATACTAAATTAATGATGTTAACTGTGGTCTCAAACTCAATTAAAAATATTGACCTTTCAAATAATCCGTCTCTAATAGCATTTGATTGTTCTTCAAATAGATTAAGCCACCTTGATCTTTCGAATAATTTGTCATTAAAAGGATTAGGTTGTTCTTCAAATGTATTAACCCATCTTGATCTTTCCAGAAATATAGACCTTGAGTATGTGAAATGTGATGATAATCAATTTGAATATCTGGATTTCTCGCATAATCGGAATATTGATTCTTTATATTGCAGGAATATGCCGAGCTTAAGATCAATATGTGTACCGGATATAGAATTTGCGAACGCGTACTACCATAAAGACATCACAGCAGACTGGATTGATGATTGTGTTCTGGGCATTAATAATGATCAGAAAAAAACGACCATTAATATTTTTCCTAATCCTTCAAAAGACATAGTTTATCTGGAACACAATTCTAGTTGGGAAATATTCGATGTATATGATAAAATTGTTTTATCTGGTTCGGGTTTTCAACTTGATTTAACAAATCAACCTCCTGGTGTCTATATAATTCGGATAACAAATGAAAATGGACAAACTTATTCTCAAAGATTGATTAAAGAGTAGTTTATTATAAGTCTATGGGCCTTGGTAGTGTACAACTCCTTGTGGATATAGAAAATCACTTTAAAATTCAGATCCTCGACAGTAATGCCGCAAAGATTAATACAGTGCTGGATATGGTCAATATGGTTGCTATATACCTGAATATAGAAACTAATGATTTGTCTTTAAAGAAGGAAATGCTCCAGATTATAAATCAAGCTTTAAAGCTGGAAGGCCTGATAAATGATGAGATCTCTGACTCAGATCTTATCTTTAAAACTCTAAATCCTCTATATGATGAATTGTGGGACTCCATTGCTCAAAAGACAGACTTAGTTCTTCCTAAGCCTTATTTGTCAGACAAAAATCACAGAAAATTGTTTTCTTCTCTGGTATGGACTCCAAAATATGAATGGAAAAAGGTCACTGCGGGACATTTTATTGATGCTGTCTGTGCCCGTAATCATAAAAAATTAATAGACCGAAAAAATATATCAGATATTTATGAAATTTTTGTTTCAATAATAGCAATTACTGTAGAAAGTATCGGTGTTGATTACTACGAAGTAGAACCAGAGAAATCTTTTACCAATGATTTTGGTATTGACTAAAAATTTAAAAAAAAATATTAGAGCAAATGCCTATCTCATCCTTATTAAAATATATCTCCAAAACCGTTTCATTATCAGAAGAGGATATTAAGGTGCTCATGAGGGTATTTAATTACGATATCTTTAAAAAAGGAAGTCTGCTGGAAGCTGAAAATTCCGTTGCACAAAATCTTTATTTTATAAAATCAGGTTTTGCCAGGATTTATCATTTTGAAGATGGCAATGAGATTACAACATCCATTGGTACACCCAATAGCCTTATCACAAGCTTTGAAAGCTTTCTGAAAGGAACACCTTCGTCATCTAATCTTAAATGCATCACAGATTGTGAAATGCTTTATATCTCCAGAGTAGATTATGATAGGATCTTTGTTGAAATCCCTTCATGGGAAAAATTTTGCAGATTCAATTACGAGAAAATTATAGCAAACAATTTTCAGCGTAGCAATGATCTGATCTCTCTTCCAGCAGAAAAGAGATACCATAAATTAGTCCAGTCTCACCCGGAAATAATTCAAAACGTTCCTATTCAATATATTGCCTCTTATATCGGAATTAAACCAGAATCATTAAGCAGGATTCGCAAGAAAATTTCCTAACATTTATCAAGTAAAAGAACTAAGGTTGTTAATGAACTTTGTATTGTAATAAATATAAATGCAATGCAAAGGATCATTCAATTATCAGTGCTCCCTTATGGGATGATGAATTGCTTTCTCATCAAAGGGAACAGAAAACATGTATTGGTAGACACCGGAATTCCCGGCAGCGAATCAAAAATTCTTAAGCAAATAGATGATCAAGGCTTAAGGAGGGAGGATATTGGCCTTATTATTATTACTCATGGTCATATCGATCATTTCGGGAGTGTGAGGGCATTACGAAAGATTCTGAATGTACCTGTTATGGTCCATGAGTCGGACGCACAGGCTTTGATTACTGGGAAAAGTATGGCCGAAACACTTAAGCCAAATAAGAAAATCTGGAATATCTTAAAGAGAAGATTACTGACAGCACAAGCACCTGGATGTTCACCCGATATAATTCTAGAAGGCAATAGTGATTTTGATCTGAGTACTTATGGAATTAATGGAAAGGTTATACATACACCCGGCCATACACCCGGCTCTCTATCTGTAGTTGTTGATGAAAGGCACGCTATTATAACGGATTTGGCTTCTTCAGGAATTCTGCTTGGTGGCTTGGCTTTTCATTCAAGAATGAAGAAACCTCCGTTTCATGATAATTTACTTGAAGTAAAAGCAAGTATTGATAAATTGTTGGCTTTGAGTCTGGAGGTGTTTTATCTGGGGCATGGTTACCCTGTTACAAGAAATGCATTAATTCATTATCGGGATAAGGTCTTAAAGGTTTAAAGCTGAAATTTAAAGTTAAGGAAATACATTCTGATTGACATTTACCTAAATCCTTCTCAAATGGAGAAGGATTTAGGTTGAGGTTTTCTTAGGCTAACTTTTTATCAACATCTTTATAATGTTCTTTTATCATATATAAAGTCTGAAGACAATTTTCCTCCTGTATTCCGAGCGTCTCAAATAGGTGCTTAAGCACACAAGCCATTATAGGCCATTTTTCCTGATCCTGGAGCCGTGTCTTTGTATTAGAAGTGTATTTGAACCAGTCAGGCAAAATGTATTTTTCTTCTTTAAGAATATGTTTAAATGTTAAAATATCTCTTCTGAAATCCGCAAGCCAGTAAAAGTCGGTATCTTCTATATCATCAGCAAAAGTTACGATCAGAGAGGCAATGGTTTCTTTTTGTTCAATGAAACTCCTCCGCATAAGCTCTGCAATTTCTTTGATCTCTTTTTGCTTTAGTTTCCTTAACTCTTTGTCTTTTCTTGAAAAGTAATCAGCAGTAGGCATGCGTACTTTAAAATGCCATTCTGAAAAATCTGCTTTTTCATGACGGCTATCGCTCAGTATGGTTATAATAGAATCGGATAATACAAGTCCGGTAGCAAAGACGAGGTCGTCGTCAAAGGTTCCTCTGCTTTCCAGCATTTTAGGAGTATACTTGCATAAAAAGTCAAGAAGTTTTTCATTGATAAAATCGCTTTCAGTGAATGATATCCTCAGGTTTATATCAAACTCGTGAAGGCTGTTGTTGGGATAGCTCGGAAAGAAGGTTTGAGGATAATAGAAAGTCGTATCAAGATCTTTACTTGGATTTTCCCGAAGGAATGTACTGATTTTGGAAATGTATTGCTCTCTGATATATAGAATGTCAAGAGGTTTGTTAAATCTGAAATATATTTTAAAATGATCGCCTCTTCGATAACTGGTTTCATGAAAGAAATTAAAACCATCTTCTTCAGGAGCCTCTTCATACAAAGGAAGCAGACATTCGAAGAGAAATCGGTTAACCTCCATTCTGTTATAATATACTTGTAAATAAAAGCTTGTAATTAAAGACATAATCAAAATATCTGTTAGTTAACTTTTTATTTGTTATAAAATTTCTTTTTTGGAATAGAAATCAAAATGACAATGACATAATTCTTTATTGCATAAAACAGGATCATCAGGAAGGGTAAGATTGGGATTCCCTATGTTGCCTATTTTGCCTCCGACCATACACCATCCTCTGAATATGTCTCCTTTTGCATCAATAGCTATCTGAGTCACACCACTCAGGCAATTCCAGCCCCACCAAGTATTTTCCTTTGAGGAGACCAGGAGTGGAGGAGATACCTTTTGTTTTTTCCCGTCAGGATATACTTTTGAGAGATCAGATCTCTTACTGATAACCTTTGTTTTATTGACAATAGGTTCTTTTGATGTAGTAGAATTGAATTGATCAATTACATCAAGTTCATTTTGAGTATAGCCAGGTAAAAGTTCTCCTTCCAGGTCTTCTATCAACGGCATCAGGTTAACAGTATAGATACCAAGCTTACGGATATCTTCCCCCAATTCCAGACAGAAGTCCAGTTTGCCCGGAGGTGCCATAATATTACAATTCAGATCAACCTTGTCTTTCAGGAAATCCGCAAGCTCCAGGTACTTCGCCCTGTCTGCAAACTCTGTATGATAACTGAATGCTATGACATCAAAATGCTGAACATTCTTTCTCCACCAGTCCATTGTTCTTGAACCATTTGTAATCATTGAGATCACGCCACCTTTAGATTTTATATAGGAGCATAAAGCGCCATAGTCTTTGTATAGCGTAACTTCTCCTCCTGTAAATTCTATTACAATCTTTTGTCCTGCTTTTTTCTCAAAAAGTGTATCAATGAAGTTCTTCAGAATTTCAAGATCTGTCCAGGGAATAGAACCATCATTCAGGTAAGAAGGGCAATAACTGCAGGAGTAACTACATGTATTACCAAGAAACCAGTTGGCCACAAAGATATTTTCAGTCTCCAGACCAGTGTCTAAAACAGAATATCCGTGTTGCACCGGTTCTGTCTTTTTCTGAATTTGATTTTGATGAGTAATCAGAAAAGCTTCTGAGAGATTATAATCAGTCAGGCGAATGATTTCCCTGTCATTTTCCTGATAAAGATTATCAGTGATTTTTGTCCATGATATCCATTTTCCATTCTCTAACTGAAGATCGATGCTGTTATGTCTTAATGTATACCTACCTTCAACGGTAGGTTCTTTTATTATGGAGTTTTCAACATATCCTCCATCAGATCCTGGCAAAATCTCGACAACACCACTTAAACAGGTGTTATTGCTAAACAAAATGTAAAAGTTACTTTCGTTGAGATTGTTGTATCGGATGAATAAGTCTTTAAAAATTTTCATAACATAGTTGCTTTGGTCATTGATAGGTCGGATTATAATACTTGCTGAACTGTAAACCGGATGATGATATTTTCATTATTCCTTACCAATTGACCTTCAAGAAAGTGGATTTATTTTTTAGAGTATGTATCAAATGTTACAAAAGCAAACTCTTTAACTTTTATATAATTAAAAATGAAAGTGTAATAAGGTTGAAAGGAGTTTTTACCTTATAGCATTAGTCTGGAGTATTTAATTACAGATGTAATCATTTTACGATCCGGAAATCTATTAGGCTCAAATAGGGACGATGTCAGCAGAGGAATTAATCTTTTATTGGGAAAGCGAAAAAGTTAAATTAGAAACAGACCTGCACTATTTTAATTTTAGAAAGGTGCGATTGGATGGTATGTTATTCATTTCCAAACAAGAAGATGCTGTCTGAACTTTTGTGGTAACTATTTTTTGATTAAAACGATTCAGTATTAATATTATGTGTCGGATTCAAATTGGGTTGTTCAAGTTTCATATAAATAGTATATTTAAAAACATGTATAAGTCAGAAGTTTATAATGACTTAGGCCTTACTTATAAAAGTTGGCGAAAGGTTAGAATAGTGATTTTTTAATAACATGTCTGAAATAGAGATCATAGCAACAATATTTGGAGTAATTTGTGTATGGCTTACTATAAAACAACATATTGCCTGTTGGCCTATAGGGCTCGTTCAGGTAGTGCTTTATATTTCTGTTTTTTATCAGGCAAAACTTTATGCAGATATGGTTTTGCATGTCATCTATGTACTGCTTAGTATTTATGGATGGTACCATTGGAGTGAAAGTAATATTAATAAAGAAAGTTCTGGAATTACTCTTTGTGGAAAGTTTACATATATCTATGGAGCTTTGTGTCTGGCATTGACTCTTATATTAGGATTCACTTTTACATTGTATACAGACGCATCACTTACTTATCCGGATTCTTTCATCATGTCTTCAAGCCTGATTGCTCAATGGCTTATGTCCAGGAAAAAACTTGAATCCTGGATCCTCTGGATTCATACTGATATAGTGGCTATTTATGTTTACTGGTATAAAGAACTTTATTGGACTACAGGTTTGTATCTGTTATTCCTTTTTATGGCTATTTCAGGGCTTGCAGAATGGCGTAAGGATTATTATCAGGCTAAATCTATTCTGGTTAAATGAAAACTACAGGACTGACTCTTGGTAAATTTGCTCCTTTTCATAAGGGGCATCAATACATGATTGAAACTGCCATCCGTGAGATGGATGATGTAATCATAGTGATATATGATGCACCTGAAGTAACAGGCATACCTTTAAATATCAGAGCATCCTGGATACGGACATTATACCCGAATGTTGAAGTGATAGAAGGTGTAGATGGACCTTCGGTAACGGGAGATTCATCAGAGATTAAAAAGATTCAGGAAGATTATATTTCAGGATTGCTGAAGGGAAGGAAGATAACACATTTTTATTCAAGTGAATTTTATGGTGATCACATGAGTCAATCTTTAGGAGCTTTAAACAGAGAAGTGGATAGGGCTAGGACTGTAGTGCCGATATCAGGAACTTTAGTGAGAGAAAATGTTTTTCTTCATAAAAATTATTTATCACCTGTTGTTTATAAGGATTTTGTAGTAAATGTAGTATTCCTGGGAGCTCCGTTTACAGGAAAAACTACGTTAGCTAAAAAATTATCAGAGGAATATAAAACAGTCTGGATGCCTGAATATGGCAGAGAGTATTGGGAGCAAAACCAATCAGACAGAAGACTTACTTTGGATCAGTTGACAGAAATCGCAGAAGGACATTTGCTTCAGGAAGATCAGCAATTGTATAAAGCAAATCAGTATCTGTTTACAGATACCAGTGCGATTACAACCTATATGTTTTCGTTATATTATCATAATGAAGTAAGTGATAAATTGAAATTGATTTGTATCTTGAGATATTTGAAGAACATGATGACGTTCTTTTGCCTTATGGAGAAAGAGGTGAACTCGTTATTACAGGGGGAAATAATCCTTTTCTCCCATTAATAAGGTATCGCACCGGAGACTTTTGTTCATTGAAAATTGAAAATGGAATTCCTTATCTTATTGATTTGGAAGCACGAAACCCTGTAGGTTTTTATGCTAAAGAAGGTAGCAGAGTTAATAATATTGAAATATCCAGAGCTATGGCCGAACTGCCTCTCACAGGATTTACACTGCATCAGTCAAAAGACTATAAACTTACTTTTAATGGATGGAGTAATGAAGAGCTGAAAGATAAGGTTACTGAAGAAATTAAGGCAATATTTGGTGAAAAGATTGAAGTAGTCGTATCCATTATTAAACCAGAGTTACATGATGGGCGTAAGACTGTAACATACAGAAGTGATTGGGAGGTTTAATTATTTATTACAAATTTTTTAAGCAACAACAATGACATATAATTTAGAATGGCTTATTGAAAATTATAAGAAAGGAAAAAGGTCTAAGTTTTTATTTTTTTGGGGACATCAGAAAAGCAAAAACGGAGATTTAACACCAACTTGTTTCAGTCAATGGTGGAGTGTTTCATTCAAAGTTGATGGTGTTATATATAAGACAGCAGAACATTGGATGATGGGACAAAAGGCACTATTGTTCAGAGATACGGAGGCATATGAAAAGATACTTATTGCCGGATCACCAAAGGAAGCTAAAGCGATTGGTCGACAAGTACTGAATTATCAGGAAGATATCTGGGCAGATAAACGTTTTGGAATTGTAGTAGCTGGAAACTTACACAAATTTTCGCAGCATGCCGATCTTAAAGATTATTTACTTTCTACGAAAGATAAAATTATAGTAGAAGCAAGTCCGGTCGACAAAATATGGGGCATTGGCCTGAGTGCAGATAGCGACAAAGCTGATAATCCATTAAGGTGGAATGGACTAAATCTACTGGGCTTTGCACTAATGGAAGTAAGAGATAAATTAAGATCAAAATAAATATTTGATTACAGCAGATAATTAAACATTTGTCATGAATGTAAGTATTTTGTATTACTATATAATAGTACAAACAGATTGCTTGTCTTTTTTAGTTTGGGGCCATGATAAAATACAAAACCTATGGAATTTATTGCTGAACCTTTGCAATTTATCGGTTTTAGCCTCAGGACCTTTGGCCATTCTGTAATACTGATTTTTATTGCATTGTTATTGGGAATACCCGTAGGTTGGCAGAGAGGGAAAGGAGTTGATAGTATAGGTCTTCGTACGTTCCCTATTGTATCAATGGCAAGTTGTGGGTTTGTAATTCTGGCAAAAGGTGTAAGTATAAGCAATGGAGACCCATCGATAATTGGAAGCACAATGCAGGGGATGCTAAGTGGCATTGGCTTTATCGGAGGGGGAATGATATTAAAAGAAAAGGGGGACATCCAAGGCATTGTTACTGCAGCCAGTATCTGGAATACAGCTGCTATTGGCATGTGTATAGGATTTGGCAGAGTGGAGATCTCTCTTATGCTATGTATTGTGAATTTTCTCACCTTAGTACTACTGACACCGCTTTCTAATAAAGGTTATCTGGATCCTAAAGGAGGATTGTTTAAAGAAACTAACCCCAAAGGCAAGTTGAGCGATAAGGAAGATGAGGCTATATGAAGATAATAGAATAGAATTGATTATTTATTGTAAAAGACGTTTAAATTTTATAGTACTCTTGCTTTTGTTCGCTCTATTTTTGAGTGATAAGTCTATTTCACCTCCTGATAGATATTCCAATTTATTTAATATTAAGATTAGTGTTTTAATACCCCTTGTCAAAAAGGACCGGCCATGAGGAAATTTCTTAACGCAATTTCCTCACAGCCTTGATTCTTTAGGTTACTCATTAAGGAGAAAAGTGGCAAAACAAGATTAAAAAGATTAATATGAAATCGATGCATAATTGATTTTATAACAGGAGTTAAGTCACTAATCCTATTTAATATATAATAGAACATTTTACCTATGAATAGGAATTATTATAGTGTCTCCGGGTTTTAACAGTATTTTTTCATCCTTAAACCCAATAGTAATTGGTTGTAGAGCTCCATCACTCGCTTCAATTTTACATTCATTTGGGCGGAAAAAAATCTTTAACCAAAGGCCTCTATAATATAGTGTTAAGTCCATTGAATCTATTTCTTTTGGAAAAGAGGGATTAAGCCATAAAACATCATTACGTGTTACCAGTCCGGTATAACAACGCTGAATGATATCTACCGTGCTCGCCATAGAACCTAGATGTATGCCTTCTGCAGTTGTTCCACCTTGTACATCTTTAAAATCACTCATCAATGCTTCATGGAAAAAATACCAGGAATGTTCACGCTTAGAACGTGCTTCAACCCATGAACGAACTATTCGGCTAAGTGTTGAACCGTCTGATGTACGGGGTATATAATAGTTTATATTATTCGGAATATGATTGGGTGTAAAGTCATATCCTAATTTTCCAAATGATTCAACTAATTCTTCTGAAGAAAACAGATAAAATAACATTAATACATCAGCTTGTTTGGAGGCCTTATAATTATTCACAGAATCATTTTCTGCGTTTAGTATTCTGTCTAATCGCTGGATATTTTTATATTTTTTCCGGTATCCGTTCCAATCAAATTCTTTTAATTTCTCATATCCCTCAAATTGGGCTATTATTCCATTTTCCATAAATGGAATGAATAATTTATGACTGATTTCATCCCATTTTGAAATGGTCTTTTCATTCAAATCTAATTTTTGAAGTAATTCGGCTCTGCGTGCATTTCCAATCAGCTTGAGGATTTTTATTGCTTTGGTAAAAAGCCAGGATGCCATATAGTTGGTATATGCGTTATTATTAATTCCAGGCTCTTCTGAATCTGGATATGAAGTATGAAACTCATCTGGTCCTACTACTTTTAATATTTCATATCGCTCCTTGTGACTATTCCAGGTACATATACTTGAAAAGAATTTTGATATTTCCAATAACATTTCTGCACCATAAACTTTCATAAACGGAATATTACCTGTTACTTCATAATATTGCCATATGTTATAAGCTATTGCAAGGTTAACATGTCTTTGCAAGTAAGTATTGTCTGGTCCCCATTTGCCAGAATTTGGATTAAGATGAAGGACTTGACTTTCTTCTCTTCCATTACTTCCACTTTGCCAGGGATACATTGCTCCTTGTAATCCTTCTTTTATAGCAAGTCTTTTTGCAGCATCTAAACGATGGAAGCGATATTTAAGAAGTGATTGGGTTAGATCAGGTAATAGGAAGTTCAATAATGGGAATATAAATAGTTCATCCCAGAATATGTGACCTCTATAAGCCTCTCCGTGCAAACCACGTGCAGGTACACCTACGTCTTTACCAATAGTATGTGGAGAACAAGTTTGAAGCAGATGAAATATATGTAAGTGAAGTAGTAAGATTGTATTTCCAGGATCTGAAAAATAAAAATCAAAACGATCCCACAAAACATTCCAGGAATATTGATGTTTTTTTTTTAGATCATTAAAGGTTTCGCTTTTACTAATAGAATTTTTAGCTTCCACAAGAGGCTCACTTATTGCCATGTCTTTGGAAGAATAAATAGCTACTGTTTTTTCTATTATAGTTTCTTTTGCCTGAGTAACGTTTAAATAGATATTCTGACTTATTTTTCCTTTTATTTTATCGATTTCGTATTGAAAATTAACTTTTTCATTATCCTGGAAAACTTGACAAGAGGAAGCCTGGGCCATGTAAATGCGGGACTGATTCGTTTGAACTAACAGATAAATATTGTCCTTCTCAAATTGACCAAGATCAATAATATTAAGATGTTCGTTATTTAATTTCTGATAACGTTTAACCCCTTCATTTTTTATATTTCCATCTAGAGATGTGCGGATAACTATATTACCAGACCAATTGATTGCTTTAAACTCCCATCGGATTGCTGCCATATGTTGATCGTTCATGCTTACGAATCTGGTACTGATGATAGATGTTTCACGATCTTTGTTGTCTGAAAATCTCATCTCTCTTATTAAGAGTCCATGTTTTATGTCTAATTTTTGTTTATAAAAAAGTACTTTTTTTTGGGATAAATCGAACCAGTTATCATCATCTTCCACTTTAAAAGTAAGGCATAACCAATTGGGCCAATTGACGAGATCTTCATTTTCAATGACCTTGCCGGAAACTTCTGATTTTAGTCTGTTATAGCCACCAGCAAGATATGTCCCAGGGTAATGAATCCCATCAGCGAATGATTCTTCTGCCGCTCCCCGTGTAGCAATTTGTCCATTTCCGAGTGTACATAATGCTTCACGAAGCCCTTCATTGGCTCCATCCATACCGAAATATTCTAAGATCCAGTTGTTCATTATATAGTCTATTCTATAGCAATTGAAATCGGTTTCCGTTATAATTTAACTCACTGAGATTATTAACAATTGTATCTGCTTTTGCCTCTTTCAGTAGATTGAAGTTATTATCATTTTTAATTCCAATAGTGAATCCAAAGTTTCCTTTTACAGCTGCTTTTATGCCTGAAGCAGCATCCTCTGCAACAGCAGTATCATCAGGCTTTACTTGCAAAAGTTTACAGGCATAAAGGAATGTATCAGGGTAAGGTTTACCTCTTAGTTTTTTTTCTTCTCTGATAACTCCGTCCACTATAACATCAAATAAATTAACTATTCCTGAAGCTTCAAGTATTTGTTTACAATTTTTACTTGAAGAAACGACCGCAAGTTTTAATCCTGATTTTCTCCATGCTTTTAAAGCTTCAATGGAGGAAGAGAATGTTTCTACTCCTTCTGTTTTCAAGAGTTTGTGAAATATTAAATTCTTTTGTTTTCCCAAACCATTAACAGTTATTGAAGTATTCGGATCATCTGAGGTGCCTTCCGGAATGGAAATATTTCGGGATTTCAGAAAGCTTTTAATCCCATCCAGGCGAGGTATGCCATCTACATATTTTGGATAATCGGTTGCTGTATTGAATTCCTGAAATTCTTCATTATGCTGTTCTGCTTGTTTTTTAAGAAACTCATCAAAAAGAATTTTCCAGGTTTTAGCATGAAGTTTTGCTGTACGGGTTAATACACCATCAAGGTCACATAATAAAGTGGTAATGTGCATCTGCATCTGCATTGTCATAGATGTAATAAGAATAAATTTGCATACCAGACACTCAGGTATATTAATCTGCTTGGGGTTTATTCCTAATCTATAGGTAATTCAAAATAACTTTTAATAAATACTTATGTTTGAAGATTATTTTTATAAAGTATAGGATCATTACATGAACTTAAATAGGTTCAATAGCTTAAAAGTTCAGTATAATTAAGATAGGGAATGTTCATCTGTCTTCTTATTTTATAAGTTTAATCTATCGAGAGCTTTATTTAAAAGTCTAAAAACATTTGATGATTTTGTGAATTAGCATTCAATGAAAGGAGAATTACCTCGCTATTCAGGTCTGACTGAATCTCAGATAAAAGATAGTAGATCAAGATTCGGAGCTAATAAAATCAAAAGGGAAAATCACGGCACTTTTAAACTATTAAAAGAAGTCGTGACAGAGCCTATGTTTTTATTGCTCATTGCAGCTTGTATTGTTTATTTTTTAGTAAGGCAATATTCAGAAGGATTCTTAATGCTTATCGCTATGGTTCTTGTCGCTTCCATTTCTTTTTTTCAGGAAAGAAGGAGTAAGGCGGCCTTGGATGCTGTAAAGGAAATGAGTCAACCTAAGACAAGAGTTGTAAGAAATGGTAAGGAATTTAAAATTTTTTCTGAGGAACTGGTTGTGGGAGACATTCTTCTTATCGAAGAAGGGGAGCAAATTCCAATAGATGGTGTGATTCTAGAAGCTCATGATTTTACAGTTGATGAGTCGATTTTAACAGGAGAATCCTTTGCCATAGAGAAAAAAAATCAACCTGGTAATAACAAAGTTTATTTTGGTTCTACAGTGAAAACAGGCAACGCTATTTTGAAGGTAGAAGAAGTTGGCAATAGTACTATGTTGGGCAAGTTGGGGAAATCAATTGAGGGCATGGAGGTGAAAAGGAGCAGGTTTCAGGAAGAGCTGAGGGTGTTTGTCCGTAGAATGGCATTTGCAGGGGTAGTTGCTTTTTTGCTGGTGTTGGGAATCAATTACTACAAGTCCGGTGAAATATTAAATTCACTTTTATTTGCGCTGGCTCTGGCCATGTCTATTTTGCCGGAAGAAATACCTGTTGCCTTTTCAACTTTTATGGCTTTAGGTTCTTGGAGACTTTTAAAAGAAAATGTTCTGGCAAAAGATCCTTTGATTGTTGAGACTCTTGGCTCCGCAACTACAATATGTATCGATAAGACAGGTACAATAACTGAAAACAAAATGTCTGTAGCGAAGGTATATACTTATCCTGAAGACTTAGTCAATAATATTATCAGTTTGAGTCCTTCTGGTAAAAGAGTTCTTGCTTATGCAATGTGGTCAAGTGAACCGGCACCCTATGACCCCATGGAAATCGCAATTCATGAAGCTTATGGACATTCAGTAACAGCAGATCAGCGGCAACAATACAAAATGATTCATGAATATCCCTTATCTGGTTCACCACCTGTAATGACTCATCTATATGAAAATAAAGAAGGAAATAGAATTGTAGCTTGTAAAGGAGGAGTGGAATCAGTTATTCGATACTCAAAATTGTCTGATAGAGATGCAAGTAAAATAATTTCGGTAGCAAAAGAGTTTGCAGGAGATGGATTCCGTGTATTAGGCGTGGCTGAAGCTCATTTTAATGGTGATAATTTTCCGAATGATCAAAAAGATTTTGTGTGGACTATACTTGGACTTATAGCTTTATATGATCCTCCGAAGAGGAATATTAAAGGTGTTCTAAAAAGATTTTATGATGCTGGAATCAAAGTTAAAATTATATCGGGTGACTATCCCGAGACTATTCAGACAATAGCACGGGAGATTGAGTTTAAAGGGGGTAATGAACTTATAACTGGTGCAGAAATTGAAAGTATTCCTCAGGGTGAGTTATCTAAAGTAATTCAGAATAAAAGAATTTTTGCCAGAATGTTTCCTGATGCGAAACTAAAGGTTGTACAAACGTTGAAAGAAGAAGGCGAAATTGTTGTAATGATTGGAGATGGAGTGAATGATGGTCCGGCTTTGAGAAAGGCTGATATAGGCGTGGCAATGGGGTCCAAGGGGACAGAAATTGCAAAAAGGGCTTCATCTATCATTATTTTAGACAATGATCTGGAACACTTGTTTTTAGCAATAGTGTCCGGAAGGAAAATATATGAGAACCTTAAAAAAGCAATCAGATATATTTTATCCATCCATATTGCCATTATTACAACTGTGACCGGACCTTTATTGCTGGGTTGGGATATTGTTAATATTTTTTCTCCTATTCATATTATATTTTTTGAGCTTATCATGGGACCAACCTGCTCTATTATTTATGAACGTGAACCAATAGAAATTCAAGCCTCTGTAGCAAAGCCTCGTTCTACAGCTAAAGGTTTTCTGAGCTTAAGTGAGTTGTCGATAAGTATTCTTCAAGGGTTGGTAATTTCTGCAGGAGTTCTAATTCTGTATTATAATACAATGAAAGAAGGTTTATCAGAACGTGAGATAAGGACTTTGGTTTTTACTAATATAGTGGTCGCTAATATTTTTCTTACATTGGAAAACCGTTCTTTTAAAGAAAGTATAATTAAAACATTGAGTTATAAAAATCCTTTGATTTTTTTTATTATTAGTCTTACTGTGTTTCTTCTAATATGCATTCTTTATTTTTCTTTTACAAGAGAGCTGTTTCTTTTAGATCCTATTTCTATGAGGCAGATTATTGCCTGCGTAATTGTGGCATTTTTTAGTGTATTCTGGCTTGAAGGCTATAAGTATTTTAAGAGGAAGTTTGAGTAATTAGAAATTGTTATCTGATTTTTTTAGATCGAAAATTACTTGGTCATAAAAAAGAAGTGATGAATGAATTTTCCTGATTCCGTCGAAGCAATAAACAATATTTTACATAGTAAGTTGTGCCTAAGTCCTAATACAAATAATTGAAATTGAACTACAAGCTAACGAAAGGGAAAGTTTTCAGTATTCAGGGGAGTGTTGTAGATATTTGGTTTGATAATTCCTTACCTGCGATTCAGAATTTATTAATTGCTGAAAGTAACATGAAAATACCGCTTGAGGTGGTATTTCAATTGAACTCAAATATTGTCAGGTGTATTGCACTTCATTCAACGCAGGGGTTATCCAGAGGTGTTCCAGTTGAAGATACTGGTAGTCCAATAGATATACCTATAGGAAATCAATTGCTAGGACATATATTCAATGTATTTGGTAATACGATTGATTCTGGAGAAAAAGTGAATATTGAAAGAAGGAAAAGTATTTATCAGCTTCCCCCTCCTTTGGATAAAAGAGTAACAAAAACAGAAATATTTCAAACTGGCATAAAAGTTATAGATGTTTTAGCACCTCTGGAAAAAGGAGGTAAGGCTGGATTGTTTGGAGGAGCAGGGGTTGGTAAAACTGTTTTACTTACAGAAATGATCCATAATATGATTGGTTATTATAGTGGTGTCAGCATTTTCTGTGGTATAGGTGAGCGATGTCGGGAAGGTGAGGAGTTGTACAGACAAATGAAAGCTGCAGGAGTTATGAAAGATATGATTATGGTTTTTAGTCAAATGAATGAGCCTCCCGGATGCAGATTTAAAGTAGGCCATACCGCATTAACAATGGCAGAGTATTTCAGAGATGAAGAACGTAAGGATGTATTACTCCTTATTGATAATATTTTCAGGTTTATCCAGGCCGGAATGGAAGTTTCGGGTTTGATGGGGTTAATGCCATCCAGGTTGGGATATCAGGCAAGTCTTGCAACAGAACTAGCACAATTAGAAGAGCGGATTACCAATACTTCTAGTGGAGCAATAACATCTATTCAGGCTGTTTATGTTCCCGCAGATGACCTCACAGATCCATCTGCAGTGCATACGTTTTCTCATTTGGCTGCATCAATTGTATTATCCAGAAAGAAATCCAGTGAAGGGTTATATCCAGCTGTTGATCCTTTGAAATCTAATTCAAAGATGATTAATACTTCTGTTGTAGGAGAAAAACACTATATAATTGCTCATGAAGTTAAAAGTACACTTTCAAGGTATGAGAATCTAAAGGGTATTATTGCAATGTTGGGATTAGATCAATTGTCATTGGAGGATCGACATTTGGTAAGAAGAGCAAGGCAACTTGAAAGATTCTTAACTCAACCCTTCGTAGCAACTGAAAATTTCAGTGGAATAAAAGGAAAGATGGTAGACCTTGAAGATTCCCTTAATGGATGTGAGAGAATACTGAATGATGAATTTAAATCTTATTCAGAAGATACTTTTTATATGATTGGAAAAATTGATGAGGTGATTAAATGACTCATAATATGGATGAAGGATATTCCCACATGCATCTTAAAATATTACTTCCGTTTAAGATTTATGCAGAGATAAAGGATGTAAGAAGTTTAGTTGTAGAAACTACTGATGGTCAGTATGGCTACTTGCCACATAGACTGGACTGTGTTGCTATAGTGGTACCTGGAATATTATTTTATAAAAGTGATTCACAAGGATCGGTTTATCTGGCAACTGATGAGGGCGTTTTGAGAAAGACTGGTAAAAACGTATATCTGTCAGTAAGAGATGTCATTGGAGGTGTAGAATTAGGAGAGCTGTATAAAAAAATTGAAAGTGAATTTCTTACTTTAGATGAGCAGGAAAAGGAATATAAGAGAACAATTGCTCTGCTTGAAAGTAATTTCATTAAAAAATATGCAGAGTCAACTATCAAGGAATAAATGAATAGAGATGACAAGTTTTCATCATTCAGGTCAAAGGAGTTAAGAAAACTCAAACAAATAAAAAAACGAAATAAAGGAGTTTGGTTTGGACTTGGTTTTATAGGGGTAATTGGTTGGTTAATTGTAATTCCCACGTTCATCGGGATTTTTTTAGGGCTTTGGCTGGATAAGAAGTTCCATCAGGAATTTTCCTGGACACTCTCTTTATTGATTGCAGGGGTTGTTGGAGGATGTGTGCTTGCCTGGAATTGGATAGAAAAAGAAAATAAAGAAATAAAAAAAGAACAAAAGGATATTGATGAATAACCTGACATTCATAATCTGCTTTTTAGGTGGGTTATTTCTGGGAGCAATATTTTATGGTGGCCTTTGGCTAACTGTAAAATATTGCATTTCTCTAAAGAATCCAGGTATTGCATTTCTTGGTAGTTTTATCCTTAGAATTTCATTTTCATTAATAGGATTTTATTACCTGTTTGATAAAGACTGGTTAAATCTTTTAGTAAGTTTTGCTGGATTCATGTTAGCAAGAATCACTATCACAAAAATGGTCAAGAGCTTTGATTTTAAAGAATTTAATCATGAGAATAAGCCCTGATGACCTTGTGTTTTGGCAATATGGATTTGTAAAAATTGATTTAACCATTGTTACTACCTGGGGAGTATTGATACTTCTTACCGCAATATCTTTAATTTCATTCTTCAGTTTTAAGAAAATAAAGGGCTCAAAGGGACAAGTTATGGTTGAACTTCTTATTGACGTAATTAATGAACAGATTAAAGAAATAGGACTGGAAGAACCAGAAAGATATTTAGGATTTATAGGAACATTATTTCTTTTTATCGTCACTTCGAATATATTGATTATAATACCCTGGTATGAACCTCCGACAGGTTCTGTATCCACAACGATCGCCCTTGCTGTTTGTGTTTTTTTTGCAGTTCCTGTATTCGGAATAGCGAAGCAAGGGATTCTGAGATATCTTAAATCCTATATTGAACCTACTTTCATTATGTTGCCATTTAATATTATAAGTGAATTAACCAGGACAATTGCTCTAGCAATAAGATTGTTTGGGAATATTATGAGTGGAACTTTGATTGTTACCATTTTAGTTGGCCTGACACCACTTATATTCCCTGTTGTTATGACAATTTTGGGATTGCTTACAGGTATGGTTCAAGCTTATATATTTACTGTTTTGGCAACTGTTTATATAGCTGCAGCTTCCAGGATTAAATAAAAATAAACTAATGTTAATAGGTATGGATCAGACAACTATTATTTCATTGATTTCTATAATTATGGCTGGTTTTACAACCAGTATAGGATGTATTGCTCCTTCTATAGGTGAAGGAAGAGCAATCGTTTCTGCGATGACTTCAATAGCTCAGCAACCGGATGCTGCACCAACGATTACAAGAACGCTTTTTGTGGGGCTGGCAATGATCGAGTCAATGGCAATTTATTCATTTGTAGTTTCAATGATTCTGATCTTTGCAAATCCATTCTGGAATTACATCATTTCTAATGGTGGAAAATAAACATGAAAATTAATTGGTTTACCATAATAGCACAGATAATAAATTTTATCATACTTGCATGGTTGCTTAAAAAGTTATTGTATAAGCCTGTATTAAATGCAATTTCAAACAGGGAAAAGGAAAGAGAAGGTTTAATTAAATTAACTGAACTCAAGATGGCTGAAGCAAATCAGATACAGAATGATCTTCAGAAGAAAAGTGAAGATTTTGAAAATCATAAAGAAGAGCTTTTAAAAAAGATTATACAAGAGGTTGAAGAGGAAAAAAAAAGACGCTTTATGGAAGTATATAAGATGTCAGATCAATTAAAAAATAATTTAACCAAAGCTATTAAAGAAGAGAAAGAGCAGTATTTAGATGAATTGGTAAAAAAGTTGGAAACGGAGGTTTTTTCTTTATCTAAAAAGGTTCTTAAAGATCTATCTTCACTTCATCTTCAGGAGGTAGTTACCCAGATTTTTATTGAACGATTAAGAAATATTGATGGGGAGAAAATTGAAAAATTAACAACTAATAACGGTATTGCAGATCAGATAGCAATTGTCAAAAGTGCCTATGAAATAAATTCATCTTTAAAAGAACAAATAGGGACAATTGTAAAAAAGATTGCTGATATAAATGAGATTCATTATGAAATTGAGCCTGACCTAATATGTGGAGTTGAACTTATAATCAATGGTTATCGGGTAGCATGGAGTATTAAAGATTATTTAAATAGTGTGAATGCATTGTTAGATGCGAAATAATTCTGGATTTGAAAAAGAGAATTCTGAATGTATAACCTTAAAAGCTCTGCAAGTAAAATGTTTCATAATCTATCCCATAAAGTAGCTGATTTTTCAACTGATTTAATTATAGAGGATATCGGTATTATTACAAATATCTCGAAAGGTATAGTCATGGTATCTGGTCTTTCGGGAGTAGCAGTGGATGAGCTTATCCAGTTTTCAGAAAATCTTTTTGGAATTACCTTTCAACTTTTACATAATGAAGTTGGTGTTATCGTATTGGGAAATAGTGATAAGCTTCAGGTTGGAAATGAAGTGAAAAGAACAGGACGTATAACTGATGTGCCTGTTAGTGAGAAGTTAATAGGTCGTGTGATTGATCCACTGGGCAGACCTTTGGATGGTAAGCCTGCTGTGGATGATTATAAAAATTTTCCCATTGAACGTGATGCACCTTCCATTGTGGATAGAATTCCTGTTGATGTTCCTTTGCAAACTGGTATAAAAGTCATTGATGCGCTAATTCCTATTGGCAGGGGACAAAGGGAGCTGATTTTGGGAGACAGACAAACAGGTAAGACAGCAATTGCTGTAGATACAATTATTAATCAGAAGAATGAAAATGTTTTATGTGTTTATTGTACAATAGGTCAGAGGGCTTCTTCAATAGCTAAGGTAATAAGTCGTCTGGAAGAAAATGGTGCTTTAGATTATACCATATTGGTAGTAACAAAGGGCGACGACTCACCCGGGCTAAAGTACATCGCTCCATATGCTGCAACAAGTATAGCAGAGTATTTTATGAGAAAAGGAAAGGATGTTCTTATAGTTTACGATGACCTGACCCAACATGCCCTCGCATATAGAGAAATTTCTCTATTAATGAGAAGACCCCCTGGCAGAGAGGCTTATCCCGGTGATATTTTTTATATTCATTCAAGGTTGCTTGAACGTTCCACTCATCTGAAACAAGAGCTTGGAGGAGGTTCATTAACAGCACTACCAATCATCGAAACAGAAGCGGAAAATATTTCCGATTACATTCCGACAAATCTTATTTCTATTACAGACGGACAAATCTATTTATCACCTAAATTATTTGAATTGGGAATTTTACCTGCAGTTGATATAGGAAAATCGGTTTCACGTGTAGGGAAGGCAGCCCAGAAGTTTATTTATCAATCAGTAGTAGGTGATCTCAAGCTGGCCTATTCACAATTTGAAGAGCTGGAAAATTTTTCAAGATTCGGAGCAAAGCTTGATGAAAGAACAAAGCAAATAATTGAACATGGACAGCGCATTAGAATGTGCTTAAAACAGGAGGAATCCAAACCTGTTTCATTGCAGGAACAAATATTGATTTTAATTGCTTTGACTGAAGGGTTGTTTGATTCAATTCCTTTAAATAAAATGAAGATGGCTGAAAATATAATTAAGCAAAGGTCTAAAGACTTGGGTGAGTTGGAGACAGTTTTATTGAGTGAAAAGTTATCAGAACGTAATAGAGATAAACTAGTACGTTTATTGAAAGATAATCTGCAGCATTTATTGATGTCTAAATAGACTGTTAAATGGAATCAATTGAGGGGTTTAAAGAAAAGGTAGATGGACTTTATGAGTTGCATTCAGTGGTAAAAACCATGAAATTAATTGCAGGCTCAAGTCTTGGTCAATATGAACAAGCGGTAATAGCTTTGCAGGATTATAATGATACAGTTGAGGTCAGTTTATCGACGTTCTTTAGAGGAGTCGATCTTAAAGAAAGCGAGAAAGGTAAAGGAAAAATTTGTTTAATTGTATTTGGGACTGATCAAGGGTTAGTTGGAGAATTTAATTCTGTGATGAAAGAATTTCTAATCATGGATATTAAAAATGATAGCTATAAAGTGAATATTTTTTGTATAGGTGAAAAGTTAAGGTCTGATCTTGAAGAGGCAGGTTTTGTTCTCAAAAAAACATATGAAGTACCAAATTCAGTAAAAGCAATTAACCCTTTGGTTGGTCAAATACTATTAGATGTTTTATCTGAAATGAATGTAGATGGCGACTCATTAAAAATTTATAACCACAGACCTTTAAACATGTCATTATATCAGCCTTCTGTAAAACATGTACTTCCTTTAGAACTCAAATGGAAGGAAAAGATGAAAAGAAATAAATGGCCTTCAAATAAAATTCCACAGATCATAGGAAGAAAAGAGGAGGTACTTTTTTCACTTATCAATGAATATCTTTTTGTTTCCTTATTTCAGTCTTGTGCAGAATCATTATCCAGTGAAAATTCAAGTCGTTTCGCTTCTATGCAAAGAGCGGAAAAAAATATTGAGCAACTTTTGGATGATTATAAGTCCGGGTATAACAGGTTAAGGCAAAATAAGATAGATGAAGAACTGTTTGATCTCATCTCAGGTTTTGATAGTCTTAAGAAGTAGATTATAATTTATAAAATACTTATTTTTTTCTTCTAATTAATAAGATTTTTTAAGGTAGGAGTCCTCTGAAAAATGTCATCTCTTATTTGATCAAAAAAAATCATAAAGTCTTTAAGGAAGTAGTCGTAGAGCCTTTTTATAAAACAGTTTATCTACCTGTTTGTTATGTTCGAACTACTGTCCATTTTGATTTATGACAACAGATGCAAGTGGATTACTGGATGGATTAATTCAAAGGATGCGTGACGCAATTATTGTAACAAATAAAGATGGCGTTATTAAAATTGCAAATAATAAAGTTGTTAATGTGTTTGGAACACTCCTGAAGAGATTTTGGGGAAAGAGATAGAAATTCTTGTTCCTGTTTCTTCGCGTTAAAAACATAAAGATCATGTAAGGGAATATTTTACCAATTCTCTTGATAAAAAAATGGCAACTCACCGTAAAGTTTTGGGATTACGTAAAGACGGTTGGGAATTTGAAATAGACATTATTTTAGCTGCTTTAAGTTTTGATAATAAGGTTTATGTTATTTCATCATCAATGGATATTTCTGAGAAAATGCAATTCTGTGACTTTATGAAATAATGAAATTGGAGGGATAGTTTAAATAAATATACTCAAAAACAAATGGATACAGATAGAAGAAGCTTTATTGAGAAAAGTCTGATGGTGACTGCTGCAGTCAATATCGGTGGATTAGGTTTTATGTCAGCTTGTTCTAAAAAGGAAAATTCAAAAGGTGAAATTGAAGAAGAGGGAGAAAAAGAAGTATCTCCTCCTGAAGACCTAATGCAAGAACATGGAGTGTTAAAACGTATATTACTGATATATGATACTTGTCGACTGAATATTATAAATAAAAAATCATTTCCAGATGAGATAATAACCAATTCTGCTAATATCATCAGGGCATTTATTGAAGACTATCATGAAAAACAGGAAGAGAACTACATTTTTCCGCGCTTTCAAAAAGCAAATCAATTAACAGATCTTGTTCAGGTCTTATTACTGCAACATCAGGCAGGACGAAGTGTAACGGATAAAATCTTAATGCTTAGTAAGAATAGAAAACGAACTGAAGCTGAAAATGAAAATTTAGCTGAATTATTATTTATGTTCAATAGAATGTATAGTCCACATGAAGCCAGGGAAGATACAGTTCTGTTTCCTGCATTCAGAAAGATTGTATCTAAGAATGAATATGATTCTTTAGGAGAAGAATTTGAAAAAAATGAACAGAAGCTGTTCGGAAAAGGAGGATTTGAAATGATTGTGGACAAAGTAGCAGATTTGGAAAAATCATCGGACATCTTTGATTTGTCTCAATTTACTCCCAAGTTATAATTTCTTTATCAAAACATTCATTGGATATTCTTAGTTAAGGGCATTGAATATTTATTGTCACTTATCATTTTTTTATGATTGACAGCCTGATTAGTTTTTCCATAAGGAATAAGATAATTATTGGCTTTTTTACGATTGCTCTTATTTTTTGGGGTTTGTATTCTCTCTCGAAATTACCTATTGATGCTGTACCAGACATTACCAATAATCAGGTACAAGTGATTACCTCTACACCTACACTGGCAGCTCAGGAGGTAGAGAAATTTATTACGTTTCCAATTGAACTGTCCATGGCCAACATACCTAAGCTAGTGCAAATAAGATCTATTTCAAGGTTTGGCTTGTCTGTGGTTACGGTTGTTTTTGAAGACGGGGCTGATGTGTATTGGGCCAGGCAGCAAATCAGTGAAAGGCTTAAAACAGCTCAGGGGCAAATACCACCTGGAATAGGTGTGCCAGAGTTGGCTCCCATAACTACCGGACTGGGTGAAATATACCAATATGTACTTCGTGTTGAGCCAGGATATGAAAAAAAGTATTCTGCAATGGACTTAAGAACAATACAAGACTGGACAGTTAAAAGACAGCTTTTAGGGACTTCAGGGATTGCAGATGTGAGTTCGTTTGGTGGTTATCTCAAACAATATGAAGTCTCCATTAATCCTGAAAAACTGAGAAGTATGAATGTTACATTCTCGGAAATCTTTAATGCGTTATCAAGGAATAATCAAAACACAGGAGGAGCTTATATTAATAAAGATCCCAATAGTTATTTTATCAGGGGAATAGGCCTTGTAACCAGTTTAGAGGATATTCAGAAAATTTCAATAAAGGAAGTGAACGGAATACCTTTGCTCATCAGGGATGTTGCAAATGTTGATTATGGCTCAGCCATTCGGTATGGAGCAATGACCAAAAATAATGAAGGTGAAGTTGTAGGTGGAATTGTACTTATGCTGAAAGGTTCAAACTCTGCTAAAGTAATAGAGAATGTAAAAGAAAGGATAAAGAATATAGAAAAAAATCTTCCTAAGGGTATATCCATTGAGCCTTTTATTGACCGCAGTAAATTAGTCAATAAAGCTATTCATACTGTAAGTAAAAACTTAATAGAAGGGGGCTTAATCGTCATTTTTGTTTTGGTATTGTTTCTTGGAAATATACGTGCAGGATTAGTTGTAGCTTCGGTAATTCCTCTTTCCATGTTGTTTGCTTTTTCCATGATGAATATTTTTGGAGTTTCAGGAAATCTGATGAGCCTTGGAGCCATTGATTTTGGACTTATTGTAGATGGAGCAGTAATTATCGTTGAAGCAATTGTCCATAACATTACCTTGAATAAAGAGCTTTTATCGTATAATAAATTGTCAAGGAGCCAAATGGATGTTCAGGTATTTCTAGCATCCACAAAAATCAGGAAGTCAGCGGCATTTGGAGAAATAATTATACTAATGGTATACATTCCGATTTTATCTCTGGAGGGGATAGAAGGAAAGATGTTTCGCCCAATGGCAGAAACGGTAAGCTTTGCAATCCTTGGTGCGCTGATTCTTTCTCTTACTTATGTACCAATGGCTTCAGCACTATTGTTAAGTAGGAAAACCGCCCATAAAAGGAATATATCGGACAGATTCATGGATGCCATTAACAAATTCTATGAACCAATCATTGAATATACAGTGAAGCATAAAGGACTGGTTATTGTTATCGCTGTTTCTTTTTTAGTAGTGGCTATACTCTTATTTACGAGACTGGGTGGTCAGTTTGTGCCTACACTTGAAGAAGGGGATTTTGCTGTTGAAACCAGAATTTTGCCTGGCAGTTCATTAAATCAGACCATTAAAACTTCCTTGCAAGCATCTGAAATATTACTGAAACAGTTTCCTGAAGTTAACGGGGTTGTTGGGAAAATTGGTACTTCAGAAATTCCTATAGATCCGATGTCTCTTGAAAGTAATGATCTCATCATTATGTTAAAAGAAAAGGATGAGTGGAAAAATGCCACTACGCAGGATGAGCTTGCTGAGAAAATGAGTAAGGCCCTTTCTGCTATTCCAGGTTTAAATACAAGTTTTCAGCAGCCCATACAAATGCGCTTTAATGAATTGATTACAGGTACAAGGCAGGATATAGCTATTAAAATTTTTGGAGATGATCTTGATGTACTGGCAGAGAAAGCCAATACGCTTGCTTCTATTGCTAAAGGTGTTCAAGGTGCTGCTGATATTTATGTTGAAAGAGTGATCGGATTACCGCAGATAATTGTGACGTATAAGAGAAATAAAATTGCCCAGTACGGAATATCTGTAGAGGAATTAAACAGAATAGTGAGAATGGCATTTGCAGGAGAAGCAGCTGGAATTGTTTATGAAGGAGATAAGAGATTTGATCTGGTAGTAAGATTAAAAGAAAAATTCAGGCAAGATATAAATAACATTAAAGAATTATATATCCCAATTCCGACTGGAGCTCAGATACCAATAACAGAGGTAGCTACTATTGAATTTAAATCTGGTCCTATGCAGATTTCGAGAGAACAAACCAAAAGGAGAATTACGGTAGGAGTAAATGTAAGGAACCGGGATGTCGAGTCTTTAGTGAATGAAATTAAGCAAAAGGCGGATCTGAAATTAAAACTGGCACCTGGTTATTCCATAACCTATGGAGGTCAATTTGAGAACTTACAAGAGGCTAAGAAGCGTTTATATGTTGTTGTTCCAATTGCCCTTGGCCTGATTCTGATGCTTCTTTATTTCACTTTTAATTCTTTTAAAGAGACATTATTAATTTTTACTGCTATTCCTTTTTCTGCGATTGGTGGAATTATTGCTCTAACTATTAGAGGAATGCCTTTCAGTATATCTGCAGGCATTGGATTTATTGCTCTGTCTGGTGTCGCAGTGCTCAACGGAATTGTACTTATCAGTAATTTTAATATATTGAAAAAGGAGGGAGTTGAAGATGTAGAAGAACGAGTTTTAAAGGGCACTAAATTAAGATTACGTCCTG
Organism: Sporocytophaga myxococcoides; assembly: GCF_000775915.1. NCBI lineage: Bacteria > Pseudomonadati > Bacteroidota > Cytophagia > Cytophagales > Cytophagaceae > Sporocytophaga > Sporocytophaga myxococcoides. Next base: position 432,481 of record NZ_BBLT01000005.1, read on the forward strand.
TACTGATGACTGCTACAGTGGCATCCCTTGGTTTTTTTCCGATGGCTATTTCTACTTCTGCCGGAGCTGAAGTTCAAAAACCACTTGCAACGGTAGTAATAGGCGGACTTATATCAGCTACCTTGTTGACTCTTTTGGTATTGCCTGTGCTATATATTTATTTTATGAAAGAGAAGAAAAAAGATGATTCCGGAAGCTCTTCAAATTCTTATATATCTATATTCTTTCTACTGATTTTAGGAAGTTTTTTTTACGGGGAGTCATCTTCAGCTCAGAACATTCCCCAGCCGCTCTCAATTGAACAGGCTATAGATTTTGCTTTACGCAATAATGCAAGTGTTCAGTCAATGGATTATGAATTACAGTCTCTAAATGCAATCAAAAGGACTTCATTCGATCTGTCCAGAACCAATATGACTTTTCAATATGGGCAATACAACAGTATTTTCCTGGATAATAGTTTTAATTTTGTTCAGGATTTTAGCCTCCCTCAGGTTTATATCAATCAAGCTAAAGTTAACCAGGCAAATCTGGAAATAGGAGAGAAAAGGATGGCCATTACTCAAAATGACCTTATAAAAAATGTAAAAAGTAGTTATTATCAACTCCTGTATCTTCAGTCAAAAAGAAAGTTTCTTTTTTATGAAGATAGCCTTTTCGCAAAGTTTGCAGAAGCCACCAGTTTGAAGTTTAAAACAGGTGAATCCAATTACCTCGAACAGGTGACTGCTCAGACCCAATTAATGGAAGTGAGAAATTTACTTTCAGTTCTGGAGGCCGATATTATTATAGCTGAAAAGCAATTACAGGTATTGCTTAATACAAGAGAGAAAATAGTAGTTTCTGATATTCCACTTAGTAAGCTTGATTTTCCTTTAATAAGTGATTCAATAAACATTACTGGAAACCCCTATCTTGGCTATGCTCAAAAACAAATTATTGAAGGGAGACGAAGAGTTAGTCTGGAGAGATCAAGATTGTTACCCTATTTTGCAATTGGCTATCTTAATCAATCATTAAAAGGACCGGGATCTAATAAAGAAGGTAAGGAAGTTTATTATCCCATAAGTCATAGGTTTCAAACAGTACAGGTAAGTCTTATTTTTCCGCTATGGTATCGTCCTTATAGGGCCAGGATACAGGCATCGCAATTATATGAAAAAGCACTTGAAAGTAATTTCTCATTTGTCCATAAAAATATTGAAGGGGAGATGTCTATTCAGTTACAACAGATCACTAAATTTCAGAAAAGCCTTCTTTATTATGAGAGAAATGCTTTACCTAATTCAGATTTGATCATAAATAATGGAAACATAGCTTATAGATCTGGAGAGATTAGCTACCTGGAGTATCTTCAAAGTTTAACCAGGGCATTGATAGTTAAGGCGTCTTATCTTGATTATATAAATTACTATAACCAATCCATTATTATTGCTCAATATCTAATTGGAGAAAAATAACTTATGAAAGCCTGCCCTATTTTCATTTACTTTATATTACTACCCTTTCTTATAAATAGCTGTAATTCGGCTGATACTAAGAAAATGGATAAAAATGAAGATTCAGCAGTGAATGATTCCATTGACCAGTCAAAGATTGTTGAATTAAGCCAGTTGCAATATCAAACGATTAAAGTCACACTTGGCAATATGGTAAAAAAAGATCTTAAAAGTGTGGTTAAGGCAAATGGATACCTAAAACTTCCTCCCCAAAGATTTGCATCTGTTTCTACCTTTATGGGAGGTGTAGTGAAAAATATTTATGTAATAGAAGGAAAGTATGTAAAAAAAGATCAAGTGCTTGCAACTATTGAGCATCCTGATTTCACCAGAATTCAGGAAGAATACCTGAAAACCAAAGACAATTTAAAATTCATTCAAAAGGATTATGAGCGGCAAAAAATACTTTATAATAATAATATAGCTTCAGGTAAAGTGTTTCAGCAGACTGAGGCAAATTACGAATCACAATTAAGCAAACTAGCTTCATTAACAGATCAACTAAAAAAACTTTCTATTTCTTTGGATGATCTTGAAAAAAAGAAGATTGTATCACAGATCCCAATTAAGGCTCCATTCAGCGGTTATATAAACAAGGTCAATATTACAATCGGAAGTTTTGCAGAACCTGTAAAAACAATTTTTGAATTGGTAGATAATAGTCATATTCATGCAGAACTGATGGTATATGAGCAAGATTGGTATAAGGTAAAGACTGGTCAGAAGATAGCGTTTTATTTACCTAATGAAAAAGATTTAGAAATTATGGGAGAAATATTTGCAGTTGGGAAATCATTTGATCCGATAACCAGAGCTTTAGGAGTTCATGCTGAGATTGTAAATAACGAAAAGATCGGACTAGTGCCGGGAGTTTATGTAAATGGACTTATTGATGTAGGAAGAACGAGGGTTAATGCATTGCCAGTTCAATCCGTTGTTGAGTCAGGGGATAAAAAATATGTCTTTGTTTTTAAAAAGAAACAAATGCGAAATAATGAAATTATTTATATATATGAAATGAAAGAAGTTGAAACTGGTGTAACAGAATTAGAATTTATAGAGGTCACTCCTTTAGAGGATATCAGTAATTCTGATAATATTGTAATAAATGGTGCATATTATTTATTATCACAATTAAAAAATACAGGAGAAGAATGACGCCATAAATTCTACTTCCTTAATTCCCTATTTAAAATTGGAGAGGACTTCATTAATAATTTAATCTGGAGTACAGGAGTTGTCATGATTTAATAATTGATTTTGACCTTCGTTAAGAATCATTATTAAGAAATTTTAAAAAATCATTCTTTAAATCTTTAAATGATAATATGAATTGCTCTAATTCATGTTCAATTTCTGAGTATTCATCAGACGCCTCATAACTGATTCTTCTGGTATGCACTTGTCCTGAATAGACAGCTTCATTTTCGTTGGCTTTAATCCTAAGTAATAAATGTTCAATTTCTTTTCTTTTAAGATGAATTTTCTCATATAGTGAATTTAAATCATCTTCTTTATTCTTATCAATCTTGTTTATTTTAATTTCATCTAACTTGTTTTGATAAATGGTTAGTTCATCGAGATTTAGATTTAACTGGCTTGTCCATTCCCCATTTTGAGCATGGACAATCTCTATTCTTTGCTTATAAAATGTAGGTCTATCCATATGAAATTTAACAGAGTAGATAGGGGAATCGTTCTAAATTTTTCAAAATGGAATCGAAGAATTTTATATAATAAATTTCTCGAAATATGATCTTCAGGAGGAGCAGACGAAAAATAGAAGAGTGCCATTGTTTTTCATACCTTAATTAATTTTGATCAGATCCTTGAATATAAATTATAGTAGGATAAATGAAAAAAATCTAATAATTATAAAGTTGTAATTTTTAATTTTAAAAGGGTGTAGGTTTGGTTTAGCCTTTTATAACACTTAAATGAAGTTGATTTAAAAATATTGATTTTGAAATTGATACTATCAGAATCTTTGAGGAAATGACAAAATAGGAACTGTAGTATGTAAACATAAGTTTTTTGTGATTTTCTTGCTGAATAACCTATCCCATAAACTTCTTTCTTTACCCAACGTGACAACTAGATCTGGTTGACTATTGCATATGTAGTTTTCAATTGAGCTCAGTATATTTTCTGACCGTTCAGTTACAAATTCAATTCGGGGATATGATGTAATCTTTTTTATACTTTCTTTTAATTTTAACAACTTTCTCTTTGTTTGGCTCAGCTCATGCTCTGATGCAAAATAGAACACAATTTCACTTTCATGTATTCTTGATAATTTAAGGCACTGTTCAATAGCCTTAAGCTCCGGCTCTTCCATCTCTGTCAAACAAAGTATTTTAGATATTCCTTTATTATGGCTTATTAAAGGAATTGCAAAAACCGGACAGTTAGCTGTAATAAGAATATCACTGATATAACTGCCAAATACGGTAGGCTCTGAGCCAGATTTACCTTTTGCTCCCATTACAATATAATCAACAGCCTCTGCTTCAATTATGTCATTTATTTTATTAAGAACATTCTCCTCTTTAGCTAATATAGTTTTAACAGAAATATTGGGGTTATGTCGTTTGGCATAATCAAATTCTTTTCTGAGTTTTTCATCTTCAGCTTCAAGGGAACTATTTTTTGTGGAGTTTAATGAATGAAATATAATTATATCAAGTGTATAATAATCAGAGAAGTCAAGGGCAAACTTCATAGCGTTTCTTGCATACTCTGAAAAGTCAGTGGCAATTAAAATCTTTAATTTGTCCATACAATCGATTGATATAATAATTTTCTATATAGGAAGTAATTATTGTTTGTAATAAATGTTTAAATGTCCTTTTAACTTTGTCCATTCATGTGATAACGGTGCGGTTTTTTAATTTGATAACGAGTTAAAAAATATTATCGTTCTGTAATTGGGATGGGGTGTAAAAGAAGGCTTTACAAGGACTAGTCTTACTTCGGTTTCTTTTTCCTGGAAGCTGAAATCAGATAAAAATGCCCGTTTCCCAATCTGGTAGTGATAAATTTATTGATGTTATCAGAATACATTACACATTTCCCCCTCTTTCCTTTCGGCTTCACCCTTCATTTGGTCCGTTCCAAGGTAATATTCTCTCATTTATCCATTCAAAATCAGCGTGGATTCCTGAAAATCCCTTACAATTGCTGAGATTGAACAGTTGGATGCGATCAAAAAATCTTCCTGTTTGTCTCCCTGCATTGCATTCCACTTCATCCTCCATTTTGTCCGTTTCGCCACAATATCCATTCCGCTGTTCTTCATCATAGCTTAGATTTGTACAAAAAAAGGATTAATAGGGCACATTGTTTTACCAGCTAAAACTACAGTTACCATAAATCAGCAATTCATATTGCAATAAGCTAACGAACTAATATCACCACAAAAAATTTCAAAAAATCCACTAAGATGACAAAGAAAATTTCCATAGCGGTACTGCTCTTGCTAACAACCAGTTTTGCCTGGGCGCAGACCGAGCTATCGCTGAAAGATGCGGTGAATTATGCCTTGGAGTATAAATCAGAAGCTGTCAAATCGAAGCTGGATATTCAGAACAGCTCCTATTTGATTGATGAGGCCAGAGCTAACGCCTTGCCTCAGATTAATGCCAATGGCGGACTCACATATAACCCTATATTGCAACAGACAGCCCTTAGTATGGGAGGAGAGACTATGGTAATAAAAATGGGTCGACCCTGGCAGTCAACCGCTGCTTTACAGCTCAATCAGCAACTGTTTAATATGTCTGTTTTTCAGGGACTAAAAGCGGCCAAATCTACCCGGGAGTTTTATCAGATCAATGCAGAACTTACAGATGAACAAATTGTAGAGAAAGTTGCAAATAGCTATTATGAGGTTTTTAAAACCCGGTCTCAGATCAAAACCATTGATCAAACGATTCAAAACACCACACGTGTAAGAGATGTAATCGAAAGTCTGACGAAAAGCGGATTAGCAAAAAAAATAGATCTTGATCGTATTAACGTATCCTTAAATAACCTGAAAAGTGGCAGATTGCAACTTCAAAATGCGGTAAAGCTACAGGAAAACTCTTTGAAGTTTCTGATTGGTATGGATATTAGTACGGATATAAACCTGTCCGAAAATGATTTCAACGCACCTAAAATGCTTTATTCAAAAGAAGATTTGACTGTTAATAAAAGGACAGAGATCAAACTTCTGGAAAAACAAGGTGATCTGCTTCGGTTAAATAAAAAAGTTACTCAAGCGAGAAGTTATCCTACTCTCAGCTTATCAGCGAATTATGGCTATTTCGGTCTGGGATCAAACTTTCCTTATTTCGCAGGAAACGATCCTAATGTGTATTGGTCTAAATTTTCATCTGTTGGTCTTAATTTGAGCATTCCGATATTCAACGGTTTCTCAAATCGCTCCAAAGTACAACAGGCCGAGATAGAAATTAAAAAGTTCGAAGCGGATCTGAAGGATACTAAACTGGCATTAAGTCTGGCCATAGAAAATGCCTTCACACAGATCAATAACGCTCAGATTGCACTCGACAATCAAGAGTCCAATCTGTCTCTGGCCAAACAGGTGCTGGAGAATATTGAAAACAATTACAAAAACGGGCTTGCATCGCTCACCGACCTTTTAGATGCTGAAACTTCCTATTCCGACGCTCAAAACAACTACACCAATGCCATAATGGATTATAAGCTGGCGGAAATACAACTTATAAAAGCGAGAGGGGAATTAAAATCATATTACACTACAGAATAAACAGAACACTATAATGAAAAGAATTATCATTTCAGGTCTTATCATACTGGCAGCTATTGGAGGAATTGCCTATGTGCTTCGCAGCAATAAAGCAAAAAACGAAGCACAGACTGCTATTGTAGCTCAGAAAAACGCTTCTGTAGCCGTACGCGCAGAGGTAGCTGATTACAAACAGATGAATATGCAGTATGCCGCCAATGGTACTTTTTCCGCAAAACAGGAAGTTATGATTTCTTCAGAAGTCTCTGGAAAAATAACTAATGTATTGGTAAGGGAAGGTGCATTTGTTAGAGCAGGTCAGGTATTAGCTGTCATAAGGGGAGATAAACTGAATGTAACCCTGTCAAACGCGCAGGCCGTGTATGAAAACGCTAAGAATGAAGTTGAGCGTTTTGAAAGCGCTTACGCTACTGGTGGTGTAACCAAACAGCAGCTGGATCAGATAAAGCTTCAATTAGAAAATGCCAGAAATAATCTGCAAAACGCTCGTCTTACCGCTTCTGACGTTAATGTAAAAGCGTCTTTTGCCGGTGTTGTAAACAAGCGCTCTATCGAAGCTGGCTCTTATGTTTCTCCGGGACAACAGATGTTTGAGATTGTCAATGTTTCCTCTCTGAAGCAGAAAGTTTATGTAGATGAAAAGAATATTTCTTCTATCAAGCTAGGTCAGCAGGTGAAGGTAGAAACACCGGTTTTGCCAGGAAAGACATGGACCGGAGTCGTTTCCTTTATTGCTCCAAAGGCAGATGGAAGTCTTAACTTTCCTGTAGAAATAGAAATCAAAAACAATCCCAACAATGAGCTTAAAGCCGGAATGTACGGAACCACACGCTTTGGAAGTGACCAGACTGGCGATGTGCTGGTAGTTCCAAGGAACGCTTTTGTGGGCAATATCAGCTCTAATCAAGTCTTCGTAATACAAGACGGAAAAGCGATCCTGACTCAGGTTGTTTCAGGCAGAAATTTTGGAGACTACATTGAGATTCTTTCTGGTGTCAGCAAAGGCCAGAAGGTAGTGGTATCAGGGCAAATCAACCTGCTTGACCAGACCCTTGTTGAAGTAATCAACTAATTCACGGACATATGAAATTAGCAGAAGTATCCATCAAACGTCCCAGTATCATAATAGTATTGTTTACTATTCTTACGCTGGGCGGTATCTTTTCATATTCACAACTGGGTTATGAATTAGTACCAAAATTTGAAACGAACGTAATCACCATTCAGACGATTTACCCTGGTGCGGCACCTTCTGAAGTGGAAAACTCGGTCACTAAAAAGATTGAAGATGCAGTGTCATCACTGGAGAACGTTAAAAAGATCGAATCTAAATCGTTTGAAAGTGTATCTGTGGTGATGATCACGCTCAACAGTAATGCGGACGTCAACTTCCTGCTTACAGATGCTCAGCGTAAGATCAATGCAGTGGTCAAAGATTTGCCGGACGATGCAGAAACGCCGTCTCTAAATAAGTTTTCGCTGGATGATATTCCCATTATCAAGCTTTCAGCAACTTCCAAACTTTCCGAGAAAGAATTGTATGATCTGTTGGATCAGAAAATTCAACCTGTATTTGCCCGTGTAGATGGAGTTGCTAAAGTAGATATGATTGGTGGAGAAGCTCGTGAGATTCAAGTAAGTGTTAATCCTGAAAAACTACAGGGGTATGGATTGTCAATCGGACAGATTGAACAGATCATAGCCATGTCCAACATGGATTTTCCTACCGGAAACGTAAAAACGCGTGACAACCAAACTACCATCAGGCTATCAGGAAAATTCAAGTCGCTCGATGAATTGCGCGAGCTTCCTGTTATGACGCCGGCAGGTATTTTAATACGCTTAAGAGATGTGGCGGATGTGCAGGACGGTATAGAAGACCCTGAAAAGATTTCCCGAATCAATCAGAAGAACACGATCTTATTACAGGTTTATAAGCAATCAGATGCCAATGCCGTAGCTGTTTCAGAGAAAGTAAAACGTGCCATTCAAACCATCGAGAAGGATTACAAAGCTCAGGGCCTTGGTATTGAGATAGCAAGTGATAATTCTGATTATACTCTTAAGGCAGCCAACAATGTGATCTTTGATCTTGTGCTGGCTATTGTACTGGTTGGTGCAATTATGCTGCTTTTCCTTCATAGTATACGAAATGCAGCATTCACCATGGTTGCTATTCCATTGTCATTGATTGCAACATTCATAGGTTTGATGCTTATGGGATATACCCTCAACCTGATGTCTCTGCTTGCATTATCTCTGGTGGTGGGTATTCTTGTGGATGATGCTATCGTTGTTATTGAAAACATCCACCGCCATATGGAGATGGGTAAGAATAAGGTAAGGGCTGCATATGACGGAGCAAGGGAAATTGGCTTTACTGTTACCGCAATTACCCTGGTAATTGTTGTTGTTTTCCTTCCAATATCCTTGTCGACAGGACTCGTTGCCAACATTTTGCGTCAATTTACTGTGACTGTGATGATCGCTACGTTGCTGTCCCTTCTCGTTTCATTTACGGTAGTTCCATGGTTGTATTCCCGCTTTGGAAAACTTGAGCATATCAACGGTAGTTCGCTTTTTGGCAGATTTTTAAATGCCTTTGAAAGTAGTCTGGACAGGTTGACTTCCGGAATCGGTTCCATCCTGAAATGGTCATTGAGGAGCAGAATAAACAAGTTAGTTACTTTGGCAATCTCAGTTGTAATGTTTTTCGCCTCTCTGATGCTTGTAGGAAAAGGATATATCGGATCTGACTTCTTCCCTGGCAACGATAAAGGTGAGTTTTATCTGCAAATCGAAATGAACAAAGACGCTTCGATTGAGCAGACCAACTTTATGACTCAGAAGGCAGAAGCCTATTTGTCTCAAAAGCAGGAAGTAGATAGGATGATTACCACAGTGGGACAAGCCTCCGACGGAATGATGTCTACCTCCGGAACCAAATACAAATCTGAGATTCATATTTTCGTAAATAAGGAACACACTAAACTAGAACCTACCAAAGTGTTTTCTGCTAAACTTAAAAGGGAGATGGAAGGAGTACTTGTTGGAGCAAAAGTTAAAACCGTAAATATAGGTATTATGGGAGCTGAGAATGCACCATTGAAGCTGACTATTATTGGTTCAACCCAGGAAGATGCGATGGAATTTGCTAATCAGGCAGCGAATCTGTTACGCAACATTCCAGGATCTTCTCAAGTCAAGCTGACTTCGGAAGATGGTAACCCTGAAATCAATGTAAAGGTAGACAGAGACAAAATGAATTCGCTGGGATTAAATGTGGCTTCAGTGGGTATGGCAATGCGTACTGCATTCTCTGGAAACACCGATACCAAATTCAGAGCAGGAGACAAAGAATATGACATCAATATCAGATATGATGAAATGGGCAGGGCCTCTATCAATGATGTTAAAGATTTAAAATTCATTAATTCTCATGGACAGGTTATTAAGTTAGAGCAATTCGCAGATGTAAGTTTTGGCTCCGGACCAACACTTCTTGAAAGAAGAGATAAGTCGCCATCTGTGTCTGTAGAAGCACAGGTAGTAGGAAAACCTGCTGGTACTATAGCTCAGGAATGGGAGGCAGAGTTCACTAAACTGAACTTTAAGCCGGGAGTTTCATACAAATGGGGTGGTAATATGGAAAACCAGTCAGAAGGTTTCGGATCCCTGGGAATTGCCCTGCTAGCGTCTATTCTGTTGGTTTACCTGGTAATGGTGGCGCTGTATGACAACTTTGTTACACCTTTTGTGGTTCTGTTCTCTATTCCGTTGTCATTCATCGGAGCGCTGTTGTTCCTTGCATTGTTCAATCAAACACTGAACATCTTTACTATCCTGGGGATAATTATGCTGATCGGTCTGGTAGCGAAAAACGCTATCATGCTAGTTGACTTTGCCAACCATCGCAAGGCTGAAGGGTTCTCCACTTATGAGGCCCTTGTATCAGCAAATCATGCGCGATTCAGACCAATTCTTATGACTACTATTGCCATGGTAATAGGTATGGTGCCTATCGCTATTGCACAAGGTGATGGTGCGGATATGAACAGAGGTTTGGCAATTGTGATCATAGGAGGACTGTTATCTTCATTATTCCTAACCTTGGTAATAGTTCCTGTCGTATACTCAATATTCGATAGTTTGGGAAAACGGTTCGGCAAAGGTGAAAAACCGAATTATGCGGCCCTTATGAACGAAGAAGAAAATGAACTTATTCCTGAACTCGCTGAAGAGCATCATTAGAATAAAATAGTTCATTAAAAAATTAAGATATTCTGTCTGGAATTGAAATACTCCTGCAGGCAGAATATCTTCTTTTTTAACTTCAGGCAGATCAGTAAAATTGAAATTTTAATGCCTGTTTAATTGTTCCTGAATTCGGGGAAATCTCGTTTTTAAGTAAAAATAGTTTGTTGAAAGTATAAACCTTATGCAATATACAATTCCTTTAAAGGTACTAGTGAGAGAAAGCGGAAGGCTGTTTCTTTTTTTTCTGGTAGGAACAGTGCTGATTACTTCTTTGCAGGAATTAAGCTTAAAGGGTTTGCTCATTAAATTCATAACTCTGAGTACACTTTTTATTTCCTATTTCGCTATCAATATTGTTCTGTTTTCCTTCTTTGACAAAAGACGGAAATATCCTGGTGAAAGGATATCTCGAAAAACCTTTGCAATCGGTTACCCTCTTACCCTGATAGTTTTTACCTTGCAGCATACACTGCTGCTATATCTGCACAATACCGGAATCTTTGTACAAAAAAGTTTACCAGGAACAGGTGTCGAACCACTCAACGGCTGGCAGCTTGCCATCTTTATCAGTTATGCCAACTTTGTAATGTATACCTTCATTTTCCTGATACATAATTTCGTTATCGATCAGTATGAAAAAAACCGGATACAAATGGAGTTGCTTCAACTGAAAGCTTCCAATATGGAGACGACCAATCAGCTACTTCAACAGCAGATAAAACCGCATTTTCTTTTCAATGCATTGAACATTCTGAAATCACTCATCCGAAAAGATCCTAAAAGCGCTGAAACTTACCTGTTAAAACTTTCAGATTTTCTCAGGGTAACTATTACCAAAAACAAAAGCGGTACAGCTACCATACGGGAGGAACTGAAGATCTGTAACGATTATATGGAAATGCAGAAGATACGATTCGGGGACGCCTTAATCTATCATGTCAATCTTAATGAAAAAGACGAGTTCTATAATAAGAAACTTCCATTTTTCTCCATTCAGCCTTTGCTGGAGAATGCTATAAAACACAATGAACTTACCCCTGAGAATCCTTTATGCATTACCATAGAAACGGAGGGGAACAGCATTATTGTACAAAACAATCTTCAACTTAAGACCAAAGTAGAAGTTTCAACTGGCAATGGCCATAGCATACTAAAAGAAAGATACAAATTGTTGACAGGAGATGATGTTCAAATTGACCAGAATGACAAAGCATATTCGGTAAGTCTTAAAATTCTTGATGAGTAATGGATATTATTATAATCGAAGACGAACCGATAACTGCGGAAGATCTCAGGGAAATAATCATTCAGGTAAATCCGCAGTCCAATGTAGTGAAGATATTGAGCTCTGTAAAGGAGGCTATCTCTTATCTTAAAGCGAACCCTACAGTTGATCTTATTTTCAGTGACATACAATTGGGGGATGGGCTTAGTTTTGAAATTTATCAGCAGGTAGATGTCAAAGCTCCTATCGTGTTCTGCACAGCCTATGATGAATATGCCCTGACAGCGTTCAGGACCAATGGTATTCATTATATTCTTAAGCCTTTTAATGAAGTAATGATACAGGAAGCCCTTACCAAGTTCCACTCACTCAAATCCACATTTAGTCTGGATAGTCAGGCATTGTTGCAGCTTATGCAGACATTGACCAGGGCTCCTCAGGAAAAAAGCACTTCTATTCTGGTGTATCAGCGTGAAAAAGTCATTCCTGTTAAAATCAAAGATATTGCCCTGTTTTATATCAAGAATGAAGTATGTCATTTGCATACGTTTGATCAGAAAAATTATCTAGTAAACAAATCATTGGATGAGATACAACAAATCGTGGGCAATGACTTTTACAGGGCCAACAGACAATTTATCATTAACCGGGATGCGATAAAAGAGGCGTCTTCTTATTTAGCCCGTAAGGTAAATATCATTCTTAATATTCCTTTCAACGAATCCATTATGGTGAGTAAGGAAAAAATGAGTGATTTTTATGTCTGGCTAACGGGAGAGTAGAAAGAAAGACGAATTTTCTTTTTCCAAAATATTATAGAGTCTTTAGCAATACTTTTTATTCCTAAAAGGCTATTTTCAACGTGCAAAACCTAGGCTGGGAGGAGATTTTTGTTTTGCTTATTTGATAAAGATAACAATATATCTGTTATAATTATTTGTCGTGTCTGTATTTCAGAAAGTTGATTTCCGTTTAAAACTTTGGAATTGAATATGTGAAAAATAATAGTCAATAGTGAGTATAGAGCGGTCAAGCTAAAGATACACGAGCTGACGGATCATGTATTCAATCAATCCTTAGAAGTTGATATGTACATATAGGAAGACTTAATTTCTGTATATGCACATGTTTGTGTAAAATGAAAGTTCGCAAGCTCTGGTCACCCTCATAAGTGAGTTCTTTGTCAAAGTCTCCGATTACTATTGGTGTAAAAATGAAGTAAATTACATGCAGTAAGCTAAACTTTATTAACAAGTAATTTTAAAGCAACAGTGGTGGTTTGATAATAAATGAAATCATCAAAAGAGAAGGCCCATGAAATAAAAGCTGACAACATTTTATAAGTTAAATCAATGTAATCCTAAATGAACCATCTTGTATAATGATAAGTTGGGGATTTCATTAATTAGTTTTTCGTATCTTCAAAATAAAACATATATATTGGTTTATTTATGGGGTATAAACAAAGGCGTATCAAAATTCTATCTGATTATTTGTATAATGCTTTCAAGAAGGAACTGAGTTTTACTATATAGTATTCTCTTTGAATTTTTAATATCTTACCAGGGAAACAACTTTGATACATAGCTTATGTGTAAAGTAAAGTTTGCAATGCAATTAATGTTTTTATTTGAAAAAAGTACTTTTTATTACACTTTGAAGTTTGTGGATAACATTTTTGCTTTTATTTGTATTGTGTGATAAAATTCAAATATTACACCTTTAATTATGTTATAAAATGGATGAATGTATTTTTTTTTGCTTTTTTTATGCTGTATATTACATTATTATTACATTAGATGGTTTACTGGAATGGAATTAATTGTTAGGTTTGTAACAGATTTCAAGTGCCAGAACTTTTTGTTTTATGTTATTATTTGTAAAGTCATATTGTATAAAAAGATACAATATTTTTTATCTTTTTAGTTGTTTTTTACTTGCTACACCTTGCCTAGCACAAGATATAACAGTAACAACATCAAATTATTCGGTTCCTGCTTCTACGACACTTACAATCAATAGTGTTTATATGCAAGGAGGCACTCTTACTGTTCCTTCAACCAGTAAGCTTATTGTAAATCTTGATATTACTTATGGGCCTAGTGGAGGAACAATCCTGGTCCAGGATGGTGGCCAATTGACAGTAAACAATATCAATATGAACCAATATTCAGGAACCTTAAATATTGGTAATAATTGTGTTGTAATTTTAAATAATACCCTTAATGCTGCTGCAAATAGCACGATCAGTATAGGTACTAATACTTCTGTGACAGCGACTGGTGATCTTAATTTTAATTTTGTCAGCTTCAGTGCCAATACAGGAGCCAATTTAATATTTACCAATGCAACAATAGATGGATCTTCTGTTGTTAATATGCAGCAGGCAACACTTGAGGTTAGAAGTAATTTTACATTTAACAGCGGAACAACCAACCTTCTCGGAGGCTCATCCTTAAAGGTAAATGGAAATTTAAATATCAAATCTGCAGGCAAGTTTTACTCAAAGAATGCAAGCAAGATATATTTAAAAGGAAACTGGCAGAATGATCATCCTGCGGGTTCAGACTTTAATGTTACTGGTAGTGAGACCATTCTTAATCTTAATGGTACTACACAGCAAGTAAATGGACAGACAGGACAGAATTTTTATAATGTAGAATGTGTAGGGAATTACATTAAAACATTTCTGAATAATGTAACGATTACCAATCTTCTAGATTTAGGGGCTTCTACTCTTTACATGGATGGTGGCATTATTACTATAAATAATCCCTCTCCATCTTCAATTAACAGGACCACAGGTTTTGTTGCAAATTTTGAATGGAATGGAACCTTTGTAAGAAATACGAATTCAACATCTGATTATCTTTTTCCTGTAGGTGCAAAGAATAATTCTGGTATATGGATTTATAGACCAGTCATACTTCAACCTAAACAAGCAACCGCAGGTGTTTATAGTGTAAAAGCTGTTTATAATACGGTAACTGTTCATTCGGTTTATGATCTGGGAACTTCTTTGATTCCCCGTCCTTCAACTCCTCCTCCATATCCTTTAAATGAAAAGTTTTATCACAAAATAGAACGGACAAGTGGTCCGGCAGTTGATATTACGATCTTTTATGATCAAAGCCAGGATGGTACTTTTAATACAATTGGCCAATACAAAACTACTACAAATAAATGGGAAGCTGTTGCGAATGTCCAGGCAGGTCCTGTGGCAAGTCCACTAATCAGCTTAAAGGCTTTAAGTGTCAATGACTTTAGTTCTCCGGAATTTTTAGTTGCAAATGGATATGTTCAGGTTCCATTATATTCTTATGCTGTCTTAAAATCCAAGCCAGACGGAGGATATTATCTTACAGAGGATAAACAGTTGAAATTTAGGTTTGAAGAAGAGTACTCTGTTCCTACTGGCACATCTTTGACTTATAGAGTTTATGACAAAAGCAGGAACCTGAAAACTCTGCAAAACCAAAATGTCAGTTATGGAGATAACAGATACAGTGTAGACGTTACCTCGCTTACCTCAGGTGATTTTTACTGGCTTGAAGTTGAGAATTCCAAAAGCGAAAAATGGTATTTAAGATTTAAAGTAAATGAATAATAGTTTTAAAATTTTCTCTGCCCTCTTTATACTTCTCTTTCTTATCGGGGGAGTTGGGATTTATCTTTTAATTCCTAAAATTGGCTATATCAATAGCAGCAAGGTTTTTAGTGAATTTAAACTGAAAAAGGAATTAGAAACAGATTTAAAGAAATTAGAGCTTGCCAAACAGAGAGATCTTGATAGTTTAAAAGCTGAGTTAGAGATATCTTATAATGAATTGAATAACTCAGCAAAAAAGTCAGAGAAAAATATTAATGAATTTAAAGTTGCTCAGCAACAGTATTACATAAGAGAAAAGCAATACAATGAAAATTATCAAAGAGCTGCAGACGAGTATACTCAACAAGTTTGGAAGCAGCTCAATACTTTCATAAAGGAATTTGGTAAAAAGAAGGGGTACGATTTTGTTCTTGGGGCTAATGGGGCTGGAGAAATTATGTATGCTGATGAGAATGACGATTTAACAGAAGAAGTATTGGAATATTGTAATAAACGCTATGATGGCGACATTAAGTAAAATTTATTTTTCTACATTTTTTGCGATTTTAATTTTTAGTTGTAAAAGTTCTAATCAAGAAAAAACACTTAGTCCTGAATCAATGAATGCAGGCTTAATTCCATCTTTAATAGCCTCCATAAAAGGTACCAATAAGACTTTAAAGGTAAGCGAGTATATAAAATGGATAGAGGACAAAGATAATGGCCTTATTGATTCAAGAGATTTTGATGACTTGAATTATTATGTTCAGTATAAGCCTATAGACTATGTAACTTTAAAGACTTTGGGACCAAATGGGCTTAATAAAAACATTTTTGCTGAAACTAAAAAGGAATATGAAGGAATGCAGTATTTCACATTAACCTTATCAAACAGATTGAGTCAAGGGGATCTTTTAAAGTATGACGTTACGGGAGGGAAGGAGTATCAGCATAGAGTAAATTACTTTGCCTTTGATGGTCAGAACGATATAAAACTTATTCAGGGAACTGATACATTATATTGTAAGCTTTATCATTTTGAAAGAACTTATAATATCGGGCCATTTGTAAACCTTCTTATAGGCTTTGATTTGCCTTCAAAGAAAAATCAATCTTCTGATAAAATACTAACATTTCATGACCGGGCATTTGGTAATGGAATTATTAAACTTAAAATAAAATCAGAGAATGTGGAGCAGATTCCAGATCTAATTTTTTAGGCTTTATGATTAAGATAAATAATAGGAAAAGAAAATTATTGAAAGTGACAGCCTGTTTCCTGGCTATCAATATTCTTTCACAAACCTTGTTTCCGACTGCAGTCTTTGCTTTAACAGGTGGACCAAGCCAGCCAGAGGTGCAAAGCTTTTCTCCTGTAGGAACTTCGGAAATGGTTAACCTTTCATCAGGTGACTTTACTTATAACATACCATTGCTTGATGTTGGTGGATATCCCATTAATATCACCTATAACGGAGGAGTATCAATGGATCAGGAGGCAAGTTGGGTTGGTTTGGGATGGAACATAAATCCTGGGGTTATCAACAGGAATATGAGAGGATTGCCTGATGATTTTAAAGGTGACGATGTTGAAAAAGAATTTAATATCCTTGATCAACGAAATTTTGGAACAAGCGCAGTCGGCTCTGCTCAGCTTCTCGGACTTGATTTTATTAGACTTGGTTTTGGTTTGGGAGTTTCTTACAGTAATTATACAGGAATAGGCTTTGAGATCACAGCCAGACCATCCCTGACTTCTGGAGATAAAAGCAAAGGAAGTATGAGCATAGGACTTGGTATTACAGCAAGTTCGCAAAGTGGTGTAGATCTTTCTCCTTCTTTGAGTTTTCAAAAACAGGTTAAGGAAAAGGAAAGTTCGGTAATTGGAGTTGGGGCTTCTTTGGGATTAAATTTTAACTCAAGAGAGGGCTTGAAGAGTTTGTCACTAGGCCTTTCTCGTGTGGAAACAAATACCATGAATATTCTTGGTAGGGATGGTAAATCATACAAAGTAGAGTTAGGGGTGGCTGAAAGCCAAAATGGAGGCGGTTCCATCAGTTTCTCCACACCAACTTATGTTCCTCGCTATGACATGCACATGTTTAATGTTTCGACCACCTTTTCTGCAACTTTAGGTGGGGAATTTTACAGTCTACACCCGAGTTTAAACATGGTAGGGTATTATAGCGGTCAGCATTTACTTGAGAAACAAAGAAAGGTTAATGCTTATGGATATCTTTATTCTCAATTTGCAGGAGCAGAGAGCTTACATGATTTTAACAGAGAAAAAGATGCAGCTTACAAACCCGGTATTACTCCTAATCTTCCTTTAACCAATTATACTTATGATGTATATGGAGTCTCCGGACAAGGTATAGGTGGAAACTATCGCTTGTATAGAAATGATGTCGGAATTGTCACTGATCCGTTTTCGTTTAATATCGGAACTGGCGGAAGTGTCGGAGTTGAAATTGGATTAGGTAATGCAGCTCATGCCGGTGTTGATTTTTCAGCTTCCTTATCGGGATCTTGGTCTGGAGCATGGACAAAACAAAACAGTGCAAGAGGATTATTAAAATTCAAAGGTTCAGACGTGGCAGATCCTTCTTATGAAACTGCATTTTTTAAACAAGCAGGAGAAAAAACCTCTGAATCCGATCCTGACTTTTTTAATAATATGGGCGGTTTTGATGCTGTAATGATAGGTTTAAGAGATGTTGGAGCTGATCATTATGCAACTTCAAAATTTGTAAAGAAGGACTATTCTGAATCAGAGATTAACTCCTCAAACATAAAAAGAAAGAAAAGACAGACAAGAAATCAGAATATATCTTATCTCACGGCATCTGAAGCAGTGGATTATGCACTGGTAAAAGAAATTGAGAATTACCCATTTAATGTTCATACTATTAACAGCTCTTATGGATATGATATTCCTGCAGGAAATAAGACATCAAGATTAATCGAAAGCAATGGACATCATATTAGCGAAATGCAGGCAGTCAGGCCAGATGGAGCAAGATATGTTTACGGCATTCCTGCATACAATTTTACACAGAAGGAAGTGAGCTTTTCTGTTGAAGATAAAAAAGTTAATTGTCAGACTGGTCTTGTAACCTATACGCATGGGACAGATAATACAAAACAAAATTCAAGTGGTCTTGAACATTTTTATGAAAAAACGACTACACCTGCCTATGCTCATTCATATCTTTTGACAGCAATTCTATCACCTGATTATAGCGATCTTACAGGAAATGGACCAAGTAATGACGATCTTGGGTCATATACAAAAATTAACTATTCCAAAGTAGTTCCTGATTATAAATGGAGAGTTCCGTTTGAGGAAAATTATGCCAGTTATAATGAAGGTATGAAGAGTATTCCGATTACTTCTGATAAAACGGATGATAAAGCCAGTTATATCTATGGTGAAAAGGAGCTATGGTATGTGCATTCAATTGAAACCAGAACTCATGTTGCTGATTTTATTCTTGAGGACAGGCTTGACGGAAATGGTGTACAGGGTGAGCAAGGCGGATTGATTCCTGATGACAATCTTAGAAAAGCCAAGTCAATGAAAAGACTGAAGGAGATAAGATTGTATTCAAAACCAGACAAGAAGAAAAATGGTGCTAATGCTACGCCAATTAAAGTTGTGCATTTTGAATATGATTATTCACTCTGTACTGATATTGGGAATAACGAATCTAGTAAAAAAGGAAAAACTGCTGCCAACCGTGGAGGGAAGCTGACTCTAAAGAAGATTTATTTTACTTATGGCAACTCCAATAAAGGAAAGATGAGTCCATATCAGTTTATTTATAGCTCTTCTAATCCTAATTATAACCTTAAAGGTTATGACAGATGGGGAAATTATAAATTCAATCCTTCCCTTGAAAATTGTACAGATCCTAAATCGGTTTTAAGTACTGCAGATTTCCCATATGTTGAGCAGGGTTATGAATCAGCTGCTGAAAATGTTTCTGCATGGTCATTAAGTCAAATAAAGCTACCTTCCGGAGGTATTATAAAAGTAGAACTAGAGTCTGATGATTATGCATATGTGCAGGACAAGGCTGCTATGCAGATGTTCAAAGTTACCGGAACAGATAGAAATAATCCGGGGATTGGTTCAAATCCTGTGAACGATAATCCATTAATGACTGATCATCCATCCGATGTGAGCAACTCCGTAGTTTATTTTAAGCTGCACAAGGATATTCCTTCGGGAACTTCTCAGGGTGATGCAGATAAAATAATCAGAGAGGACTATATAAGAGGGATAGATCAGATTTATTTTAAATTTTTCATTAACCTCAATAAAAAGAACGGGGAAGAAGCTTTTGAATATGTACCGGGTTATGCAAAAATAGATAACAATCAATATGGAGCAGTACCTGCATCACAAGGGGCTAATTATACACATGGATGGGTAAGGCTGAAAGAATCGGGTGTGAGAACGCACGGTGGAGGTGATGGAGTGAATCCTATCAGCAAGGCAGCATGGCAGTTTGCCAGGCTCTATACTCCTCGAATTGCCTATGGACAGGGAGAACAGAAGGAATTACCAGATCTTAAAGATATGCTCAATGCTATGATGGGAGCCTTAAATGCAATGACAGAGTTGTTTAAAGGTTTTAATCGTAAGATGAGGAATGATGATCATGGAAAAATATTTATTAAGGAAAAATCCTTCATCAGATTACACAATCCTGATGGCAAAAAATATGGAGGAGGAGCAAGGGTAAAAAGTATACGTTTAAGTGACGAATGGAAAATAATGGCTGGCGCAGCTGCAGGACAGACAAGTGAATATGGACAGGAATACAAGTATACCATGACTGAAGACAGGAACGGTCAGAAGAGAACCATCAGTAGCGGTGTAGCTGGATATGAGCCTGTACTTGGCGGTGATGAAAATCCTTTCAGACAGCCAATATTTACTCAGGAAGAAAAATTCTTGATTCCAAGTACTGACTATTATACAGAAAAACCAATGGGGGAAAGTTTCTTCCCTTCTCCTAATGTTGTATACAGGCGTGTGGAAGTAAAAAATATTAAAGATAAATCAACAAGAATAGGTAGTGGCTCTGTAGTACATGAGTTTTACACAGCCTTTGATTATCCGACGATCACAAAAGAAACACCGATGGTACCGAAGCGATCCAAACCTAATGCAGTTTTCAGATTGCTTAAGATACAGAACAATGATAAAATGACAACCTCTCAGGGATACGTGGTTGAGCTTAATGATATGCATGGTCAACAGAAAGCTCAATGGGTCTACCAGGAAGGTAATTCAACTCCTATATCTGGAGTAGAATATTTCTACAAAGAGAAGGTTATTACGGAGACTGTTGTGCTTGGAGGTAAATCGACAACAATCACTAAAAAAATGCTGGATAATGAAGTTGATGTTATCAGCAAAGGTGCAGGGAATCTGGTACAGAAAAAGCAGCTTGGGGTAGAGTTTGATATAGTTGCTGATATGAGGGAATCGAACAGCACTACTGCCAGCGGAGGTGTCAGCGGAAATCTGGATGCATTCCTTGCTGCAATATTGCCGTTTGCGCTTCCTATGGCGCTTCCGGCATTGAGTAAAGAGCAGACTCGATACAGGTCAGCAGTAGTTACAAAAATTATTAACAGAAGCGGGTTGATTGACAGAGTTGTGGCACATGATCTTGGTGCTTCAGTAACCACTGAGAATCGCCTTTATGATAATGAGACTGGTGAAGTGCTGCTTACTAAAACAACAAATCAGTTTAATGATCCTGTTTACAACTTTACATACCCTGCTCATTGGGCTTATGACAGAATGGGACCGGCATATAAAAACTCAGGCATTGTGCTGAGTGGAACAATAGATCTCAATGCTCTTCCTTCCGGAACAGCATCCTACTTTGTTCCTGGGGATGTCCTAGCACTTAGAAGTGCTTCTGGAAATAAAACCGGCTGGGTAAGTAGTGTAAGTTCAAATTCCATTCAGGTTTGGGATAAAAGCGGGTCGCAATTATCCAATGGTCCATATACTTCTATAAAGATATTAAAATCAGGGAGAAAGAACCAGCAGGCTACGCCAATTGGTAATGTGACAACTCTGACAAATCCGGTTACAGACATGAACGGAGATGGAAAGTTTGAGCTGAACTTTAGTCAGGTGGTTAGTGCAAGCGCCATAGAGTTCTGGGAAAGCTGGAAAGTATTCTGTAATTGCGGAATTAATGTAGAAGGAACATATAATCCATATGTATCTGGAAAACAAGGAAACTGGAGAGCCAAAAAATCTTATCTCTACCTGACTGAGAGAACGCAGAATACATTGAATAATAATACAAGTATAAGATCTGATGGTCTTTTCAAAAGTTTCACACCATTCTGGATACCACCAGCTGTAGCTGGCAACTGGACTATGGATCCCACGAACTGGACATATACTTCAGAGGTTACCCTCTTCAGTCCGTATGGTTTTGAACTTGAAAATAAAGATGCTCTGGACAGGTACTCTTCAGCCTTGTATGGTTACAATAACCAGCTGCCTATCGGAGTTGCCAATAACTCAAGATTCCAGGAAACTGCCTATGATGGTTTTGAAGATTTTGATTTCAGTGACTGTGTCAATGATCACTGGAGTTTCAAAGCCTACAGAGATCAGAATTCCAATGGAATGCAGACAGAACTTGAGTCGCATTCAGGCAGGAGAAGTATTATGGTCAATGAAAACAAACAGGTAAAGGTTAAGAAATCTGTAGTTCAACATTAAGAATTATGAAAGCCCGAATATTATTTTTCTTTTTAACAGTATTGATTTTTTTCAGATTCTCTGAGACTTTTGGACAGAATGCAATACTAACTGGTATGGAACAAAGTCTTCTTTTGAATCTGGAAAGTGATCCTAAGATTCAGATAAAAGTCACAAGTACTACTATTAACAATGTAGATAAAGTCTATTATGGTATTGGGACGAAAGAAAACTCAATTGACATAATAAGTCTTACCTCTGACATTACTGTATATGAAGGAAAAGTTTTTCTGAAGTCCGCTTCCGGAAGCTTTGAAGAGATTACAGGAAGAGATCTTTATCTGCCAATACCATTTAATGATATTGATCTTATCGGCAAATTTTTAACAGTATATCTGGTGAACAAAGATGGTTCATTTTCAAATAAATTAAGTATACCGGCAAAATAATAATACAATGAAGTTAAAATTTTTATTCGCTGTTTTTTTTCAGATTGTATTGATCGGATCTCTGTTTGCTCAGGCAAATAAGCTGGTAATTACAACAACAGTTTCCGGAAATGTAGGTGTATGTGCATCAGTTAAGACTTGTTCGCTTAAGATCGAAAACAATACTGCTACAGCAGCTTCTAACCTGACTATAAAAGCAACTTTGCCTGAAGGCATAAATTACCGAGGCAACCTTGCAGGAGGTGCTACATTTGTATCAGCTTCTCCATTAAATAAACCTCAGTTCAGTCTGGCAACATTAGCAGCCAATACAACAATAACTTTAACATTTGATATCAATGCTGATTGTGGAATTATCGCATATTTGAGAGCATCTAATCCAAATATTAATAGTCCCGTTCCTGTGACTAATTACACAAGAATTGATTATAAAGTAGGAGGAACTGATTATTTTGATCAGGAGACATCTAATTCCTACAATGTCATATATCCTGATATTGATATCATGATCGATAATCTTAATAAAACAATGACGGGAGATATGAGAGATGTTCTTACCAGGAAGATTATCATCAGAAACACAGGTTTTGGAGAAGTGGATACTGTGAACCTGAAAGCGACCTATCCCTCTCAATTATTGTTTCAGGAGCTGAGAAGTAATGGGGTACTTATTACACCTGCAGCCCAGGGAAATATCCGCAATTTTTTAATTAAAGATTTCTCAGGTGCCAATTCAGCATTGGGCAATGGGAGTGTGGGAGATGGAGATGCACTGCTTGAAAAGGACGAGGTACTTGTACTTACTGAAAAAATAAGGTTAGAGTCTTGCGCCTCTTCTACACAAACAGATTATGAAGTTACATGGGGTTGTTACAATGCAGTAGGTAATTTAGGTGATAGTGAGGCCAAAAATAGTGCCTATGTTTATATACCAGATGGAGAACCAAGTATTGACGTAGCACTTTTAAATTCACCCAAAACAGATTTTTGCGCATCAAGTCCGGTAGATGTATTTTACTCATATACTAATGTGGGTACAGGAAGTACAAGGGTATCAGCTGACAGAGCTACTGATGCAAGAATATATCTGGGGTATCAGACTGGTGTTTCCCAGATTTCAAACTTCAGGATAATGAAGAATGGCTCATATATAAGCATACCAGCAGGTTTGATTTCCGCAGATCTGGGAGGGTATTATTATATAACTTTTGATGATAACGCTGCTGTTTTGGGCATAGATGTAGACGGGACCGGAGGACTGGATGATCTTGACAATGATGGATACTACGATGATCTTGCAAAAGGAGAGGTGATAAAGATTGGTTTTGGGGTAAAGTTATCATGTCCCTCAAGTTTTGCCACGTGTCCCTCTAATTACGACTATTATTATTTTAGTACAAACTTACAATACAGTGATGGTTGCTTTAATTATGACTACAAAGCGTCCGGCACTTCTTTTTTAAGGAACTATAGTACTTTAAATTCTCAAAGTATATCCGGTCCTACCGATTTGATAGTTGGTCAGACGGGTGTTTACACTTTTAGCATTGATAGAAATTACTATGATTATGGACTGTTGAGTTGTACTTCTAATCCTTCAGATTTTTCAACAGAAATAGATATACCTGCTGCTTATACGCCTACGTCTGTGAAATGGAATGGAACAACACTTACAAGTGGTACTCATTATACTTTAAGCGGACAAAAGCTTACTATTAATTACGGTGGCTGGTCAGGGGCTTATACAATCAGTTTTACACTGAATTGTTCATCAGGAACTACCTATCAGCTAAATGATTCCTTTACCTGGAGCATGTACTATAAATGTGGTACTTGTTCATGCAGGCAAACGATTGCTTGTGGTACCTATAATGTTATTAACCACTGCCCAAACTGTGACGGATTTCATACCTACAACTTTTCCATGAAAAGGACAAGTCTTGGTTATGTTGAACCAGGAGCTATGGCTTATAGGACATTAGGGAATTGGAAGACTTTTGGAAAAGTCAGTATAAACGATCCGAATATCAGATTAGACAGAGCTCTTGAATATGATACTATTCTTGCAGTGGCCAAAGGAAATCTGACTGTTAAAAACTATGATAAGTGTTTTGTTGAAATGACTTATACATCACCAGTTTATGGGATAGATGTTTTTAAATTTCTAAATGCAAATGCCGTCATCAACGGAGCAACTTGTGCATCAATTGTCGCAGCTCCTACAGTTACAATTTCCGGTGCAAATGTTACTTACTTATTTCAGATACCACTTACATGCAAGAATTCTTATGCTTCCGGTGATATGGTTGATTTACATGTTAATCTGAGTGTGAAGCCTAATGTACTTGCATTGAATGCAGAATCTAAAATTATGGATTTTCGTGCCCGGCATTATGGGCAGACAGGAACTAATGCGAAAGAAAGCTGTGAAAGTTTCGGGTCCTTTATAAGTCTTTTCAGATACGGGGTTAATAATGCAAATTTTGGAGGACCATTAGATTGCGATGTGGTTCAGATAAATATTGCAATGTTGGCGGGTCCTAATGGAGACCTGTTTCCCGGGGAATTCCGCCCTTTATTTATAGTGGATTCTGCATGGGTAAATATTCCAAACGGATTTGTATTGAATAGCAATAATGACCCCGGCAACCTGGTTCAAATATGGGATAATTTTTCCAGAGGTATTCCTGGTATAGCGCTGGGGCCGCCTGATGGTATGGTAGGAAGTACAGTTTATTGGAGAGGAAAACCGTTCTGGCCAGTAGGTGAAAACTATAGGAGTGGAAACTGGTCTACTTTTATACGTGTGATATTAAAACCTCTTTGTGGGGTAGGGAGTCCGTCAGTTTCAGGAAGCTATAGATACAGTATGTATGAATATACAAGCAATAAGAACGTAATTGTAAAAGGTACGAGAACTACCGGACAAGTATTTGATGATGGATCAAAGGCCAATCTGAGTATCGCGCCTGATGCAATGCAGGAAGGTTACAGTACTACAATCAAATGGCCAGTTCAACTTTGCAATAATGCAGTTCCGGGAAAGAAGAGAAATGCAGATTATACATGGATAGCGGCAGAGCCAAGAGTACCTGGAATAGTTTTCCTTTATGCGAAGGATACGCAGACAGGTATGATTTATCCAGCAAACACTTATGGTGGAGCAAATAGTAATAAAGTGCTATTCAAGGTGGGAACGGTTGCCTTAAACCAGTGTAGGTCAATTGAATTAGTTGCCAGATATACGGGATGTATTGATGATGTGGTTGACACAATTGATCTCAAGGCCAGCTGGGGATGTTCTGTTTATCCTAATGATCCTGCCCAGAAGGATTGTGGTAATCCACTCATTACATCTCAATTGTATATAAGGTATAAGACTGCCGGCCTTCAAGTGATAGGCACTCAGGTAAGTC
This sequence comes from Sporocytophaga myxococcoides, assembly GCF_000775915.1. Classification (NCBI taxonomy): domain Bacteria; kingdom Pseudomonadati; phylum Bacteroidota; class Cytophagia; order Cytophagales; family Cytophagaceae; genus Sporocytophaga; species Sporocytophaga myxococcoides. The sequence continues at coordinate 458,435 of NZ_BBLT01000005.1, forward strand.
CTGTACTTACCGAAATCTGCAGTAATATCAGCTATCAGTTTGACTTTCTTAGCACAAAATATGCAGATATGTCTGATTTAAAGTTATGGATGGAGCTTCCTCAGGGGGTGAGTTTAGTAGACGCGAATACGAATATAGAGTATCCTATGGGACAACCTCCTTTAGGCGAGGTCAACAAGCTGGAAAATGGTTCTTTGGGCTATAATATTTCAGAATATATTCTGAGTAATTTTAATAATTCGTGCAATAAAGATGGAGCATTGCCCGGAAACAGACCAGGTTGTCCTAATAATCAGCTAATATTAAAATTGAATTTGAAAACAGATTGCAGTCTTGATGCGGGATTTCCTAAACCAATAAGGTTCTATGCGCAAGGGAAGACTAACTGTAATGATGTTATCGACATCCCACCTTTTGAATATAGGTTAAAAATACAGGGATTTGATCCTTTGGACCTAATGTTAGTGGATGTCAATGCAACCTCTTTTGATGCGAATAATTTTTCAGATGTAACTGTATTATACAAGAATACAGGAACTGTTACACTTGGTACGAACCTGCCTGCTGTGCTCAGGTATCTTAAGGTTATATTGCCTCCCGGTATAACTCTTGATCATATGGTGACAGGAAGTACTTATGTCTTGAACCATACATTGTCAGATGGTAGTAAAGCATATTACTGGCCGATATCTGCTCTGGCGCCAAATGCATCGGCTACAATTAGTTTTACGGTTAAAAATGTTGGCTTTGCAACTTCGTGCGAAGTAACAAGAGTACCTATCTATGCCTCAACTGTCATGTTGAATACCATAACATGTTCAGGACAACCCCAGTGTACAGATATCGAAGCAACAACAGCGTCAGATGTTTATATCCTTCCTATACCTATTAATGTCATTAACTGTGACTGCATTACGTCTTTTGCTCCATTTGAAGGAGATAAGTATACATTGAGTGCTTGGGTTAAGCAGGGTAATTCGGAGGGACTGACCAAATATGAAGATGGAGGCATTATACTTTATTTTGAGGGCTCAATGGTAACTATGGGCCCGATCTATCCTTCAGGAGAAATCATAGATGGGTGGCAGAAAATTGAATATGATTTTACTATTCCGGTAAATTCTACAAACATTGAAGTGCAACTGGCAAATAAAAGCAGATCCGCGAAAGCATATTTTGATGATATTAGAATCCATCCGTTCAATTCTAATATGAAGTCTTATGTCTATGATCCTGTAAGCCTCAGATTGTGGGCTGAAATGGATGAGAACAATTATGCTACTTTCTATGAATATGATGAAGAGGGGGCTTTGATCAGGGTTAAAAAGGAAACTGAACGGGGAGTAAAAACAATACAGGAATCAAGAAACAACACAGTTAAAAGACCTTAATATACTTAGTTATGAAAAGATGCGTATCGGTTATTCTATTGATGCTGATGATTTATACTACTCAGGCTCAGACCTGGGGGTGGAACAGGCATATTATAAGTCCATATTCTTTTTTTGCCGATGATATCAAGGTAAGCCATGATAAAAATATTTATCTGAGCGGATCTATGGGAGGGGATATTCAAATAGGTTTTTATCCTGACTACATACGTGATCATTCTTATCCCAATCATGATGTGGATGCCTATGTATTAAAAATGGATACATTGGGAAACGTAATCTGGAAGAATAAATTTGGAGGAGTATATAGTAACATCATTGGTATGGATACTGATGCAGATAATAATGTTTTAGTTTTGACAGATTTATTAATTCCCATTGCTTATAAAGAATCTGACACAATATGGTATTCTGCTGATAATTATGATCTGAAAAAAAGGCTTTCGGCATCTATCATTGTCAAATACAATACAGAAGGGGACTATGTATGGTCAAAGTTGCTTGAAGCGGATGCGTACTATAGTTCGCGAACCAGAGCATTGAAGTGCGATAAAGATGGTAATATTTATGTTGGTGGTTGCTTTGGAAAAGCTATGTATTTGGAAGATACTACTGTTTTTGACGAATTTAATGACTATTCTGAAAATATCGGCTATAATAATGGATTTATAATTAAGTATGATAAGGCAGGGAACAGAAAGTTTTTTAAGCGTCTTCAGAATGGACCCAGAAGTTCTGTTCTGACATATAAAATACATACTGACTTTGACGGAAACTGGTATTGGGTAGGGTCAGTACGTGGAGGAGTAAAGTTTGATGATAATCACGAATATCAAGGTGATTTTAGAAATTATGTTGTAAAATTTAATCCTGAAGGAAAGGTTATTTGGGTTTATGTTATACCGGGTGATGGCATTCCGACATTCCCACGAGCAATTGAGACTGATCATCAGAATAATGTTTATATAGGTGGATCGTTTAAAGGCAGTTTGGATATTGATGGAATGATAAGAACGAGCAAGCCAAGTTTGTTGGACACAGATTGTTTTATTTTGAAGCTTAATAAAGCTGGTCAATTTACCTGGTTTAAACAATTTGGTTCTGGCCTAGAGCCTGCCCCAGGAAAAGGGGCTGATCCGGAGCAGGTCTCCGATTTGTATATTAATTCGAAAGGCTTTATTTATGTTACAGGTGGTCTGGGTAGGGGGGCTAAGATGGATGATATAGATGTAATTATTAAAGATGCTGACAGAACAAATATTTTTTTAGCTAAAATGGATACTTCAGGAACTACACAATGGGTAAAGAACTACGGAAATTACTATAACAATCAGAATGGATATGTAGACGGTTGGGGAGATAAAGTAGTTTCTGCTGCTTTTATCGATATGGAGGGAGGTATTGTAGAATATGAAGACGGAATCATTATTATTCCTGATATAGATGAAGCTCGCTATTCCAGCGGCTATTACAGACTGCTGAATGATTGCAACGCTACAGTCAAATTCGACAATGGTACACTCAGTGCCAGCGCAGGTGAATCCTATAAATGGTTTTTTAACGGAACTGAGATCAGCAATGCAACTGAACAGACATATGTTCCTGACGTAATAGGTGATTATAAGGTTGAAGTTACTTTTTCCGAAGCATGCAAAAGCTTGTCATTTCCTGTAACTGTTTCGGTTACTTCCGTAAAGGGCCAAAGCAGATTTTCTGCTGTAAGTCTTTATCCTAATCCAGCCAATAATGAAGTTTATGTTGAAGGATTTAGCGAATTCTCTTCAGACATTTCTGAGTGCAGGATATACAATAGCACCGGAACTCTTATGAAAGAATCAAAGCTTGAAACAGCAGGAGGGAATTATAAAGGAAAGATCAATGTCTCTGATCTTCAGAGTGGTCTTTACATGCTTGAAATTCTTACGGAAGAAGGTAGTATCAACAAAAAGTTTGTTAAGAACTAATAATGAAAAGGTATTATTTATTTTTTCTGATGATGGTCTTCATTACCCTGAGGGCAATGGCTCAGTCTGCGAGAGAAGACCTGGACAGAGTAAATCAGACATACAAGACACTGTCTTCTTATTCAGCAGATCTGGAATATGTAGCCTATCAGAGTTACACAAGTAAGGTACCTGTGCAGACAGAAAAGGGTGAAGTCAAAATGAAGGGCAACAGTTTTTATCATAAGATCGGAAGCATGGAGGTGATCAGAAATAAGGAGTATGTGCTGACTGTTGATCATGATGACAAGTCTGTTACCAAGCTGGATGCTGTGAAGGAAAGCAGCGGAACACCCTTTATGAATATTGATCTTGAAAAAGTTTTTAAGCTTTGTACGTCTGCGGATTATTATGAACCGGCAAAGGGCAGTGCAGGATACTCACTTGTATTTCCTTCTACTGAATACAGCAGTGTAAAAATAGAGTATAACAGGAAGACAAATCTGATAGAGAAAATGATCCTGTTCTACCTGAGTCCCTCAGACCTTTCCGGGAAAGGCGAAGAAAATGCTGAAAAGCCAAGAATGGAGATCAGTTTTAAAAACGCTCTTTTAAATAAAGATATACCTTCTTCCTTCTTCACATATGAAAAGTTTATCATCTCATTGGGAAATAACAAATACATGTGTACAAAGGACTATAAAAACTATTCTTTTAACAATCAAACAAGTACCAACCCATATTGATAGTGTATGAAATCAATTCAGGTAATTTTTAAGCTTCTTATTTTTTTACAATGCTTGCTGTTCGCAACCCATGAGATTAAAGCGGCAGAAGAGATTGTAAATGTCCGGGCGTCCGGTAGCCAGGTAAAGCAGGGTTTGTACCTCGATGTAAGAGATAATAAGTACAATTTCATGAAGAGTAACCCTACAGGAAGCAATTCATGGAAAAATTCATTTGATAACTACAGCTTCCTTAACAGGGTCATTCTTAGCATTGACCAGACCAGCAAGGTCTATCAGAGTGCTAACTATTCTGTTGATGTTGAGCTGTCTGTTACCTACTATCAGTGGGACAATACACTTAATGGTTTTAAGGCGACAGCAGTAAGCCCGAATCCTGTCCTGACAGTGGATTACAATAACAATGCACCTTATCAGGACAAGAATATTTATCAGATTGCAGGAGGGAACAGAATGGAGGTCACTGTAGTCAGGATTACTCCATCCGTATCAAATGTCACGATGAACCTTGCCATTGACGCCGAAGTACAGGTAAAAAGATTCTATACTTTTAACAGAACCCAGATCCCATCGGCAGATCACAATTCCATGGTGAGCAGCAGGGGCGAGCTTGAAGTGTACTGGGATTTTGTTCAGGGAGCGGAAGAGTATGAGCTTGAATGGGCGCACATAAATGATTATGATGCAAACACCAATCTTGCAACAGATCCCTCAGGCATTAAAGTAGATGCATCTACTTTCAAATTCAACAGTACAAGAATTAACACTTTTAATAACTTTTACAGAATTCCTCTGATATATGAAAGAGGTTATCTGATTTACAGAGTGAGAGGTGTGAGCAGGAGTAAGGCAGATAACTATAATAAAAATATATATGGCAACTGGTCTGATCAGGCCGGAGCTTATACTACACTTGCACAGTTTCCGGATAAGTTTCCTCTGACGGGACATGAGCAGAATCTGAACTGGCAGAATAGCGTGAGCTTTGCTGAAGAGGGGAAAAATAAAGTTGCTGTGACTTATTTTGACGGAAGCCTCAGGAGTCGTCAGGTGGTCAGTAAAATTAATTCGGAAGACAAGACCATAATAGGGGAAACTATCTATGACCATGAAGGTAAAGGAGCGGTTCAAGTACTGCCTGTGCCGACTGCGGATTCCAAAATCGGTTTTAAACCTGCATTTAACCAGAATAATCAGGGGACTGCTTATAATAAGGACAATTTTGATAATGCCACTGGTAACTGCAAGCCAACAGCAGAAAGTATGAACACTGGGAGTGGAGCTTCAAACTACTATAGCCCTCAAAATCCGGATAAGTCTCTTGATATCAATCAATATATTCCTGATGCCGAAGGTTATCCTTTTACCCATACGGAATTTACTCCGGATAACACAGGAAGGATAAAAAGACAGAGTGGTGTTGGTACCAACCATAAGCTGGGAAGTAACCATGAAACAAAATATTTCTACGGAAAACCTACACTTCAGGAAGAACTTGACAGATTGTTCGGTACAGAAGTAGGTCCGATGGAAAGATATAAAAAGAACATGGTGGTGGATGCCAATGGACAGGTTTCTGTTTCTTATCTTGATCCTCAGGGAAGGGTAATTGCAACAGCTCTGGCAGGACAAGCGCCTTCAAATCTTGACTCTCTTAAAAATGATAATGCGCAGAGTACTGACGAAACAATTAATGTAATACAGGGGGACCTTCTTAATAAGACATTACCATCTGATAAAGACGGAAATCTTCAGCGTATTTCTGGAAGATCAAAAATATATGAAAGTCAGCTACTCGTTTCAACAAAAGGAACAAGGGAGTTCAATTATACCCTCACTGGAGAGAAATATCTTGAGCAGTGTGTGAATGGATCTGTAACAACTGATATGTGCTACAATTGCGTGCTGGATCTTGAGATCATGCTTACCAATGAATGCGGTCAGCAATTTCTTGTCGGGTTAAGCGCAGCTCCGAATTCAACATCTACGGTAATCGGTCAAGGTATCATTGATGCCATACGTGCAGGCAATTATACACCTTTGTGTACAAATCCTCCGTCATTTACTGCTCCTGCAGGATGGGCTAAAACAAAAGTGCCGCTTGAAGTTGGTAATTATACAATTTCAAAGGTACTTACAGTGAACAGAGAGGCTCTTGATTTTTATACAGACAATTATCTGAAATCAAATGCGTGTCTTCTGACCGTCGATGATTTTATCGCATCCGAGATCAGCAAGGTGGATACAGCTTCATGTCACATGACTTGTGATCAGTGTCTGACTAAACTGGGAAACTATTCTCAATATGATATCAATGTCAATGCAGCCTGTGACCCTTGTTTAACTGAAGAGGAATATAGTCAACTATATGCTGAGTGTCAGGAATTCTGCGATAATGATCCGATCAATTGTGAAGAAGCCTACCAGAATATGCTTATGGACATGGGCCCTATGGGCCAGTATGGTGAGCTTATAACAGCTGAAGGCGTTTTTGATCCTGAACTATTTCCTTTATCCGTATTTAATAAGAATAATAAGCTTCCTATAAAATCTTTTAACATGGGTGGTCATGACTGGAGGCAGCCATATTACAAAGATCAGGCTGGTGTTATAAGACAGGGATATGTAGATGAAACAGATTTACCGTCATACGTTCAGATAACGCTTAATGAAGCGGGGGAATACGAGCCGAGAATTCTTGAAGGATCAACTGTAGTAACAATTGATGGATTTGAATATGTAAGACCTGAAGCACTTCACGATGTTCATGATTTTTTCCTGAACTGGAAAGATTCATGGGCAAAGTCTCTGGTACTCTATCATCCGGAGTATGAAAGCTATAATTTCTGTATTTCCAATAATGCGAGTCATTCGTTTGATATGAGCTTGCTTAATGCTGACCTGCTCGCTCAGGCACCTTCCGGATATCTTAATCCCCTAGGTGCGAATGCTGCTCAGTCTATAGATCCTTATTTCTCAAGTAATCTCGCAATCAATCCATTGTTTGACCAGGCTGAATACAATGCCATGAAAAGAAGTATGGCTGCCTATATGGGATCATATTCTCTAGATAAAGTTGCTTACGGAATTGTCAAATGTCCAGCCTACAATAACACCGGATCTGGAGGTTGTGCAACCAATTGTCTTAACGGAACCATAACCTTTGATGATAAAGTATGGCAGCAGTACAGAGGGATGTATTTGTCTCTCAAACAGAAATTCATGGAGCAGAAGGCAACGAAATATGCGATCAATCATCAATCCTACAACGGATGTGTTGGTGATAAGAAATTCAGTTATTTTAAAAACGGGTTCTTTACTTACGATAATCCGACATATACACCTTATGGAAATTACAGATGGTGGCCTACTCAGTTCTGGAATTATCGCCAGCCATGCAGCATATTCTCTTTCAGATTATATAAAGACAAGGTCAAAAGATTCCCTATGAACAATGATATGGTTGAAAGTGAATCAATGGATGCCTATACCTGCTACGATGAAGAAAGTGAAGGTCAGTTTCAGAAGGTTAATTGTCCTGAGCAGAATACTCTTGTAATTAACGAAATGAAAGCAAAAGCCCAGTTCTCTTATTTTGAGACCTGTGGACAATGCCCCGTTGTCAAAGACTTTGAAAGCTTGCTGAATGCCCTGGCAACTCACCCTGTTAAACGTCTTAATAATGATTTTCAGCTGAGCTGCTATCCAACAGGAGAAATCCAGGAATATACCCCTGATTTTGAAGCTGCCATTGGATTTTCCGGAATGGGAGGCGAAACCTTCTGGCAGATTGATGCGCCCAATACAACAAGTACAGTGCTCGCTGTAAAATTAAACAGGAGAAATGGTGCAACAACTTCAGTACTGAAAAACTGTAATCTTCAGCTTACAATGCAAAGCTCTTACCTGGTAAAGGATATTTCGACCGGACAGATGGTGTCTAAGTCATTTGCCTGGTCTGATGTTAAAGGCATATGTTGCCTGAGTTATGATCCTTTGGATAATCTCCATCCTGGCAAAGCATTCGAAGCTTATGCGAAAGTACAGGTGACATACAATGATCAAACCAAGGCGGATATTAAAATACCTATTAAAGGTTTTACAGGTTGTTTAGACATGAATCCGGCAACTTGTCCTAAACCGTTAGTGTGCACTACCACAGACGGTGCCATCGATATTATGAACATGTTCAATATGCTGATTTACTCTTACCCAGGAGGAATGGGACCTGATGGAATTTCTCATCAGTCTAAAGCAAACCAGTTTGTAGCTCAGACTGTTTTGAATCCTGCTGAACAGCCCTATGATGAATCATTTATCAATTCATTAAAGCAAAATACGGGATTGACAGGGACGCAGCTTCGCTGGAAAGGTTCTGTGGCTCTAGGTACTTTTGCGGGAATTCTTGAAGGGATTAATGGCAGTGCTGTTACCGGAACCAGACTTTTTGAAATTTATACACCATTGAACATGCCAGCTGGTGCCGGATTTAATGACATTGTGAGTTTTCATTCCATCAGAGCTGACAAATCCAGCAATGATCCTGAGCATAATTTTAAGCTGATCGGTCTTGTGAAGTACACAGTAGGAGGAGTTCAGAAGAAAACATACGTCGAATTTTCGGGCTATTCACCGCACATGAATATAGCGGATTGTAAATCACCGGTATTTAACGGAAGTAACTAAGGGAATTAAATTATTGTATTTAATAAATCAAATTCAATGCAGATTTTTAAGGCATTTTTTAGGATTGTTTTTTTGGGGATTTTACTATTGCCCAATCTGTCGTCCGGACAATCATTGACGGTAGTTCCGGCAGGCAATGCCGCAGCTGTTCAGGGCATGATATCCAATAATTTCAAGGGTAAGGGAGTAACAATAAGTAATATCACTTTTAGTGGTTCTCCTTCTTCAGTTGGTACATTTAATTCCACTGGCTGGACTCAGGGCCTGGGAAGTGGTTTGGTAATGACGACGGGAAATGCAGCAGATGCATCAGGACCTAATGATATCCTCAACTTTCAGGGAACATCTTTCTCCGGGTCTGCGGGGGATGCAGATCTTGACCTGCTGATCAGAAACACTACAAAAGAAGCAACCATAATAGAATTTGATTTTGTTCCTTCAGGTAATAAAATAGAATTCCGTTATTTATTTGCTTCGGAAGAATATCCTGAATATAACTGCTCTGCTGCAAATGATGGGTTTGGCCTTTTTATCTCAGGTCCAGGTATTGCAGGCAAACAAAATATTGCTACCGTAGATGGCAGAAATGTAAGTATCAATACGGTAAATGACGGGACTGTAACCCAGGGAGTCGGAAATGGTGCAAACTGTAATCTTATCCCAGGAAGCAATTATTTTGATAATTCAGGAGCTTTTGCCGGAACAAGTGTTATAGCATACGATGGTTATACGAAAGTATTCAATGCTGAATATACGGTTACTCCTTGTGCTGTATATCATATGAAACTTGTCATTGCAGATGCTTTTGACAAACTGTACGATTCAGGTCTTTTTCTTGAAGCGAACAGTTTCTCAAGTCAGCCATTTTCAGTATCTGTAACTGGTAACAATACTACAATTTGTGAGGGTAGCAATGCTGTGTTGAATGCTCCTTCTGGCTTTTACAGTTATCAGTGGAAAAAGAATGGTGCAGCGATTGAAGGGGCGACAAATAACTCCTATAGTGCCAGTCAGGCGGGAACATACACAGTAGAAATCAAGAGAAACCAGTGTAATGCAACAGCAGAATTAAGCAATGCTGTAACGATCAATGTTCAGGCACCACCAAATAAAGCGGTTACAGCTTCAGCAACCAGTCTTTGCGTGAACAGTAATATTACGCTGACGTCGAATGCCTCTAGCGGAACATTTTCGTGGAATACATCTCCTGTAAAAACGACCAAAAGCGTCACTGTTACAACAACTGGTACTTATGTTGCAACGATTACGGATGGAGTTTGTACTGTAAATTCTGATCCAGTCGTGATAACAGGGAACGATCATGTTATCAATTATTCGAAGACGGATATATCATGTAACGGGCAAACCAATGGAGCTATTGACCTGAATGTAACGGGAGGGAAATTGCCTTATACATATTCCTGGACAGGTCCTTCTTCTTTTACTTCAACGGCAGAAGATCTGAGCGGACTTGCTCAGGGCACCTATATAGCTACAGTAAAAGATGCTGATAACTGCAGTAAATCATCAGCATCAATAGTAATAAATCAGCCGGCTGTGCTTACAGCAAGTGCAGTGGCAGGAACAAAAGGAGCAATCAACCTGACAGCTTCCGGAGGAACAACACCTTATACATACAGCTGGTCAAATGGAACTGAAATTGTAAGTTCAGTCGCAAGTCCGACAGGTCTTCCAGCCGGTGCATATACCGTAACTGTTACAGATGCCAGAGGTTGCACGGCAACCGCGGGAGCTACAGTTTCTTCCGGTTGTAGCCTTGATGCTGGTGCGCTTGTTACAAATATTAAATGTCCGGGAGGAACGGACGGGGCTATCGCTATAAATATCATAGGAGGGAGTTCGAATCTGACTTACAACTGGAAAAAGAATTCTGCAGCTTTCTCCACTACAAAGGATATAAACAACCTCTCTCCAGGTTTTTATGAGTTCCAGGTAACTGACAATGCGGATGGATGTATCAAGAATACAAGCTATGTTATTTCCGATGCAATTTTCAGTCTGGATATTGCTGCAGGTGATGTTAACTGCTATGGAGCAGGTAATGGTTCAGCGACACCGATTATTACCGGAGGAAACAGTCCTTTTACCTATTCCTGGAAAAACCAGAGCCAGTCGGTAATTTCTTCTCTTCCTTCTGTTACCAATCTTGCACCGGGAAGTTATTCCCTTACTGTTACGGACGATAAAAGCTGTACCCAGACTAAAAGCTTCACAATAGGAGGACCGGGAGCTTTTACAGTATTATTATCCAAAACGGATGTATCCTGCAAAGGTCTCCAGAATGGCGCTATTAATATGACAATAGCAGGGGGAACGGCTCCTTATACAATTTTATGGACCGGTCCTTCCGGATTTACATCAGCTCTGGAAGACCTTTCTGATCTTGCACCTGGAACGTATTCTGTTACAGTAACAGATGCCAATAACTGTTCTGCCAGTTATACTGCAGGAGCTAGTGTGACACTTACGGAGCCTCCGGCGGACTTGTCAGCTACAGTTGCTGCCGGATCAACAAGAGGAACAGCGAATGTTACGATTTCGGGTGGTACGGGTCCTTACAGTGTTTTATGGTCAGATGGGCAGACCGGACAAAATGTAAACAGTCTGAGAGCTAATACAGATTATACTTATACAGTTACCGATAGTAAAGGATGTACCTATACAGGTAATTTCAGTCCGGGTCTTGGCTGTTCTATTGGAGTTGTTGTCAATCAGCAGACAGATGTACTTTGTAATGGTGGCAGTACAGGATCAGCTTCTGTGACACCATCCGGTGGTTATGGTGGAACTTATACATATCAATGGAAAAATCCATCCGGGGGGAACTTTGCTACAACCAAGGATGTGACGGCTATGTCAGCAGGTACCTATTCGTTAAAAGTCACTGATCCTTCAGATAACTGCAGCGTTTCAATTAATGTAAGTATTCTTCAGCCTCAAGCATTGACTGTTAATCTGACGAAAACAGAAATCAGATGTAATAATGAGACCAATGGAGGGTTCACTGCTCAGGTCAATGGAGGAACCCCTGCATATACTTATGTATGGAAAAAAGGTGGAACTGTGATTTCAGGAGTTCCTAATCCGTTTAAAGTCCTTTCAGGTCAGGGAGCAGGAAGTTATACACTCACAATTACAGATAAAAATGGTTGTACAACTACTTCAGGTGTATCTACCCTTGCCAATCCGTCAGTTCTCAATGCAACACCAACTGTAACAAATGTGGCCTGTAACGGAGGGTCAAGTGGTGCAGTTACTCTTGCTGTTACAGGCGGTTGGTCACCATACACGTTTGCCTGGAGTGAGACAACTTCCGGATACACTGCTACTACCAAAGACATATCGGGTATCAAAGCCGGAACATATAATGTTGAGATCACGGACCTTCATGGTTGTAAAAAAACATTACCACCCATATCAATAACTCAGCCAAGCGCTCTAAGTGCAACAACTACACAAACTAACCTGACTTGCTATGGAGGAACAAACGGTGCTATTACTGTTACTCCTTCAGGTGGAACAAGTCCATATACTTATGCATGGACAAAATTTGGCGTCGCTCTTCCAACCAATGCAACGACCAAAGATCAGACTGGGTTGAAAGCCGGTCCATATACAGTAACAATTATGGATTCAAAAGGATGTCAGTATCCTGCCACTGTTACCTTAACACAACCAGAAGGTCCTGAAGTTCTTGCTGCTGGCTCCGCAACATTCTGTTTTGGTGGTAGTGTTGTTCTTAGCTCATCTAAACCTTCAGATGGCTCATATCAATGGACCAAAACTGCCGGCGGTACGCCTACGGTTGTTGGAACAGGGGCTTCCATAACTGCGAATGCCAGTGGAATGTACAGAGTGACTATTACCAGAGGGGCGTGTACGGAAACCTCTGAACCATTCCAGGTAACGGTAAATCCTGTTCCGGTAGCAACAATTATTCCTTCAGCTACAGCTTTCTGTGAAGACGGATCGGTAACACTTACATCTTCTATTATAGGACAATCTTACGAGTGGAGGCTTAATGATATAATTATTCCTAATACCAATAACAGCCGTACCATTACAGTAACCAACGGAGGTACTTATTCTTTAGTGGTGACAACCCGTCTTTGTAATGCAGCTATAGTAACTTCTTCAATTACGAAATATCCGAAATTCACCCTTACAGCAACAGGTGTTAATACTACCTGTCCTGGAGCAACCAATGGCTCCATTACATTGGCAACTTCAGGAACTAATAATCCTCCCTATATTTATGACTGGCACCATGTGGCGGGCACAAGCAATCCCGCAAACCAGACCGGCCTTTCTGCCGGAGATTACACTGTAACGGTTACTGATAACGTAGGATGTGTGGTGAGTAAAACAACAACAATTGTGCAGCCAACCCTCTCTGTTACACCTACCGTGACGAGTAGTAGCTGTAACGGAACTAACAACGGAAGTATCAGCCTGAATGTTGACTTTACTCCTGCCTCGGGCAATCCTGTACCTCCATCTACTCCTCAGAATGACTGCTATTCCGGGTCTAAAGCATCGACTTATAGCTGCACTCAGAGCTGTTCAAGAAACGCAGTTGCCAATGATAATATATCTGCGCCAAATAATGGTGTGAACGGTGAAACAATAATAGTTTGTATACCTCAGCAGACAAGCTTTAACGGAAACATCACGGTGAATAAGGGCGGAACTTTAGTATTGCCGGCCAATTCCACCTACGCATCAGGTACGGTAACTCTTAATAGCGGAAGTACCTTTATTGTCTGCGGAACATTTAATCCAAGCAGTCTGAATATGAACGGTGGTACCCTGGTAATAAACGGATTGTCTACCATTCCTTACCTTATCGTTAATGCAGGAAGCATGATTAAAAACTTCGGAACTCTGAATTTGAATGGTTTCGAGCTAAGAGGAGGTACACTGGAAAATTATGCAACCCTTAATTGTCCTTCGGGTGATGCAGTTCTTCCTTCAGGTTATTCAGGTATACTGAATAACTATCATAACCTGACTATCCGAGGTATTTATCTTAATTCCGCAACGGCTGTGTTTACCAATGGCGGTAGTGTAACGGCAAGCAATACCGTATCTAACGCAGGTACAATTAATAACAACTGTACATTAAACATCAATAACGGCGTAAGCGGCATTTTATATAATAATAATATTTTAAACAATGCAGGTGAGCTGAATGTAACCCAGCTCTTTTCCAGTACAGTCGGCGTAAGCGTTATCAATCATAACAAAGGTAAGATCACGGTTACCGACAAGATAGAATTCAAGAATCAATTTAAACTTGCCGCTGGCACAGAGGTACAAACCAAAGACCTGTATATATGGGGAAACCTGAATGGTATCGGATCAACCTGTGCTTCGGTGAAGGTAAGCGGCATTACTTCCAATCCGAGCTCAGGAACCAATATAGGTGTGGTGAACGGAAGGTTAGATATTTGCGATGCAAATGGAATAGAAACAAGGGGAACTGTAAACAGCCCTGCAACAACAGATTGTTCATGCACACCGGGTCAGGGCGTTACCTGCTCTGTCTCCTGGAATACAGGAGCAACCGGCAACACCATATCCAACCTTGCTCCAGGAACTTATACAGCTAATCTTGTTTGTGCTGGTTGTTCTACTTCATATAATTATACCATTACCCAGCCGGATGCGCTTAATGCTGTAACCAATATTACCAATGTGACCTGTAAAGGCAAGAACAATGGTATTATTGTGGCAACGGTATCCGGAGGAACAGCTCCTTATACGTTTGCCTGGACAAACGTAAGCGCTCCTTCTGTAATCACCAGTACAGGAGCAACCAGTACTGTGTCTTTACTTCCTCCCGGCACTTATAGCCTTACTGTAACAGATTCCAAAAATTGCAGCAAGACGGTGGGAAGCCTGGTCATTACGGAACCAAACCTGCTTTCTGCAACGGCAACCAAAACAGATGCAAGCTGTAAAGGGGGCAAGGACGGAACAATGACTGCGGTTCCTGTCGGCGGATCTGCTCCTTACACTTATATGTGGACGGGAACAAACCAGACGGGTGCAACAGTAACAGCCCTTACAGCTGGTACCTATACCGTTACAGTGACAGACACCAAAGGATGTACCGCTACGGCAAATGCTACAGTTGGTGAACCGGAGACTCCTTGCGGAGGTGGTGTTTGCTCTGATTTCAAACTGGATCTTATGGGAGTTTCTCCTTTATGTACAGATGCGACTAATGGAACATTGGTGGCCAATGTATCAGGGGGGCAGGGAACAATCACTTATGACTGGAGCCATATTGCAGGTACGAACGACGGTCCCGATGCAGGTCTGGTAGGAGCGGGCTCCTATAGTCTGACCGTTTCAGACAGCCGCGGTTGTAGTCAGTCTAAATCAGAAACATTGAAAAATAGTGAGGTCCCATGTCCAAAACCATGTACGCTGATTACGAGCATTTCAGGTACAGACAATACATGTCCTGGAGGAAACACAGGAGCTGCCAACCTAATCATTCAGGGGGGAGTAGCTCCGTTTAAAATCGACTGGAAGCATATTCCGGGAGAGGATAATATTGAAGATCTTGTCAACCTAACAAGCGGTCCTTATACTGTGACTGTTACGGATGCTTCAGGCGTATGTGCACATACTTCTACTGTAAGCATTAATGAACCTGATTACCTGAGAATATTTACAGGTGATATGGAGTTATGTCCCGGAAGCAGCACTGTACTTACTTCTTCGTCACTTACAGGTAATAACTGGTCAACAGGTGCAACTGCAAGAAGTATTACGGTAACTGCTCCCGGAACCTATACGCTTACTATAGGATCGGGCTGTGCAGGTCTTTCTGCAAGTGTGACCATTGCAGCAAAAACGGATTGCACCCCTCAGAAATTCCTTTGTAATCCGACGGCTTCGCCTATTGTTACCATATCAGACTCCTGCGGAAAGGAGCTGATCAATACTGCTATTTACAATGCTCGTCAGAAATATACGACCTACATTGCAGATGTTAAGACTTCCTTCCAGACCAAATACATAGATAAGTGTCTTTCTGTTTATGAAGACTTTGGTGTAAAATACGGAGACAAAGAGCATCACTACACGCTTTATTATTACGATCAGGCAGGTAACCTTGTAAGAACGGTTCCTCCGGCAGGGGTTAAGAAAATTACAAGCCAGACTGCTCTTGCTCAGATCAAGGTGGACAGGAAAAATAACCAGCGTACGGTGTTTACGGACCATACCCTTGCAACCACTTATACCTATAACTCATTGAATCAGCTGGTGGCACAGAATGTACCGGATCACAAAACCATGGATATTCTGAGTACGGTTTCTTCGAACGACGGACTTGCCATCGGTCTTCAGGTAACTGGAACACAGTTTACCGGAAATGGTAATGGTTTCCTTACCGGTAACCTGGGAGGAAAGGGTTATATCTATTCTACCACAGACAATGGAAAGACCTGGTCGCTTTTAAGTGCAGTCGGAACCATGACTTTAAATGATGTATACATCAGAAGCACAGGAGTGGGATTTGCTGTGGGAGACAGAGGTACGGTACTTAAAACTACCAATGGAGGAGCTAACTGGACAATCCTTCCGATAGGAACAGCAGCAAATCTTATCAGGGTTTATCTGTATGATGATAATACCGGAGTGATCTATGAGAAGTCAGGTATGATATGGGAAATTGCTTCCGGAGGTGCAACAATTACCCAGAATACAACCCTGAATACCCTTCTTGCAGGCAAGGAAGTGACAGATGTCAGCTTTACATCCAATACCCTTGCTTTTCTGACAGCAAACATTAATAACCAGGGCTATCTGTATACGAGCAGCGGATCGCCTGCCGGGAAGTCCTGGACTCAGATATCTACGATATGGGCAAGTACGCTTACCAGAGTACAAATGCTGAATGCCAATAATGGAATTGCAGCAGGTGATGATGGAACAATTCTGAAGTCCTCAGACGGAGGAATGAACTGGTCAGCAGTTCCTACAGGCATCAATGGCAGTATAAGCGATATGTTCTTCAGGGACATGAACCAGGGAGTGCTTTTGACGGGAGGCAATATTATCAAGACATCAGACGGAGGAAAAACCTGGGCAAACGCATCTTCGGCCAGCACTTCCTATGCAGACTTTGATATCCTTCCGGGTACGAGTTATGTAGGCTTTGCAGTAAAAAGCAATGGTGCTGTAGAAAGCACGAGCAACGGAGGACTATCGTGGAAGGCTAAGACGAATCTGAACAGTTCCAAAACGTACAGCGCGATCAGCACAAGAAGCGCGACTGATGTCTATGCGGGAACAACGGATGGGGCTTTATATGTATCAGCAGACGGTGCAAATACGTGGACTTCCATTGCTACGAATACCGCTGGAGGCTCTTTACCTGTGGCAGCTATAACAGCGATCCACTTTAAAGATGCGAACAATGGATGCGTTCTTGTGAACGGCACTATATATAAAACGACGAATGCAGGACCTGCAACGGCTTCCACAGCAACATGGACCTCTATTGTAGGGCCAGGCGTGAAAGATATGTATTTCAATGACGCATCCAGAGGAGAGGCGATCTACAGCAATGGAACGGTGAAGATCACAGCCGATGGCGGTCTCACCTGGGGTGTTGCAGTAACCAATCTGACAGGTACAACAGATGCAAGATCAATACATTTCTTTGATGCGAATACTGGAGCTGTAGTTTCCGGAGATGGAAGGATCTATGTCACCTCGAATGCAGGATCAGTCTGGACAGACAGAGGAGGAAAAGTGACCCCTGGAACTCTTAATGGTGTTCAGGTAACGACCTCTTCGATGACAGGTTATGCAGTCGGAAGTGACGGAACAGTTTTGAGAACGATTAACAACGGAGCTGCCTGGAGACTATCAGCTACGTCGGTGAACTTTGATTTGACAGATGTTGCATTTAAAGATGCCGGATCGGGTGTCATTACTTCTGCCAGCGGACATGTTCTTTACACGTCTACGGGAGGAACGTCCGGATGGAATGTGGTTGTTCCGGAAACTTCTGGTAAGCCCTTAAATAAGGCTGTTATTGCCGGTACGGATTTTTATGTGGCAGGAGATGAAGGCAGAATATTTAAATCTTCCAATGGAGCGGGCTGGACTTCTGTTAATTCCGGTATGACGGAATCGATCAAAGGTCTTTCTGTATCCGGTACTACAGGTCTTGGTGTGGGCGTTTCAGGAAAGATCATCCGTTCTACGACAGCGGGTACTGCCGGTGTATCGTTTGGTTCAGTAAGTAATGTGGATGCACAGATCCTGTATGCAACGGATATGGTGAGCCCTGTGATAGGGTATGCAGTGGGTAAAGACGGAGCAGCCGCTAAAACCAGCAACGGAGGGTTGACCTGGAGTGATTTGAATTCCTCAACCAGAAGAACACTGAGATCAGTTGATTTCATTGACGCCAACAAAGGTATTGCAGTGGGAGATGCAGGTGCGGCAGGTACAACAGGAACAATCATCCGTACAGTCAATGGCGGTACAGATAACTTTACAGCTTCGGTTTCAGTAAGTCCTGCAGCGACAAATGTCAGCTTCAAAGATGTTCAGTATGTGAATGAAAACCTTGCCTTTGCGGTAGGGGCAAATGCAAGCAACCAGGGAGTAATCTACAAATCTGTCAATGGAGGTGCAAACTGGACCCAGGAAAGTGTAAGCGGAGCCAGCGGACTGAATGCTGTACATTTTGTAGATGCATCCTTTGGATTTGCAGCGGGAGATGGTGGATCCCTGTTCAAGGCATCCCTCAGCGGAAGTACCTATACCTGGACAAAAATTACAGATGCAACACTAGGTTCTAATAATTTCAGAGACGTTCACTTTGTAGATTATAAGACCGGTTACCTGATAGGAGACGGAGGCGTTATTCTGAAAACAATAGAAGGAGGTATAGCGACCACATGGGTAAACAGAAGCATCAGCGGTAATACCAATACCCTGCTATCCATGACCTTCAGCGACAGGACGAATCTGGTGATTTCGGGAAATTCCAGCACCGTCCTGAAAATGGACGATGAGCGGGATATGTACAGCAGCAAGATGTGGTATGATGAGTTAGGAAGAATTATTGTGTCGCAGAACACGAAACAGTTTAACTTCAGCCCGAAACAAGGTTATAGTTATACGGTTTATGATGACCTTGGAAGAATAACAGAGGTCGGAGAAGTCCTTCAAAGTCCTTCGAACAGCATTTCAACGATAACCAGGGCCAATAACAGCACCCAGGTTCCGAAAGCTGCTTTCCTTATATGGTTAGCTCAGGGAGACAAGAGACAGATTACGAAAACGTATTATGATGCGTCAGCATTCACAGTTCCCGGATTAACGCAGGATAACCTGAAGAAACGTGTAGCTTCCGTAACCTATCAGGAGGCAGCAGGTACAGCTTATGATCATGCAACGCATTATTCTTATGATATCCACGGCAATGTAAAAAGCCTTGTACAGGATAATACCGCTTTGACTACTGTTCTTTCAGGTACAGGAGAAAGTCAGCGATATAAGCGCATGGATTATACGTATGATCTGATCAGCGGTAATGTAAACGAAGTGGTGTACCAGAAAGATAAGCCGGATCAGTTCTTCCATAAATATTCATACGATGCAGATAACAGGATCACGCATGTTTATACCAGTGATAACGGTATAGTCTGGAACAGGGATGCGAAATATTTTTATTACAAACATGGTCCACTTGCCAGAGCGGAGTTAGGACATGACAAGTCACAGGCCATGGATTATGCCTATACGATCCAGGGGTGGATCAAGGGTGTGAACTCTGGTACCCTTGATGTTACCAGAGATATTGGCAAGGATGCCAACCAGAATGTACTGGCAGGTAAAGACGGATTGCATAAAAATGTAGGAAAAGATGCTTATGGTTACAACCTGCATTACTTTGCCGGGGATTATAAGCCTATAGGAACGATCTCCGCACTGAATGACATGATACCTTCAGCATCAGGAATTACGACCCTGACTACAGATGCACCGGCATTGTACAATGGTAATATCAGTAGAATGACAACAACAATTACGGATATTAATTCAAGTTCGACTACTTTTGGGCAAGCATTACCGCAAACTACTGCATATAGGTATGATCAATTGAATCGGATCACCCAAATGAAGGCTTATAGCAGTATTAACCTTGCAACCAATACCTGGAATGGCGGAAATGACGGATCGTATCAGGAAACCTTTAAATACGATGCCAACGGTAATATCCTGAAGCTGACACGTAACGGAAAACTGGTAACTTCAGGTACGCCTACACCATTAGCCATGGATGATCTGACATACAAGTATGAGACGATAGCTAATGGCTATACCAGAAATACGAACAGGTTAAGGTCTGTGAGTGATGGGGTAGGTAACGGAAACTATGCTGATGATATAGACAATCAGGCTAATAACAACTATGACTATGATGAAATTGGAAATCTGAAATCTGATGTTCAGGAGGGGATAGCCACAATCGAGTGGACAGTGAGCGGAAAAATATCGAAAGTAACACGTTCTTCAGGCAGCTCCAAGTCGGATCTCGAGTTTAAGTACGATGCTCAGGGGAACAGAGTAGCCAAGATTGAGAAGCCTGCAGCAACCAAAGGTGATGCCTCTACCTGGATCACGACGTATTACGTAAGAGATGCTTCTGGCAATGTGATGAGTACTTATGAACAAAGCAAGGCGTCGACAGTTTTGGAGTTTTTCTGGAAAGAGCAGATGGTTTATGGCAGTAGCAGATTGGGAATGGTTGATTTGAATAAAAATATTACTACCTTGGGAGCGGTATCTAATTCGTTATTTGCTACAAAAACAGGTATAAAACTGTTTGAGGGAAGTAATCATCTGGGTAACGTGCTTGCAGTATTTACAGATCGCAAGATCCCAGTAGCTTCAGGGACCAATGTTCTTTCTTATACTGCTGATATCACAAGCACTTCTGACTACTATGCATTTGGTAGTCAAATGCCGGGTAGGAAATATAGTAAAACGAATTACCGTTATGGATTCAACGGACACGAAAAGGATGACGAAATATCTGGCTCTGGAAATCATTTAAGCTTTGGAGATTATGGATATGATCCGAGATTAGGAAGGAGATGGAATGTCGATCCTATGGCAAGTAGGATGCCAGGTACATCGCCATATTCTTTTGGATACAATAATCCTATTATTCTTAAGGATCCAGATGGTAGTTTACCTATTCTTCCATTTTTATTGAAAGCTGGAGCAGCTGGTGCGACGGATATGATGCTGCAGGTTGGAATGAATTATTTGCTGAATGATGATGTAGAAACAATAGGACAAGCATTCAAAACGGTTGATTGGTATGATGTAGGTATTTCAGCAGCGCAAGGAGCATTACCATGGAGTATTCCAGGAGGGAAATATACAAAGGCTGCAGCAGCTGCAACAAGTGACGTTTTGATAAATGCCAGTAAAGCAGCTATAAAAGGTGAAGCTTATTCAATTGAAGATGCAACAGCTGATTTTTTTATAGGGTTTCTGGCTCAACTAAGTTCCGAACAAGTAGAAGAACTCTTATCTAGTAAAAAGGCTCAGGAGAAGATACAACTATTGCTTGGCCCTAAGGCTCCCAAACCTGGGAACTCAAATCCAATTCCGCAAACTAAGGATGGATTTATTGTAACAAAAGACGGAACTGTTATGCATAAGAATGTAGATGAGTTAAATGGTTCATTACAAGGGGCTGGTTATTCTGGTACACCATCAACTCAGACCAGTGAATCAGGAATGATATATCAGTTACCCACGGATAAGCATTCTAGTGGTTCTTACAATGTTAGGATAATGGATGGAAAAACAGGAGGGGGACAATATTCAGGGCCTAGAGTTATCAATACAAGAAATGGTGCCGGGGATTATGTTCAGCCCAATGGAGGTGATTTTCCTAATGGAACACCAAAAGCAGACCGAAAAGCTGATGGGCATATTCATAATTTAACAAATTAATAGTTTAAATAATAAATCTTTTAAAGTTGGATTTAAATAAAAAAGAAGTGCTAGAAAATGTAAATAGGATTGTATCCCTATTACTAATAGAATCATCTGTAGAAAGTTATGGAATTCTACATCAAATGAAGTTTATTGAATTTAGGGGACAATATGGAGATATTCAGATTTTCATTGATTCAGATCTTGAATTATACCCAGATATTAATATTGAAGACTTAACTGTGGAGCAAAAGGATTTATTAATATTAAATCAAGTGAATTTAAAACAAGTTCAAAAAGTTGAGTGTTTTTCTTCATCTGATATTGTTTTTACATTTATAGATAATACTGTTTTGAAAATTTCTGGAAACCCTCAAGATGAAACGATAGCTGAACCTTGGCAATTAACCAATAAAAAAGGAGTAGATCAAATGGACTACATCTCTATTGTTGGGTTAACAGGTGATGGGTTTGCAGTTTGGGGTTCATTGGACAACCTTAAAAGGGGAAGTTAGTGACTTCCAGCTAGCGCGCGGTGTGCCGAGAATGAAAATCACGCTCTGGCGCAAGTCTGTGACTTGTGTCTACAAATGGGAGCCAGTTTATAAACTGGCGGTTGTGAAATAAGAAACTACTAAAAAGTCCCGAAGGCCGTTGTCTTCGGGACTTTTTTATTTATATGGTTAAAAACTGTGTATGCCTACTCCCCGGCTGGTGTCTTCACCAGACGGAATCTATGATAATGTACAGAACTAAAAAGCCCGGAGGTAATAATTTTCGGGCTTTTTTATGTTTATAAGGAATTTAATTTAGTAGCTTTAATAAAGTTATCAATTGTAAGCAGAAGACATTCTTTGTCCTTTGCAGGAAGATTTTCAATATCATTAATACGCTTTAACATTTTAGGATCTTTTAAAACATCCTGCTGTTTAGTCTCTCCTAGTAAATAGCCAACAGTCGTATTCAAGACCTGAGCCATTTTTTTAACTACATCAATAGTTGGTTTTACTTCATCACGTTCATACTTGCCAATAATAGAGTGGTGTGCTTCAATTAGCTTTGCAAGCTCATTTTGGGAAAGCTCTTTAACCTCTCTGCACTCTCGTAGTTTTTTACCAAAAGTATCCATATTGCTGTAATAAATGGTGTTAAATGCGCTTTTATGCGCTGAATAATCAAATGTATTGCTAAAAAATTACTAATAAAAATTAGATATTCTTTGTGTGAGTTATAAAATTTTATAGTTTTGTACCAAATATTAGCAATGGTAAAAAACTAAAATATTTTTTCATAAATGATCAGAAACCAACTTTCAACCTCCTTTAAAAGCCAATTAAAGGATTATTCCAGTCCGGAGACGTTTGCTATGGCCCTGGACGAAGCTATGTTAAGTATGATACTACTTTTAAGGCATGAACCGGAGAACCTGAAAAGCACACTACTCAATTATGAGAGGCTTTACATATTAAAAACAATCATTCTGGCTCCTGAAACCCCGCACTTGTCATGAAAGCCGAAACCACCAAAGAACTACGCTTCCGCTTAGGCCAGCTCTTCGGAGAGAGCTTAAGAATGAGCCACAGCCTTTACCAGCTGCACCTTATAAGAGAGAAGATAGAGGGGAGAGGTTACGAATATTTTGATAAAGGCGATATACTGGGCGAGTTTTCCCGTCTTCAGGGCCTGCTTACAGCGCTTGACCTTGAAATGCGTACCATCCACGACATATTAAAGCATCAGGGCTAATGGAGATCAAAGACATCAAGGCGGAGCTGACACTGGCAGACATACTCAGATATTATGGCCTGAAGCCTGACAAGAGCATGAGGCTGAACTGTCCGTTCCATGAGGATAAAACCCCGAGCATGCAGGTGTATCATAAGACACATACCTGTTACTGCTTCAGTTCCAACTGCCCGACCCACGGCAGAAGCCTTGATGTTATTGACTTTATCATGCACA
This sequence comes from Sporocytophaga myxococcoides, assembly GCF_000775915.1. Lineage (NCBI taxonomy): Bacteria > Pseudomonadati > Bacteroidota > Cytophagia > Cytophagales > Cytophagaceae > Sporocytophaga > Sporocytophaga myxococcoides. The sequence goes on from NZ_BBLT01000005.1 coordinate 482,180, forward strand.
AAGAAAGGTGCAGCAAAGGTGAAGCAATAAAGAAAGCCAAAGACCTGTTAAGCGGATCAGCCCCGAAACCCACCATACCCCAGCAAGTGGCAAGGACGGCCGTGCTGACAAACATGTTTACTTACTTTAAAAATGCAGTACACAACTCAAAGCCCGCAAGAGACTACATAGAACAAAGAGGGCTTGACTATACAAAACTTGAGATCGGCTATAATACAGGCCAGTTCCACCACGGAGAGCGGAAAGATGAGGCATTAATACAAAGCTGTCTGAAGGTAGGTTTACTAAGTCCCTTTGGTAGTAATACCAGAACGGGAGGTCAGGCGTACAAGCCCTTTGCAAAGTACTGTCTGGCGTTCGCATTAAGAAACAGATCAGGACAGGTAACAGGTATGTACTTCAGAAGCACCGTAAACGAAGACAACCAGAAGCATTACTATTTAAAAGAGAGCAGTGGTTTATATCCTCATTATCCGAAAGCGGAAACCGAAAAGTTGATAATAGGTGAAAGTATTATAGATACGGCTACATTATTACAAATAGAAGCGATCAGCAAAGAGTATAGTTTACTTGCAGCTTATGGCACGAACAGGCTCACACCTGAACATATAGAGGCGATCAGAGAGCTAAAAGATCTTAAAGAAATCATCTTCGCCTTTGATAATGACGAAGCCGGAAACAAAGCAGCAGAGAAATACGCAGCACAGTTAAGAGAACTATTGCCACACATCACTTTTAGTAAACTGGAATTGCCGTGTAAGGACGTAAACGAGACTGCACAAGCCCACCAGCATGAAATCTTCCACCACTTATTAGAAAGCAGAACATTTATTTTTTCAACTGGTGGAGAGCCACAGAAGGAAACAGGCATACCAGTTGAAAAAGAAAAGTCACAACCCGAAGCTTCCGGCCTGAATACCAGAAATCCTTTTAAAATAGGCTACAAGACGGCCACAGCAAACTACTACATACAGGGGGGAGTGAGCAAACAGCTTGACAGCATGAAAGTGACCCTTGTAATCGAACACCCTGAAATCAGTTACAAGACAAGGAACAAACTTGATCTTTACGAAGATAAGCAGGTAGAAAAACTTTGTAAGGAAGTGGCTGAAAAACTCAATCTTAGAAAGGATTTATTAGAAGCAGATATTTATAAACTTACTGACTTACTGGACGAGTTCAGGGAGCAGGAACTGTTAAGCGCAAGCAATAACCGTGAAGACTCTGAAGAACTTATAATCCCTCTGACCGTGCAGGAAAGACAGCAGATAAAGTTTTTTGGAAAGAAAGAAAATCTTATTAATAATCTTAATGAGCTGTTAGGTAAAGCGGGTATAGTAGGAGAGGAAAAGAACAGAATCTTTTTGCTCATTATAGCAGCCAGTTACAAGATGCCTGAAACCCTTCACGCACTTATACAAGGCAGCAGCGGAAGCGGAAAGACCAGATTGTTAAAGCAAATATCAGACTGTATTCCTAAAGAAAGGGTTACAAAATTGACACGCGTGTCCGATAAGGTTTTATACAACTATCCTGAGAAATACTTTATTAATAGGCTACTTTGCCTTGAAGATATAGACGGATTAAGCGAAGAAGCGGAGTTCGCTTTTAGAGAGTTGCAATCTAATGGAGAGCTGAACAGCGCCACCAGCAGCAAGCTTGAAAACGGCCAGATCATAGCGGGACAAAAGACAGTAAAGGGGCCTATTGCCTCCCTTGCCTGTACTACAAGAGGGGAAATCTATGAGGACAATATGAGCAGATGTTTTTTAGTGTCTGTAGACGAAAGCGCAGAACAGACTAAGCGGGTAATTACCTATCAAAATAACAGGGCAGCCGGAGGCATACAGGAAGAAGAGGAGCAGAAAGCCAAGCACTTTATACAGAGGTTTATCCGTGAGCTGAAACCCTTTAAGGTAGTAAATCCCTATGCTAATAAAATACACCTTCCTGAAGAAGCGCACAAGATCAGGAGATTAAACGACCTGTTCCAAAGCTTTGTAAAGATGGTAACGGTACTTAATCAGTACCAGAGAAAGAAGGATGATAAACAAAGACTGATAACGGAAATCGCAGACATAGAAACGGCCGTGGAGATCATGTTTGAAAGTATAGTCCTGAAAGTAGACGAGCTGGACGGTAGTTTAAGACAGTTTTATGAAAAGCTAAAAAGCCACATAGGAAAGAAAAGCCGTAATTATGAGTTTACCCGCTTCGAGGTGAGAGAGGCTACAGGACTGGGCAAGACCCAGCAGCACCATTATATTAATCAGTTAATCGAAGTCGAATATTTACAGCAATACGGCTTTGCCAATCGTGGTTTTAGATACAAGATAGTCCACTGGGATAATTATACAGCCATGCGGGAAAGGATCAAAAGAAGCCTTCAGAATCAGTTGGAGACTATCAAAAGTGAACACCAGCGAACACCAGCTGAACGCCAGAAGTAAGTATAAATCGTTGATAAATAGATAAAAAGCTGCCACCCTGTGGCTGGTGTTCGGTGTTCGGAAAATATGCTCAAACACCTTTTTTAGAAAAACGTCATAAAAGTAATCAGGTATGACCACAGCACAGGAAAATCAAATCAAAGGCTTTAAGAGTTATTTAATACAGTTGGGCTACAGCCCAAGCAGTTGTTACATGCTTCCTGACTGCATTAAAGACTTTTTAGAGTGCCACAATGGCACGGGTACAAGCGAGCTGAATGCAGTTCACATACATCAGTTTTACGAGTGGTTGCAGATCAGACCCAACAGGAAAAGGGAAGGTGGATTAAGCGAGAGTTATATTAATCATCACGTTTATGCGCTGAGGGTGTTTTTTAACTGGCTGGAAGAAACCGGAGAAATCACTTACAATCCTATCAGTGTGCTGAAGTTCAAAAGCCCTGAATCCGGCCAGCGTGAACCGCTTACCCAAAGCGAAATCAAACAGTTGTTAGAGAGCTGTACCAGCTTAAAAGAAACGGCCATCCTTCATTTATTTTACTCCTGTGGACTGAGAAGAAGCGAAGGAGAAGGCTTGAATATACGGGACATACACTTTAAGAAACAGATTCTTTATGTAAGAGACGGTAAAGGAGCCAGACGCAGAGCCATCCCGATGACAGCGAAAGTAAGCCATGATCTTGAAAGCTATTACCTGCATGAAAGAGCAGCAGAAAGCAAAGTGAAAGACATCGAAGCTTTTATACTCAATAAAAAAGGCCATAGAATGAGTGGGAACAGCTATAATAAAATCTTAAAAGCCATCCTGCAAAGAGCAGCAATAACCAAAGAAGCCAGCCTTCACCACTTACGGCACTCAATAGCCACACACTTACTGGAATCAGGTCTTGAGCTTGAAAAGGTGAGAGACTTTTTAGGCCACAGCCATTTAGAAACCACACAGATATATACAAAAATAAACGAAGGTCAGCTTAATAAACTATTATCAGGATGAAATAACATGAAAACATTAGAAGAGTACTTGAAAAGCAGGTATACAGCCAAAACAGCGCAAAGCTACAAACGTGAAATAGAAATCTACCAGGGTAACAACCCCGCAGCGGATAAGGCCCGATACCAGGATATAGTAAACTACATCGGCAGCTTAAGAACCCGTTATCGCAATCCCCAAACCTTATCCAGAATACTCAGCAGTATCAAAGCTTACTACGATTTTTTAAGCAGCACAGGCAAACGCAAAGACAATCCCGGCAAAGCAATACGGCTAAGAGATAAACAAAGCAAGGACATACAGCTACAGGACCTTTTTACAACTGAAGAGCTGGAACAGCTCCTAAACCGGAAAGAGCGTTACAATGCACTGGAGTATAGAAATAAAGTGCTGATGAGCTTACTGATCTATCAGGCTTTAAAGCCGGAAGAGATAACGCAGTTTAGAGCAGATGAAATCAACCTGAGCCGTGCCACAGTCTACATAAGAGGAAGCGGAAAAAACAACAGCAGAGAACTGACTTTAAAGCCTACCCAGATCATACTTTTTCATCACTACCAGACCGAAATCCGTCCCAAACTCTTAAAGGGCACTCAGAGCGATATTTTTATCATTGGCCATAGAGGAGGTCCGATGAAAGGAGAAAATATTACCAAACACGTTAAAAGGAGCTTCAGGATGCATTATAACCCACGTAAGGTAAACTGTCAGACAATCCGTCAAAGTGTTATTACCAACCTTCTAAGTGCCGGAAATGACCTCAGAATAGTCCAGGTGTTTGCCGGACATAAATACCCATCTACAACAGAAAAGTATAAACAGACGAATGTTGAAGCGTTGAAGAGCGCAATACAAAGTTACCATCCAATCCGCTGACCCAAATCCCCATACCCACCCGAGCCGTGCCCTGCGTGTCTCTTGCTAGTGGAAAAGGAAAGGGCAGAGCATTAAACAATGAAGCCCGCCCAAAGCAAGGCACATCCCGACCAAAGGTCGGTAAGAGCCTTGAGCCCCCGCACAGTAGAAGAGGAAATAACAGTACATTAAGAAAGAGCAAGAGCCACACCAAAGCTATATTTACATAATAAGAGTTATATAAGCACGCGCGGAATTATGGTGTGCGCCGGAAGGTTCAGAGCCAGAGCCAAGAGCAGCGTGAAAGTAAAGCATAGAGCAAGGAACAGAGGGCAGAGAAGCGCACTTTTTTTATGCGCTTAGTTATATAACTTTATTATGTAAAATAGCCGCACGATGTCCACCCGAACCAACCGCACATCGGCAAAGCCGGTTATATAGCGGCCTTTTAGTGTGCTACTCGCTTGCGCTCAGACAAGGCACGAGCCACAGGCGTAAGGCGCTTCGCATATTTTTTTATTGGGAGGTCGTCCACCCCCAAACCCCCGGATCATTTTTTTGAATGAGGTTCGCCCGGAAAATATCAGTGTTATAGTCAGAGCAGTAAGGGGCGCACCTCATTCAAAAAAACGTTAAACCTTCTTTTTTCAAATGAAAGAAAAAATAGTTTGAATGTTCTTAAAACTTTAATCCAAAACTGACTAAAAGCATTAAAATCATTTATTAATTATGGAAATTTTAATCGCAGTTAGTTCTTTAATGACAATTATTAATATCTTAGTGGGCTGGTATTTACTGCTTAAGAAGTGAGCATTAAATAAAAACGTTCTTTAAAAAGTGTGCGAAGTTGTTGAAAGATAACTGAGAAAAGTTGTTCTGGAGTATATCGTTATGGCTTCAACGGAATGGAGAGGGAGGGGGAGTTTCATGATAGTTATGATTTTGGGGCGAGAAATTATGACCCACGAATAGGGAGATTTATTACTATTGATCCATATAGTCAAGTATTCCCTAACATTAGCCCATACAGCTACGCCCAAAATAGTCCAATTTATTTTGTTGATGAAGATGGTAAATATCCGAAACCATCAGAGTTGCTAGCTAAAGCAGGAATAGAGTTATCCCCTTTAGCCGCAGGATTGATAGATGGAGCGTTTGAGGGATCACCATTTGGAATGGTTGGTTTAGCTGCGGATCTAACGGATGCGAAATTTAGGGCTGATATGATTGATGCTTTTTCTGCAATAGCTACGGACCCAATAGGAGTAATTGGAGGAATGTTTATTGAATACAAGGATGTAATAGAAAGAGTACTATCAGGCAAAGCGACCGATGAAGATCAATATTTAATTGGAAATGAAATAGGTGCAGCTGTTATAGGATCACTTTCAGGAGGAGCACTTTCGAAATATTTAGATAAGTTTAAAGATTTTAGGAAAAGTAAAGCAGCAGCTGGTGCAACTATTGATGCAAGTGGAAATGTTTCAGGGAAAGGGTTATCTAAATTGAAAAAAGAAATTAATCCTTTTGATGGTGATAGAAATTGTGTATTATGCGCAATTGCTTTTGAAAAGAAAATAGCGGAAAAAATTAATGAAATTGCTAAATTGAGTGGAGCTGATTCAAAATATATTAATACTATCAAAAAAGCATTCCCTAACTATGTTGTTTCATATGCATATGGTGGCTTTAAGGGCCTATCTAAAAAACTGGATGAGGTAAAGAGTAATAGTGCGATCATAGTAGGAAAGCTTCGTAAAGCTCAACCTGATTATGATGCACATGCATTTAATGCTATTAAAAACAAGGATGGTTCATGGAAGTTTATAGATACCCAAAATGGAATAGAATTTTCTAAGGAGCACATAGATAAGCTATATGGAAAGTTTGATATTATTTCAGATTCTAAATAAAATTGTAAAAATGGATAAGGCTTTTTTTGAAAAAAAATTAGGTGATGAGTATCATATAATGGAGATTTTGGATAATGAAGATTCTATTTATGTTTTTTATGTTACTAAGGAATTATACGAAAGTGGTTTTCATGAAAAACATAGGAGTGTTGGAGGGGGACCCTTATTCTATAATAAGAATACAGGAGAACTTAAAAACTTGGGGAGTTGGGAATTTATAGAGCAACATTTATCTAAAGATATATTTAAGAATAGAGACCAAAATAACTTAAAAGGGTTAGAAGAAATAATAAGTGATGTTAAAAAAAGAAAACATGTAAATTCAGATGAATGGGAATTTATAATGGTTAATCTGAACATAGAATTTGATGATGTTAATTATGAAACTGATGATTTAGTGCATCTAAATATCACTTCAAAGAATTTATTGTATATTGAACTATTAAAAGGATTTATTGAAAGAACGGGGCTAAATTATGTTCAAGAAAGTCCTAATAAGATTGTCCTATATAATGATGCTGACTAATTTAATTAGCATAAATATGCTCTAATATTTTAAAGTTTTAAAAAAAGGATATTATATTTTAAGAACTTCTTGTTTTGAAGGTTGAGGATGGAAAGAGGCTAAATATTGATCTCTGGAATAATAATAAAAATAATAAAAAATTTTGAGTATAATAGTTTATTCATTTCTATTACTGTATCAAATAATGGACATTCTAATTAGCAAATGAAAAATTAATAATTTAAATAGGCTAAATTTTAAATTAATGAACCTGTTAATAAGTGTTTTTGTGTTTTTTATAAGCCAATTTAATGTTGTACAAAAAGATTCAAAAGAAAAATTTGTAGATGAACTGTTACGATTAACAAAAACCAGGGAAAGTGCTGAAGTGGTTATAAATAGTATTATTCGAAAGCAGGTTCAGAATAAACCTAAGGCACCGTCAAATATTGAATTTGAGATTAAAAAGAGTATAAACTATGAAACATATCTCAACCAAGTTAAAAGAATTTATTACTCGAATTATTCTGAGTTGGAACTAAAGGAGCTTATTAAAATTTATAGAGAAGGAGATTTTGAGTTATTTAAATCTAAAACTCAAAAAATAGAGAAGCCTATATACGATGTTGGTTTAGCGTTTGGAAAAGACTGTGCTAAGATTATCAATGATAAATTGAAAAATTACTAATTGGGTAGCAAATCCCACAATCATTCCGCAAGTAATACTTCGCTGTAACGAAGTCGATGAAAATGAAAAGGTTGAAAGAGATAGATAGAGTAAGTTTGAGAAGAATTGTTTTTAAGAAAGAGATTTTAAAAAAGTAGAATAAAAAAAGTATCTGAAAGAAGTGAACTTAACACTTCGGACAGGTACTTTTTCTGTTTTGTTCTAATCTTGCAGCTTTAGCTTGTCTGATTTGTTCAGAAAAGTCCATATCGGGAAGTTTTTGGGCAGCTACTCCCACAATCATTCCGCAG
>NZ_BBLT01000006.1:300000-489627 GCF_000775915.1 Sporocytophaga myxococcoides
CAAAGTCTACTAATATATAAGAAAAAATAGAAAATAAATAAGAAGAAAAAATTTCAATGACAAAATCAATTTCAGAATAAATAGCTCTTTCACCTATCTGAAATTCTAAAAAAGCATTGATTATATTCATTCTGATAAGTAAAAAAAACAATTTTATTGCATGTAAATCAGAATTACAGTCTTGCAAATCAGAATTACAAGCTTGTAAACTGAAATTACAGTCTTGCAAATTGAAATTACAAACATGTAAATAGAAATTACAAGCATGTAAACTGGAATTACAAGCATGCAAATCGAAATTACAATCTTGCAAAGTGGGATTACTGTCTTGTAAATTGTAAATTCAAGTTTGAAAAATGAAATTACAGTCATGCAAAATGAAGCCTCTTCATGAAAATCATTATTTCTTTGAATGAAATGATATACACACGAATGTTATTTCGGATATTATGACCTGTCCGAGGTTTGGTCTGTGGGAGTATTGTAATTGGATGAGGGGATCAGCTTCTCCATTTAGCTGCGATTCGATTATTTCTCATCCCAAATCCTTCTTAATAGTGGAGTGATTCTAAATTCTTCAATTTCGGATTCGTATAATGTCCATTTGTATATTGTATACTTGTGGATTTCAAAATCCTGATTTAAGAGATCTCGTACTTGATCTGCGATGTTTTCGAAGTTCTTCTTATTCTCAAATTCATCTAAAGCGTATAGAATAGCCTCCATTAAGACAAACTTTTCATCTTCATCTGTGATTTGTCCATATTCTTTAAGGCATATGTTAATGTCAATTTCATTCGAAATTTCCAATGGCCAATCCTGCATCCAATCTTTACAGGTCCAACCAAATTTATTGATTAAGGAATCTATAGCTGCCTTAGTTGAATATCTTGGCTCAGGTTTTCCTGTCTTCATATTTTTAATATTATCCAATTTTAACCAATATTCCAATAATCCTTTAAGGAAGATATTTAAAGCAAAAGCCAGGACTTGCCTTCGCATGGGGATTTAAAAAGAATAAATGATATGGTAGATGGTAATGTATTCTCGGAAATCCTCGTTGACCAAACGAGGACTTTTGGGGCAATGTCAAATAGACTTCAATCAGAGGGAGGAGTTGTTTATGTATGCTGCAAAAATAATGTAACAGAAATGCATATGATTCAGTAACTTCTTTTACAAAAAAATCGTAGGTTACAACATATTTTATATATTTGCCATTGGGACTATTTTTAATGCTATTATTTTGTTTTTTAAAGATTTTTGTGTGGTGCGTTTATAGTGCATAAGATAATCCAAAGATTTATTTTATAGGGATAGAGGCTTAGGCCTATTCATTAGTACCTCAAGTTATAAATAAACTTGCTTTCATTTTGTGGGAAGAAGTCAAATAGATTTCCGCCAGAGGGGAGATATAAGTTGGATAAACGCCATATTGCATTTATTTAAATGTTAGCACCATTTGTAGATTAATAGCTAGTATGTCAGGGCACGGAGCAAAGGTTTTACGATTGTTACTTGTAAGTATTAAATCATAGTTGCTTATTTTACTAAGCAAAATATAAATATAATATGTAACTGTAGTTTATTTTTACTTTACTATGTATTATTACTATAACTATATTCCTTCTACTGTTGAAGACGCTTTTAGAAAACTTCAATCCTATATATACTTTGAAAGTACGGACTTATATTTACGAAATCAATTAGCTGAATTTATTTCTGATGGAAAAATAGATGAAAAGCTAGATAGTATAAGTAAAAAACTATCTGAAAATGAAGGCACATTTAAGTATAGTGACATTAAATTAAGATATTATCCCAAAAAAGTATCAAATTCTTTTAAAAAGATTGATTCAGCATATATTCCACCAAATTTTTACACCAATCAAATTTTTACTGATAATGCAGAGGTTGAAAATATTGCAGTTTTTGCTGACGTACCAATGGAACTTCAAATCATTGCAGTACTTTGGATTCTTAAATATGGTTTTGTATTGGATAAAAATCTTAGTAAACATTGTTATGGAAACAGATTAATACTCCCAACTAATGAATTCTCTGGACAAGGAAGAAGTTTATTTAAACCTTATATAAAGCAGTACCAAAAATGGTGGTCCAATGGTTTAAGAGAAGCAAAAGAATTATTAGATAAGGGTGAAGATGTAACCATAATTACATTTGATTTCAAAGATTACTTTCATAGTGTTGAATTAAATTTTTCTGTTTTAGAGAAGGAGTTGTCAGAATTGCATAATGACTTTGATCCTAACGACATTATTCATAAAGTATTTCGAAAAATTCATGAAGAATATAAAAAATGTTTAAGGGAAATAGATCATCCTTCAGCAAGTTTATCCATGGAAGATGTCGTACCCTTACCTATTTCATTGTTAAGCTCATTTATTCTAGGAAATTGGCATTTAAAAAAGTTTGACAAAGAAATTTTAGATAAACTAAATCCTGTTTATTATGGTAGGTATGTCGATGATAATATTGTTGTTATAAGAGACTCTGTGATTAAAGAATTTAATAAAGAACATATAGAAGATCTAAGACAAAATTTCATTAAAGAATATGCATTTTTCGAAGACATAAGAGAAGAAAAAAAGATTAACATTTTAATGTATTTCATTTTTAAATACTTAGATAAAATATTTGTACCTGCAGTTGATGCAAAGGTAAAAGACAATTTGAAATTTCATCTACTTCAAAATGGCCTTTCAAATATTTTTTTACAAAACGAAAAGCTTTTTATTTACCAATTTAATGCAGAACATTCTCCGAATTTAATAAACAAATTTATTGAAGAACAAAAGGAAAGAAGTAGTGAATTTAGATTTTTGTCAGATGATGCAGATGAATCATTTAGCGATTTTGAAGAAAATACATTTGAATCAAACTTTGAAACTATTGATGTAAACAAAGCACGCTTTAAAAGTCTTGAGGATAATAAGTTTAAATTATCAGTCTTTTTTGCCAAACTAATCAAAAGGAAAATTTTAAATGGGAAAGATTATAAAAATGATGAATTAAACAAAATACAGAAATATTTTCAGGGGATTTACTCGATTAAACACTACTACTTTTGGGAAAAGCTATTTACTCTATATGTGGTATCGAATGACCATGAAAAATTTTCTAAACTATTAATTACAATAATAAACCAACTCGAAAAAATTCAGATAAAAAGTCAGATAAATATATCAAGGGAAAAATTAATTGGTTCTTTAAACAAGCATTTAATTTATTCTTTAGAAATGTCTTTAGGCTTGAATCCACGATTTCTTACAAAGAAGATCTTAAAAATTGTTGAAGAAAAAATTACTCATAATTTAAATATTAGAAAATTTAGAAATTCACATTTACTGAGAAAACAATATATTTATTATCCTCTAATTCAATTTACTCAAAGCATAAAGGATGATCAATCATCCTTATTTGATCCTAATTTTTTTAATAGTAGGGACTGGAAAGAAAAGGATTTTTTGATTATTAATAAATCTTATATTCCTTATCGAGTAAAATTTTATGAAACTTGTTTATTTACCTTTTACCAAACAATTTATTTAAAAACCATCCACCAAAATCTTAACAACAAAAGATGGCTAAATGATATTTTAAATAGTGAAAAATATTTAAATGACTCATTTGATTTATTTTATAGGATCAATATTTCGACATTTTCTCAAGATAAAGAAGTGGTACGTGATAAATACTTCAAATTAGGCAATTTAGACTCCTTTGAAGAAATAAAACATGATACTGAAGGGAGAGTAAAAGATAATTATAAAAATTTTGAAACATCCGAAATATATCTTCAGAATGGGAGTAAAGAGTTAAAAACATGTCGTATAGGCTTAGTAAATCTTTATGTTGATTTTGTGAATTATGAAAAAAGCTTAGATGGAAAACCTAATTTATCATCTGACAGGATTGAACTATATTCTTCCATTTTAGATAAAGTGAATGAGATAAAAGATATTGATTTATTTGTTCAGCCAGAATTAAGTCTACCTCATGCACTTCTATATACTTATATCAAAAACTGCGCTAATAAACAAATTGGGTTAGTTTCTGGAGTAGAACATTTAAAGGCGAAAAATGTAGGTTATAATTTTGTTTTAACATCATTGCCTATAAATGTTTTTGGTGATAAAGATGCTATTCCAATCATTCGCCTCAAGAATCACTATGCACCTGAAGAGGAAGAATGGATTAGAGGCAAAAAAATGGTTGTTCCTAAGCCAAATCCATACCGTTACGACCTATTTGTCTGGAGAAATGTATATTTTGCAACATATTATTGTTATGAATTGGCAGATGTATTTCATAGAATGGCTTTCTATTCTAAAATTGATTTTATCTGTGCTCCAGTTTGGAATGTTGATACACATTATTATAATAGTATCGTAGAATCAGCCAGTAGGGAATTACATTGTTATTTTATAAAAGTAAATACATCACAATATGGAGAAACAAGAGTAACGAGACCTACTAATATTGATAGAAGAGATAAAGTAAGAGTAAAAGGAGGGACAGTGGACGACTATAAAGTTGCTGTACTTGTTGCAGACTTGGACATAGAAAAATTAAGAAAATTTCAAAAATTGGAGTATTCCGCACAGAAAGACCTGAATAAAGATAAAAAATGGTTTAAACCTACTCCCCCAGATTTTCCTGTTGAAAGTGTATGGATTAGAGACAACAAAAAAATGTTTAGTGAAAAAAGAAATGAGGATTAAGAGATAGCCTATTCAATTTCTATGACTTGAAGATTAGAAAATAACTATTACAATTTATCCGCTTAAATATTTTATAATCACGGTTTCCAGATAACCTCTATACGCCCATCACAATGAGTTTTATTTAATTTTGGGGGGCAATATCTGCCGGAATGGCAGTAGCTGCCCCCGGGGGCAACTTCCCGGAATAAGGGGGCAATATGATCTGGGATCTCTAGCATACACTAAAGGCTTTATGATTCTTTAAAGTTAGGAATATTTTTCTTGAGAATTTTAATTAAATCAGTATGCTCTATATTTTTAGAATTTTTATTATCATAAACTCGATCAAGCATGCTTACTTTAATTTTAACATTTAATTTAATTATTGAAATTAACAATTCGAGGTTAATTTTTACTCCATAAAAATATTCTTGTTTCATTTTTCTGAAATTAACGTTCTTCATTGATAATATAGAAATTGACGAATTTGAGAAGTTTACATTTTCAAAAGTAACATTTTCAAAAACACAATCACCTAAATAAGATTCGGAGAAATCACAATTTTTAATTAAACATTCATAAAATCTTGTACAAAACATTTCAGTATGTGAAAATTTACAATTTATGATATCAGAACCTATGAATTGAGAATCATTAAGATCTGAATAACTGAAATTAATATTATGATTTATGACACCACCTACTCTTCCAAATAGAGTTGCATCTATCCTAGTCAAATCCTGGAAGCTTAAATCGTCAAATCTGAACGAGGAAAAGGAATTGCCTAAAGTTTTTAAATAATCAACTACTTTCTGCCTCGTTTTAATGTTTGATAGATAATTGAATTCAGGTGAAAGTAATCTTAAAAATAACCATGTTCCATTAAAAGAATATAATGAACGTAAAATTGGGTCTTCCTCTTTATTTGAATCAAATGAGTATAGAAAATCTTTAGCAACAAGATCATTAAAGAAAATATTTACCCTTTGGGCAATATTATCTTTATTATCAATTTTAGCAATCATTTGCATTAAATACCCTTCAATTTCTCTGCTAATAGGTTGTAAGGAGAATAATTCATTAATTAATTTTAGAGCATCATGAAAACTATTAATAACATACTTCCCTTTCATATCTTTATTTATAAACTCGAAAGAAAAACTTCTAACTAATTTTTCAGCTACCATAAATTCTTGAAGAGATTTATGAAGGAATTCAATTGCAAAGTCTTTATCATTTCCATTTTCAAGTATATCTTTTTCGCTTTCTTTAAAATAAAAGGAAATCATTATTCCTTTAATGCTTTCCCTAAACTCCAAATTGCCTAACTTTTCTAAGTAACTTTTTACCGAGCTCAGATTCATTAGTTCTTTTTTACTTATGTATCCATTGCCAGACTTATAAATTGCGAATGCGATTTCCTCAATAATTTCTCTTAAATCTTCTTTCTCGATGTTTTTTAAATTTTCAATTTGACCATCTTGGCTATACCTCCTTTCAATCAAATCTGTAAATAATCTATCGTATAAAGCTGTTCTATCAGTATACTTGTCAACTGGAGTTGATAAAGAGGCTAAGATGTGAAGAAGTAAGGGCTGTTCTATCAGTTCACGAATATATCTCTTTTTCTTGTATGAACTGATTTGTGAAAGTGTCAACCAAGAGTCTGGGTGAAATCTTTGATATTTTTCAACCCATTCATTTTGATGTTTTTCATCAAAAGAGTCAAGTTGAAAGATTAGTATATCTTCTTTTTTTAACTTTTCTAATTCAATATATCCGTATCTAGATGTTATTATAATTTGCAAACTATTGAATTTTTCTGTTTCTCTAATCAATTCTCGACAAAGTCTTTCAATATCATCCAGACGCAAACCTTCTTTCATAAATAATTCATCAAGTCCATCAAGTACAAGTACAGATTTTCTAAATGTGTGTTTGTTGATTTCTTTTTCTGTTAAAAAACACGCTTCTTCATAAAGTAAACTTAGTGGATTATTAATAAGATTTTTACTGTCTCTAATATCTTTAAGTTTAAAGTAGAATATATCTTTATTTCCAGATTCGGATGTCAAATGATCATAAACAAGTTTTATGCAAAAGGATGTTTTTCCTTGTCCTGGATATCCTAAAATTAGGGCTATGTTGGAAGTTTTAAATAGACTGTTATTAACGTTGTTAAAAAAGTGACTATTAAAGTAAGAATGTATGGAATGAAATTCAGTATTTTTATAGAAAAAGTCTCTTGAAGTATTGTTTTCCAATTTTAATACACTTTGATTGAGGATACAATATTCATGAGCTTTAAAATCTGGTTCCACATAAATATCTTTTAATGTCATTCCTTTTGCATCATTCATTACTACCTCATAATATCTCTTTTTTAAATTTTGGTAATACTTGCTTAGATCTTCTTTTGCTTCAATTTTCTCAAATTGATTTTTCAAGGCTAGCTCAATTAAGGAAAGTTGATTAATGTTATTAGTTTTATATAAAGTTTGAATGATGTCAATTTTATCAATAATATTTCTACTACTTGTAAATTTAAATTTTCTGTTACTTTTTAAACTAAACTCATTAATACATTTTTTTATGTGAATCTTTATTTTTGAATCGTCATATTTTTTTTGTTTCTCAGTGAGAATAAAAATATATAATGTATCACAGTTTGATTCGGATCCATATTTAAAAAATTTTGAGATGCAATCTTTAATCTTAGTGTTATTATTTGTGGATGTTATTTGAATGGCTATTCCTCTACTACTGTCGACTAAATCAATTGACGGATAATTCTTTTTTTCTGAATTGATATTTTTAAAGTTTGCATCATAGATAAGATTAAAAACTTCGATTAATGCATTTTCTGCGTAAATATTTAAACTATAATCTCCGATTGAATTTAATATTTTGACATTTTCTGATAATCGTGATAAAAATTTAGATATTGACTGAATCAATAATATAGTGTTCATTGGAAAAATATTAATTTAATAAAAACCTTTAATAGAGCTAAAATATGTTTTTTTGCACAAGTTAATAAACTTTCTTTTATTTGTGGGCTGATATCAATTAGACTTCAACCAGAAGGAGTGAGAGGTGGATTTATGATTTTGAGAAATAATAAATATTGTTCAAGTTCAATTAATAAATACTATTGATACCACTTCTCGCGATGCTATTAGTATTCCATAAAAACATCATTCAGGTAGTCGTCTCATTGATTCTCTAATCATAGTTTAGCTGGTTTTAAAAGTCCTTACTTTTCTTCAAAAAATCTATTTCTTCAATTACCTTCTTATTACAAATTACATCGATAAAAAACAATCCGTCTTCATTGTGGATAGTCAAGTTTAGTAGATATTCTTCCGGTTTTTTAACAAGATATTGAAACGTATTTCTATCCTCGACAAAGGATAACTTATTTACTGGTTTCCCTAGTTTTCTTGTAAGTTCGGTTTCACTTTCTCCGCTTTTAATATCTAATCCAATTTTCCTGAATATTTTATCCAGTATCGGTTTTTCAAATTCACTAAGATATAATGAAATACATTCTAAAGACTCCGGTAAGTCATAAGGTCTCAGGAAACTGCTGAATCCATAGATTTCTCCTGTCCATTGCTGGTCTAGATATTCATATCCGGAAGTTAATTCAATTTCTTCTTCAGAGATATAATCTTTTAATCTAATGGATGAAAATTCTTTGTGTGAAATCATCAGTGGATGTTTTTGTTTTCAAAGATGAAATTAGCCATTTTAACGGAGATTCGTACTGTTCAGGATCAATTATCAGATTAACAAATACTATTGACACCACCCATGATGCCAATAGTATTCCATAAACATCATTCAGGTAGTCGTCGATTTTTTAATCTAATCATAGTTTAGCTGGTTTTAAAAGTTTACTATTTCATTTGTTCTCCTGTATAAATAGGAGATAAGGAGCTCTGATAAAATTCACAGATGTTGACTTCAGTTAGGTACACCAATACTCACCTCGATAGTCATCGCATGGATAATCGGATCATAACTTAGCTGGTTTTAAAAATTTTTACTTCTTTAGTTCACCTGCCTTTGTAAAGAAATCAATAAGCAGGTAAAAGGTCTCTGATGTTGTCTTCAGATCGGAGCAGTAGACGTCGTTTTCTGCATAGTAGATGTACATGAAGAAGACATAGATCAGCACCTTGTTCATGTCTTGTGGTGAGATCAGCTTGAGCAGGATGTCCAGCTCATCGATGATTTCCTGATTGAGTACAGTGTCTTCTTGCAATATAACAGCTACTCTCTTTAATGGATTTGTTTCCATAAAATGTTTGTTGGGTTTTGAGCTTCGTTCCGCAAGCGGTTAAAAATAAGACATAAAAAAGCGTGGAACAGTAGCTACTGGGATAGAGGTACCGCGAAGAACCCGAAATACAATAGCTAAGTCCACGCAATAGCGGAACACCTAGCTATTCTTGTATTTCTGAAAATTCGCGGTTTTCTACACCCAAGAATATGCTAACGCAATTTTATTATATGTAAAAGTCTTTTAGTCTGGACTCTATTCGATAATCATTACAGTGTTTAGGTTGAACGAGGCAAAGATAGGGAAAAAGTTGAAAGTTGAAAGTCAAAAGTTTAAAGAAAAGAGATGATAATATATTTTAAATGAAGGTGATACGAATTTTGAAATGTACGGTTGAAAGAAGTTTTAAAAGTCAGTTTGAGTAAGTCAGCATTTTGGTTTTATGATTTTAGTTAAGGCTTATAGAAAAGGATAGTATAGTTGGGCGCGCTTTATAAAAGTGCGTCAGCCTGGTTTTCAAAGGATTATTATCGCCTTCTGTGTTTTTGTGATTTTTCTTGTCCAGGAATAATTTAAATAGGTATTTTTGTAGATGAAATGTTGAGGTGAGTATACTATTGAGCCCATATTTTTATGGATATATGAAGACCATTTTACTCCTATTTTTTTAATTATAATTGTCTGTATAAGGACATCTTTCAAATAATATATGTTCAAATTTCTTGTCAGTTTTACCCTTCTTTTAAAGCTTGTTCTTTTATCCGGAAATGCTATCGGACAGATATCGAATGATACTTTGTATTTCAACAGAACGCAGAAAATAAAAAGTATAACTCAAAGAGAAGGCAATACAAAACGCATTGTCAAATTTCATGAAAACGGGAATAAGGCTGAAGAATACACACTGGTAAATGATACGCTGGAGGGTGTTCAAAAACAGTGGCATACTACCGGAAACCTTTCGTCTGATAAAAATTATTACAAAGGATTGCTTAATGGTGTTTGTCGTAACTATTCGCCTTCAGGAGTATTATTGTATGAAGGAAATTATGCGATCATAACCAGAAACAATAAGGCCGTATCCGTTATGAATGGCTTTCAAAAAGAGTTTTATCCAAGTGGAAAGGCATACCGTTTTACCCATTACAAAGAAAACAAACAAGATGGTCCTAAAACTGAGTGGTATGAAAGCGGAATAAAAAAGGAGTTGCGTAATTATAGTAATGGGCATCAATACGGCAAGTCCACTGCCTGGTATGAGAGCGCAAAACTAAAATATACAGGAAGTTTTGATACCATCATTTCGAAAACAAATAAGAATGCACCTGCCAACTCTGTGAAGTCTGGAAAATGGAAAACCTATTACAAAACAGGTGAGCGGGAAAGTGTGCGTTTTTATAAGAGAGGTATGAAATCCGGATTGCACGAAGAGTGGTTTGAAAATGGACAAAATAAATCGAAGATCAACTATAAGGATGATCTTAAATATGGCTCTAATTATGAATGGTATTCCAACGGAAAACTTCATTTTAAATATAGTATTTATAGTACTTATGACTCTACATCAAAAAAGGTCATATCACACTATAAAGGAGCATATGAAGAGTATGAGGAGAGTGGAATGCCGGTAAAAACCTGTACATACAATAAATCAGGACAACTGAATGGCAAATGGCTCAAATATAATAAGGGATCTCTTGAGGAAGCAGCTGATTATAAAAATGGTTTAAAAGTGAATGCAAATAAGCTCTACCATCCGAATGGTATGGTAAAGAGCGAAAGAAGTTTTGTAATATCCAAAACAGGCAATAGAGATACGAGTTTTGCGCAGGGACCTTTTAAAGAGTATTATCCTGATGGAAAAATCTATAAGGAAGGTCATTACGTGAATGACAAGATTGAAGGTATTACTACAACATATAACCCCAACGGAGGTCTTCAACGGGAAACATTTTCTCTTAATAAAAACACCTCTGTCCTTCGTGATTACTTTGAAAATGGCAAGCTAAGAATGGAAGCTGATTTGTTTATCGATTCATCCACATCAGATATAAAGGCTAGCATAGTGCCAACGAAGTATTACAGCAGAGAAGGGAAGCTGTTAAAACGAATCTCGACCTACAAGGGAAAAGAACAAGGACCTTCTGCTGAATGGGATCTGGAGGGAAACCTAAGAGCAGAATCATGCATTTTTCAGGAGTATCACAACAGAGTAAGTTCCTGGAATTCTTTTTATTATTCCAATGGACAATTGATGAAAGAGTATTATAGTTCATCAAGGGGTTTTTATGGACCTTTAATAGAATGGTATATAGATGGGAAATTAAAACGCATCAGCGAAATACCTTTGTATGAAGTCTCCTGGCTTCAATCGGGAGAAGTAGCGAACGTATCTTTTTTTTCTCCACATAATCAAAATGAGGTCAAAGATACTATTATAGACAAGCGCTGGGTTGAAAGTCTTTATAAGAAATTCAGTAATCCTAAAGTCAAGAGTCTCAGAATAGAAGGGACGGAAGATGGCTATGTAGCCAGTTATTACGATGACAAGCAGGTAAAATTTGAAACCTACCTGAAAAACGGAAAACCGGACTCCATTTTCAGAGGATATTATCCGGATGGCAGGTTGATGGTAGAGCAAATGCTTAAAGAGGGAATACTCAATGGTAAATATACGCTCATGACTACTAATGGAAAGATACGTGGTTCCGGATATTATAAAATGGGCGTTCCTTATGGAAAATGGATATTCAATTCTCAATCAGGCCTTCCAAGCGAAGAATTTGAATTTGACAGTAAAGATGAAACACACAAGAAGTATATATATAAAAAGGAATTTCATGAAAACGGAACGTTGAAGAGTTATTCAAACTATGAAAACGGAGACCCCAGCGGTATTCAGAGAACCTGGCATCCTAATGGACAACTGGCATCTGAATATGTCATAAAAGATAAAAAAGCTTATGGGCAGAGTCAGTATTATTATTCCAATGGAACAGCAAGCAGAAAGGCCTTCTATGAAAACGGAAAAATTCAGGGTCTTGAGGAAACCTGGTACGACAATGGTAATAAGGAGAGATCACAGCAATACATTGATGGAAAAAGAAATGGGCCTTACAAATTTTGGTATAAAGATGGAAAGCTGAGAGTGAGCGGAATTTTTCTGAATGATTTGGCAGATAGCCTTTGGGTCTATTATGACAGTACAGGAAATTTTGATTATGAACTCACATATGAAAAAGGAATAAAAAAGTTACCTGAACTTAATGAACCCTGTGCATGCATAGAAAAAGAATATTACCCTGGATATGAACAACGCATCGTTTCTCTTTTGGAAGATCAGGACATTAGTATATGGGAATTTCCTTTTCATGAATCGTTAAAAAAATACCTACCTTCAATATATTCTTCTAACCTGCACGCCAATCCATCTCCATTCGAAAAAAGTTCCCGCTATTCAATGACACTGACATGTGATGAATCAATAGAGATAGGATTACCAGACAAAAATGGGGTAAAACTTGTGTTTAATCCATGCTATAGAAAAGGTTGGGTAGGTAAACTTGATCTTTCTGCTTTTATTTTTTCTAAAAGACCTCAACAAACAGGTATATCCCTGAAGTCAGAAGTTATGGCATTTAAGTTTAATAAAGCTTTATTGGTGTCACAGTCAAAAGATTTGGATGCACTTGCCTACTTCAGTTTAAAGTACCTTGGATATAATAAACAAGGAATATCAATTGAAGAACCCAAAGCCGTCTGCTTTATTCCGTCAAGGATTGGATCAACAGATGTATCCGTGACGCTCGATGATTTTCATCCATTGATTCTTGTCTCACCTCAGGGAAAGAACCGAAACTTTGACTATGAATCATCGATAAGACTATACGATGATCTGAAAGTCATCACATCCAATAACGAAACATTCGCAGGAATCATCAATGGTAAAGGTAAAGTCTCTTTCTCCTATGATGGTTCTAAACTAAATCTTCCAGTTAATGAATGTATTATCGGTAAAAATTTTATTGCAGGAACCTTGACGATTGACAACAATCTTAAACAAGAAGATAGCATAGAGCTGACTTCAGAAAAAGGTATTATTAAAACTTCTCAGAAATCATTGATCAGACATTTGACTGACCAAGGGTTCAAAGTTGCTGTGAATGTACTTGAAGAAGGAAACAAAAATCTACTTATCATCAAATTTGTATACATACAATAAAGGAAGAAACAATGAAAAGCATCTTTTTTATTATTTGTTTTTTGATTCAGTTAAGTCCAATAATGGCTAATGATGATAGGACAGTGACAGATTTGTACAACCATAAAAAAGTTGCCTATAAAACTGTATATACTGAAATAAAGAATTCCTCCTTTAATTTATTTGAACCAATAGATTTAACATATCCCCAATTGAGAGAGAAGAATGGAATAAATAATATAAATGTAATTAACAGAAAGTTACAGCAATATTGTGAGTCAGTAATAAAGACAGATTCTTTTAAGTTTGAATTTCAAGAACATGCAAAACTGACATTTATAAATTCAATCAAAAACTTAGAACGCAGGTCTCATTATTCTATAGATCTTCATGATTATTATGAAAATTTCCTACCGGAAATAAATGATATTAATTTCAGTTTTTCTTTTTTATTTGACGACCTGCTCAAACTCAATGTTGAATATGTCTATCATTTGGGATCAGGAAAGTTTGATGAAAATACATATTCGTATACCAAATCTTATTATATATCACTCAAAAATGGCAAGACTTATCTTAGCAATTCTCTGTTTGATGAATCCAAAATTTCTCAATTAGAAAATTACCTAAAGACGAAAGCAAATATTCTGTACAAGTCAATTTCATTGGATGAAAAATCTGAAAGCCAAAATTCAGAAGAAGGATATGAAGAGGAAAGATATGAAGAGGAAGGATATGAAGAGGAAGAAGAGGGTTCATATGTAGAACCTGAAGTTCCCGAGTCCGATATGCCCTTACTACTCAGTAATCTTGATTTTCAGATAACACCTCTTTATGTTAGTTTTAGAATTCCGGATGATTCTCCATATACCTCTAACTTCAAAGGACAAGGCGTATTCTTGTATCTTGATATAAACGAACTTACTCCTTTTATTAATCTTTCAGGCCCATTAAAGGCAATAGGCTATTTCGAAAAGAAATATACGACGAATCGTACCAATGCTAACATATATAAAGAACAGCATAGTTTCTGGCAGCCGATGGATAATTATATACAGGATACTCCATTCATTCATGGCCCAAAAGGGGTGAAGAGCATTACTTATTTTGTAACACATGAACATAATAATAGCAAGAACGTCTCATCTCCCAGAATGTCTTCCAAAAAAATCTTTAATACAAGAGGCCTGTTAGAAAAGAAAGAAAGCTATTCAGAGGGCATGGTTTATTATATAATTAATTATTTCTATGATACAAACGATAGATTAGTCAGGCAAGAGAATTTAAATCTGAGTAGCGAAAAGTCTGATATCTCAGATTTTATTTATGATAAAAAGGGAAATCTGATCATGCATACCCATAAAGATGAATATAACATGATTACAGAGAAAGTTTATTATTATCGTGGTGATACCGTATTCGAAGATTGCCGGGACAAAAATGCTCCATTTGAACGAAGGATTAATATTTATACAATTAATAAATATGGAAAAATAATAACTTCATATACGTGGGGGGAGGAATCACAATTTTTTGATATTTATGATCGGGATAAAAAAATGGCAACTGTCAATAGTAGATATCCTAAGCTTTATAATACCTTATTTTGCTATAGTACAGATGGTCGTTTGCTTACATATGAATATGATCATGATAGAAAACTATATGAATTTATATACAGTGCAGATAATAAGTTAACCAAAATAGAGCATATCCAAGGTCAGCGGGTAGTTGAAAGAAGTGAGTATTCCTATGGGGAAAATGGATTGCCGGTTAAGATCACACGATGTGAAGGGATATATAATTATTATGATTTTAATAATAAAAATCACTATATTCTGGAGTATGAATTTTATTAAGAGGCATAGGCTTTAAATAGCAAAATTATTATGTGACTTATCAGATCTTTCACAGGACTTACAGCTGATTGCAACTTAGTAAACAATGTTAAGTTGACTATGGTCAGAGTCAATGCGCTGGGATAAAAGGAAAGGAGCAACAGTTTGAGCAACAGCAAGAGATAAATGTGACTCAGTAAGGGCGCTCCCCGGCCGGTGTCTTCACCGGACGGAATCTATCAATCACAGCTTAGACAAAATATTCTCTGTAATCTGAGATAAAAGAATACCTTATCTTCAAATAAATTGAAGCAGAAGATCGATAGTCATCAGGCATTATTATTCTTAGCTTGTTTAATTCAAGAATAAAAAGGAATAATAAGCGAAAAATGTAACCCTGAATTTTACAATGCAGCACTTTGGGAAAGATTCCGTCCGGTGCAGACACCGGCCGGGGAGGAGGATCTGATAGAACCATTTACCAATTGTTTGTTAAACAATGTAAAATAAAAAAAGCCCTAACATAGAAGCCGGGCTTTTTTTAATTTGTTTGTTTTACTAATGATTATTACCTTCCAATAACCAGCTTACCATTAAACAATTCTCCATCGCCAGAAAGAAGTCTGTAAATATACATTCCGTTTGATAATTTCTCAGAAGGCTTATAGGACACAGGCACTGTTGTACCTCCTGTTATTTCACCTTTATAAATCTCTGCAACTTCTGTACCTCTTGTATCAAAAAGTTTCAAGTTGACAAATTGGGACTGAGGAGAATAGATTTGGAAAATGGTATACTCAGTTAATGGATTCGGTGCTACCTGAATAAATTTGTTCAGATAAGTCAAGCCAGAATTGATCTGAAGCGCTTCGCATTCTGCTGCATCCGTAATCTCTTCAACAAATATGGTGTCAGAGCTCGCTGTACATCCAATTTCATTAATGACTTTCAATGCAATCTTTCCAATCGAATTTACAGTAATCTGAGAACTACTTTCTCCGGTAGACCATGAATAAGAGGCCATATTAGCAGGGCCTTTTAATATAAGCGGTTTTCCTTCACAAAACTTAAATTCTGTACTTGCTGTAATCAATTGTGCAGGGAATGAATGAACTACAAAGTTTATTGAATCTTTGCTGCTGCAACCGCTGGCATCTGTTACTTCAATAATATATTTCCCCGAAACGCTTGTTGTAAAGCTGTTGGAATTTATTCCGTTAGACCAGCGGTAAGAAGCATATACCGGCAACACATTCAATTCTGTTGTATCTCCGGAACATACTGCTGTTCCTTTTGAAGAAAAAATCTTTGCAGGAACATGCTCTATAACATTAACATGATTTTGGGCTATATCAAAGATCGTATCCGATACAGAACTTACAATTTTTATCAGATAATCATTTTCTGTTGGAATATCTGATGGGAGAGGCCAGTAGAAGCTTTTAAGTTTGTCCGGAACATTTGTAGCCACCACGTTATATGTATTTCCCTGATCGGTTGATACATAAATATCCAGACTGTCTATGCCAAAGGAGTTCCATTCAATTGCATAACCGCCACCCTGACATATCGGTTGTTTTGTATCTGGTTCTTTCAGTCTTACAAATGGTTTTGCTTTAGGAGAGAAACACAAATCTGAAGAGGATTTTGACTCTTCGTTTCCTGTATTATCACGGGCTATAGTGTAAGCACAATACCTTTTATCCGGATCTCCTTTGATAGAAATAGTTGAATCAACCGGGATCTGTGATGCGTATTTTGTAAAACTATTTCCATTATCGTAAGAAAGGTATAAATCATAGTTTTTTACACCTGAACCACCCAGCCCATAATCATCTTTAATAGTTACAAAATAAGCATAAGAGGAGTCAGCAACAACATCACTACGCTTATAAGCCGATAAAGGAGGAACCGCATCAATCGTATTAAATATCGCAGGCGTCAGAAGCTCTTCCTGAGTATCAAATATAATGGACGCTACAGCATGCACGGTATCACCTGTAGACGAAACAGCATCAGGGATTATTGTAAAGTTAACATAACCTTCGCCTCTTCTGGTTATGGAATCATTGATAAGTAAGAACCCAAGATGGGCAGCGGGCTCATTTCCGGTTTTAGGGTCTTTAGATTCAAAGATCCAGAACGCTTCCTTCTTCAAAACATCTATCCCTGCAATAACATCAACGATCACTTCAAGAGAATCCTTTACATCCAATCGACCGGTATAGTAGGTACTGTTTGGTGGTACTTCAAAAGCGAAATTTCCGAAACCAAAACTACCAAGCCTGAATGAATAAATGTTCAGATGAGGGTCAATCGGAGTGCGTATTACAACCTTTTGTGCAGGAGCCGTTGCGAACTCAGGATCATTTTCAAAACGAATGGTATAAGGGAGGATGTCTTTTACAGAAATCCACCTCTGAGGGCCAAATCCTTCAGGACCGAGAATGTCATTTGGATCTCTTGGAAATACAACAGGAATATCTATGTCGTCATCATCATCGTCGTCATCACAGTCCTCTGTTTTAATCTTAACTTCCGTAGAATCCCTTTGAAAACATCCGGAACTGTCCGTTGCTGTAACCTGAAAATCTCCATCTCCACTAACCTCTATTTTCTCTTCAGTTGATCCTGTTGACCATTTTAGCTTACATTCCGCACAAACACTGGTGACTGCATGTAACTCGACATCCTGGTCTTCAGCATCGCTGCAGAAAGTCCTGTCGCCCCCGCCTTCAATCTTTACTCTTGGCTTGTCTTCCAGCACACCGACATTAATTGATTTTTCAAATATACAACTGTTACGGTCTCTTATGATAAGATAATAATCGCCCCTTGGTATATCATGAAGATGATCTTCTGTAGAGCCATCATTCCAGAGGAATGTATAAGGACCGTTTTTACCTTTCAGTGTTACATCTATTTTCCCATCTTCTTTTCCATTGCAGGTTGCAGGAGTAACTTTTATCTCTACCTGTGCATAGCCTTGCAGACTGAATGAACTGACAATGAGAAATAACAGGATGTATTTATAGGTATATAAAAACGCAGAAATATGATTCTTCATAACGTTTACTTTTTAATGTCTTTTAAATTAAGTGTAATACTGGCTGTCGGACTGATTTCACCTTTGTTTGATACTGCGGCAACTTTAAAGGTATATGCAGCACGACCAGGATTATTGATTTGAAAAATGAACTTTTGCTCCTTATGTAAATCACCTTTTGTAATTTGATGAAAGGCCTTTTCAGAACCTTCATCCGCAAAAAGCAGATAGCCTTTAATGTCCTTGATTTGTTCTTTATTGCATTCCCAGGAAAGGTCCACATATGATTTGCCTTTTTCTTTTCTCAATGCTGCCTTTAAATTCTCTGGCGAAGATAATTTATAGGAAGGCAGATAAAGAGGAGAGACCGAACTCTTTCTTGAAACTACTTCACCAATGGCTTCCACCTGATAGACATTGACTTTTTTTGCATCTTCAGGATTATAGAGTTGTACAACATATTTTCTGCTTTCCTTTAGAAGATCTTCAGGTGTAGCAATAATGTTTCCGTTTACCAGTATATTAAATCCTTTTATTGCTGTTTCTTTTGGATATTCCCAGGACAACTCTGTCAGGTTGTTTTTATTAAGAGTAGCAGAAAAGGAATTGAATAGGGGAAGGTTCAAAAGCGGAACACTGCATTTTACAGTACTTCCTTCTCCACGCATACCTTTTTCATTTACAGGAACAATGCTGAATTGATATTCTAAACCTCCGTCTCCGGATATTTCATATAAGATTTCATTGCTTTTAATAAGAGGAATACTGAGGTTTTCAATAAGCTTACCGGTACCTTCTTCATCTGAAAGAAACACAAAACCAAAGGTGTTCTTACTTGTGCTTTTCGCCCAGGAAAGATGTACATGAGGTTTGTCCATAATCATTTGGAATTCAGCTTTAAGACTGTCTGGTTTCACAGGAATTTTTACTCCGGTGTAGAACACGTCAGCAGGACTACCAAACCATTCCTTACCTTTCTTATCTGTAACTGAAAGTCTGTATATATATCTTTGGCCATACTGAAGGCCGGTAGTATCGGTATAAATTTTATTCTTATAATTCAGCTTCGTTATTCTGGTAAACTGTAAAGTGTCAGCATTTCTCCTTTCAAGATAAAATTCTTTGATCCGCTTTTTATCGGATAGGAGAGAGTCTGTTTTCCAATATATCCGGAGATCAGTATCATTTACAACCGCTATGGAATCTATGGAAGGTGTAGGAAGCCCCTTATACAAAGCTGCTTTAAACTTAAACTCAAAAGGTTTAAGTTGTGTCTGAAGAATTGTTACAGGAGTAAAAGTATAGGTATAATCAAGCAAAGCATTGGCACTTTCATCTGTAAACAACCAATGCAGTTGTCCGTTATCAGACTTTTGATATCCGATTAATTCTTCTGTAAGGTTCGTAACTTTTCCTGATTTATCTTCTTTTCTGCTGATCTTAAATCCGAATAGTCCTGCTTTAAAATAGTCTTTTTCATTCACTGACCAGATAAGTTTTACTTTTCCTTTGTTCACGCTTGCATCTATTACAGGATTGATTTTAACATTCCCGGGAGAGAACGTAGCGACAGGTTGTTCAGACTCACGTCCATCTTCAAATACATAAAATAATCCATAAGCTGTATTTTCAGATTTCTTAAAAGTATGATCAATAAAAGCGAATCCTAAAATTAATGCCACACTATAGTCCTGCTTCATATTTAATCTGTCACCGGATTTAAGACCTCCTGATTGCTGAAGCTTTTGAAGCAATTCTTCTTTAGTGATCTTACTTAATTTGCCTTCTGAAAGGTATTTTAAATAAGTTTGTTGAATGCTTTTGGCTTCATCATCATCAAGTCCCAGATTTTCCCAATTCCTTTCATCAACCTGAGGAAAGATTACCTCCTTGTTGAGTTTATACCACCCCGTATTCCTACTTTGCTTTTTTATATTAAACCCAACCAGATTTTGTGGCCAGTCATAGGTCTCCCAATAAAGCTTTATAGCCTTATCTGTTTCTCCACCCCTCAGGCTTGCCCCGCTTCTTTGGGCTAAAACCTGATATGCAGGATTAAGAAAGATAGCGACTATGAAAAGTAATATCAGTCTATAAATATTTTTCACAACTGCTTATATTAGAATTTTAATACAATAGGACGGCTTTCCTCTTCATGATCAGCTCCTGTGAATTTCAGATGTCCTTTAAGTATTGTAAATGATCCATCATAGCTCATCTCCATATCACCGTCTACATTGACATTGGAGGATCTGACACAATCAACACAGGTAGCGATACAAGGCCATTTGACACTTACTCTGCTTATTCCGTTAACATGTGTCTTTATGATTCCGGTAAAACCTTCAGAGTTCACCTGTGTATTGAATGACCCTCCCATTTTAAGACTGAAGTATCCATGTATTCCAAAGCCCAGCCTGGTATCTGAATTGTCCGCCGTAACACAATTCGTGGGATCAAACCTTTCAGGATAAATGATCTGCATTTCTTTTGAATAGTCAATAGCTCCCGTAACGGTTCCTGTGATTCCCTCGTCATCTCCTGCGGCTCCTCTGAGATCAATTGAACCATTCATTGTTACCTGCTTCATAATGTGTCCTGAGATTCCCATAGCCTTTGCGCTCCATCCACTTTGATTCACTTTGAAGTTCATTTTTCCTGTGGAAAGAGATAGTAAGTTACCGTTTCTTGCCGGAATTTTGAGAGAGGCATTAGTACTACCCGATACATCATTGGTGCCAAGTAAATAGGACGCTTTCAGAGCACCTTTAAAATAATGAGGTGATCTTGCAGGCACTCTTACTTCACCCTCTAGTTCAAGAGAGCTTTTGTTTCCAATCACAAGTGTTACATCTCCTTTAAGTCCTATAATATCAGCAGCATCTTTGATTCCCAGAACAAATCCTATCAGGTACGTTCCCTCACTTGCAGAATTGTTCCTGTGATCATAATTATAGCCGAAGCGACCACCCAGTTCGTCGATACGAATAACTGGGCCTACAGGAAATCCCTTGGCTGACTGCATTGTAAGTTCAAAAAAACCATAATTAAAATCCTCCATGGAGCCAAGCACTACTTCTCCTCCGATTTTTATTCCACCTTCAAGCGATCCAGTATATTTTCCTCTGAACGCATCATTGCCATAACTAAGACTTGCTTTGATTGTAAGCGGATAATTAGTGGATTCAAAAACAAGTTTACCAATAGAAACAGAACCTTCACCTGATATAATAAAATCTGTAACATCACATTTGGTAGACTTACCGATCTCAAGATTGGCACTGATTGTCAAACCTTTGTCTTTGACATATATCGCTTTACTTACATTGAAATTAATCTTCTTATATTTAACTTTTCCTTTAAAGCTGAATATAGTCAGTTCTCCATTGATGATTTTAAATTCACTAATTTCGAATGGATTCTCAAAATCCTGATGTTTTGCTTTTATTTTACTTCCGCTGATTTCATGTAAATTAAACTCATAGTCAACCGTAGTACTTAGACTTCCTTCTATTTTGCAACCGAATGCAATGAGATTAGAGAACTTGGCTGTTCCTTCCGCAGCATTTCCATTCATACTGACATCTACGGTTACTTCACCTTTGGTATTCTTGATTTCTTTGATTGCTATCTCTGCTTCTCCATCTTTAAATACAATATCGTTTTCATCAATTTTCCATGTGAATTTCCATCTTAGCTTTTTAATTGATGCATTAAATCCCTTGGTGGAAAAGCTCGCACTGTTTTTAGCTATAAGCTCTGCGTTCAAGTCCCCTTTGGAAGTAAGGCTTCCTTTAGCTTCCGCAATAACTGAAGTGTTCTTTTTTAATTGGATTATTACATTTTTTACACCTCCGAAATCATACTCTCCTTCAAAACTTGTAGAAGAAGTATATCTGTAAACGAATTCTCCTGATGTGCCTTTGGCTAACTCTGCAATACCACCTAATGAAACCGCCTCTACCTGATTAATTGTAAATTTTGTCTCACCTGAGATCGCTCCGTCTGATGTTACTGTCAGTTTCATACCTGTCAGATTTGCCATTATAGGTCCGAATTGCCTTGTAGGAGCTTTTCCACTCCATTCAAGTGACACTTCTTTAAAACTCATTTCGGCTCCGCTACCTTTCTGTTTCCATGAAGCTCTCACGCCATCCAGATCTATAGATACCGGTGTATGGAAGAAACCTTTCATATCAAGATGCAACCTGACTTTATTGGTAGAATAAGAACAATACCCATCGCCGGCTGAACCTGTTGATTGAATGGATTCAGTTAAATGTATCCGGAGCAATCCAAACTTCACTTCTCCTGACAAATCAGGGCAGCACTCTTCCGGATCACCTATACAGATATTTTCTTCCGAATAACATGTTTCTGTTTTATTATCTGCCGCTTGTTTATCTTGCGCTCTTACCTTTATTGTTGCTGGCTCAGTGGATGCTTTTACTCTTCCGTTACTTTCTCCGATGGTAGCATCTGATCCGCTTGCTTCTGAAATTGACCAGACAATAGTCCTTCCACTTGGTTCTGTTGTAACTGTTGCCAGTGATGTTGATCTCCCGTCAGCGGGCAAAGTAGAAGGATTAAATTTAATTCCTTTAACCAGAACAGGAGTGATGGTCACAGACTCCTGACAAGTAAAACCGTCAGCGTCTGTTACACGAACTACATAGACAGTTTTCACATCTGGCACTGTTATTTCTGGATTAGCTTCACTAGAACTGAATCCTCCCGGAACGGAATGCCATTGATAGGTGTATTTATCCGGTGAATCAGGGCCAGCTGTAGGACTTCCTCCAAGTCTGACTTTTGTTCCCGGACATTCTGTTCTGTTTTCTCCAGGATTTATATCTATAGCAAAGGTATTTTGCATACATATAAGGAGAAAGAAAAGTACAGTCGATAATTTAAAATATGCTCGCATTGGAATCTTCAATTTTTATATGATGCTAAAATTATTTCTTTAGAATTTTTAATTGTATATGAGCCCATGCAGAGACAAAGAATGTTTTATCACTGATCGCTCCTGGCCTGAGCACTCCTTCCGGGCCCTCTGGTTCGGTAAAATCCATATTCAGAGACGTAAAATAATACTGCAGGTCCTGAACTGACAGACCCAAAGGTACTTTGGCACCTGTACAGACGATAGTTCTTCTTGGTGTAGGAATATCAATATTTCCTCCATTGGCAAAATGAACATGTATCGGAACGATCTGTCCGGCTCTTGCAGATCGAGGATGATCCAGATCAGTTAGCAGAAGTTCTTGTGTAGATTTCTCAACTCTGAACCCATTGAACTTAACAGCTTCTTCTCCTGAGACAGTGTCTTTGGAAACAACATCATAGTATCCATGCTCAGCTCCATTCAGATCAAATGTCGCATATACTTTGGTCGGATTTACATAGAACACTTTGCTTGCCTTTATCGGACGATTGTTGCCGTAAATATAAAATTCACAACCAGGATTGAATTTAGCTCCCTGAATACAAGTCGTTACAGGACCGGAATCTCCACCGACATCAGTTTTCACTGAGCGTATCTCAAAATGAAGGATCGATGCTTTTAACATGATAGACTGTGTATGAGTAAACTCATTTTCACCATATACCATTACATAGTAAGTTCCAGGTTTCATTTCACTGATGATAGCTTCCTGATTCCCTGAGAATGGACGGCTGAATGCAGCATCATAGATATTTCTTGTAGGAGCATCTCCATATCGGATATACAACTCATTATGATTATTCTGATCTGCGCCTGTCAATTCTACCAGAAGGGTTTCGTTCTGAAGTGAATCAGGAATTACGACTTTGTACATCAGACTGCCTTTATGAGCAAGCATAGTATTTTCAGCAATATTCAAAACAAGCTCTCTGACATCCATAAGAACTGGATTCAGACTTGATGTTTCGTTATTGTTTTCATCTGTTTCCGGAATCTGATTTCTTGCATCCGTTCTTGCTATTATATAGTAAGAACCAACGGATGCATTAGTAATACGGAATGTGCCAGTATATGTATATGAACCATTCTGAGGTAATGTCATGTAAGTTCTGCTGCTTCCCAGATAAACATCATTGATATCCCATGTTTTGTTTCGGGACAGGTAAAACTGATCTTCCTGAGATCCATTAACCGGATTGATTCCTTTATTCATTATTGTCCAGGAAATTTTAATATCATCACCAGCAGTGTATTGATCTTTATCCGCTTTTACTTCAGATATTACAAGATCAACAGGCAATGGCATTTCTATATGAATAGGAGAGGCTGCAAGGTTATTACTTTCCTGATCTGCTTCATACTGCGTATTTTCCTGATCCGTTTTAACCAATATGATATAGTTTCCGGATTCTACCAATGGTAAATTAACTTCTTTGCTCACACTGTAACTGGTTCCGGCCACAAGAGAATCAGACCGGTCAACAGATCCCAGCAGTTTGTCGTTCTTATCAATAGTAAAGTCAGTTGACAGGTAAAATTTATCGACCCATTTTTTAGGACGGGTTGTACCTGTTCCCTGGTTGGTTACAGTATATTGAATAGTTATAGGTTGGCCTGATATTCCTTCTTCAGGAGCCTGGAGATCCGTTATTGCCA
Source organism: Sporocytophaga myxococcoides (assembly GCF_000775915.1). NCBI lineage: Bacteria > Pseudomonadati > Bacteroidota > Cytophagia > Cytophagales > Cytophagaceae > Sporocytophaga > Sporocytophaga myxococcoides. The sequence goes on from NZ_BBLT01000006.1 coordinate 324,705, forward strand.
GGTCAGGTATTGTGTTCGCTATGATTTGTACTGGTCTGAACGAATAATTATTATTCCTGATTCTATCGCCAGAGTTTGTTAAGGTTTTTCCTTTATGAGTATAGTCTGCTACCACAATCCAGTAATATTCACCGGAGATCGCTTCTGGTATTTCAACTTTACGTGCACCAAAATAAGTTGCCGCTGTATCAAGTGCATGTTTGCTGAAGTATGATGATAAATAAATATCAGTTCCTGGTTGCCAGATGGTATCTTTAGAAAGATACACTGCATCATCCCATTCGGCATATGCTCCCTGTCTACCGATATTTTTCACATTCCATTCTACCGGATAGCTGACGCCGGTTAATACACTATCCGGAGCTTTCAGATTCAGCAGTTTAAGATCCGGACCGGGGCCATAAGTGACAGCAACAGGACCGTACATCGTGATGTTATTGCTTTCATCCGTATGCTCATATATTTTATTTGTTGCATCTGTATACACATAGAAGTAATAATCACCTTCTTCAGTCTCAAATGGTATTGGCACATCTATAGTATATTCATAGGAGGAATCCTTCTGTAGTATAAAGTCCGCCCTTGCACCTGTTAGTAACAATGTATCTTTTTTCTCCAGATCAGGAGAAGGGGATATATAGATCTTATCTATCCATGAAGCAGATTTGGTTGCTGCTTTTCCTTCGTTCGTCACTTTGATCTGAAGTGGGAATACGGAACCGGTTTCTGCTTCATCTTTTGCGGCAGTAATTTTACTTACTTTAAGATCTGCCCATGGACTAAGGTTTACTGCCACAGGCTTATTAAAGATGTTATTGACATTTCCTCCGGTCACTTCATAGATTGTCCTTTCAGCATTGGAATGAATCTGTAAATACACAGTCCCATTGGCTCCTTCCGGAATCCTGATTGAACCTGTTAAAGTTATTGTATCATTCGGGTTTAATATTCTATTGGTCACCACTTTTACCACCGATCTGGATTTCACCTCAGTTACATCAGATGCAACAGATTCCTTTATAAATAAGCTATCTGTCCATGAGATTGAATTAACCGCTCCGGCCCCTTTGTTTCTGACAAGGTATTGGAAGTAAAGCATTTCACCTGAATTTACTGTAGTATTTAAAACAGTAGCTTTTTCCACTATTAGATCAGGAGATTTGATTGTAAGTATAGAAAGACTTCTTCCAGCATTATTACCTTTATTCTCATGTTCAAAAACTTCATTCTCACGGTCTGTTACGACAAAGATGTAATTGGCTCCTGTGATATTGTCAGGGATTGTAACCATCGCTTCAGCAGTATAGCTTTCTCCCAGATTAAGTGTTGAATAATTAGTTCTTGAACCAATCAAAACAGCTTTTTTCTCATCAAAGAATACATTATTGGTTATGTAAATTTCATCTTTCCATCTACCGGTATTGGTAGCAGAACCTCCCTGATTTTTAACAGTCCACGTTACCTTGATCTTATCCCTGTTACTTGCTGTTGCAGGTATTGACGTGACTGTCGGTACAAGATCGGAAGGAGGCAGGAGCGTTACTGTAATAGAATTGCTTCTTCCGAAATTGTTATTGTTATAAGCATGCTCAAATATCTGATCATCCTGATCTGTCATTACATGAATAAAGTACTTTCCAAAAATTCCGTGAGGCAATGTTACAGCTACTGTGTTGGTATAATACTTTCCACCTTCCAATTGTCCATTGTGAGGAACGGTAGCCAACACAAGCGCTGATCCTGAACGGAATACTGAATCAGCGGAGAAATAGATCTGATCTTTCCAGATACTGGAATTTGTCTTACCCTCACCTTTATTGATAACAGTATACTTCAAATCTACTGTCTGACCTGAAAATACATTAGATAAAGTTGATACTTCCTGTACCTGAAGATCTGGTGGAGGAGTAAGGTTTACCAGTAAATATCTTTTGTTTCTATCTATATTATTAGCGTGATTCAGCTCTTTTATTTCATTATTCTGATTTGAAACAATAAATACATAGTGCGTACCGCTTACTCCTTCCGGCAGTCGGATTGTTGCAGATGAGATATATGACTGTCCAGAATCAAGAGATGTTTTATTCGCTACTCCTGTTAAATATGAATCAATTCCATATTCAAAGGTGCTGTCACTTGATAAATAAATTTTATCGAACCAATACTCTTTGGCTACAGTTTTTCCTGCACCTGAATTCTTAACCTCCCAAGACAACATGATCTCTTGTCCTGAGAATGCGGATGCCGGCACAAGTACGTTTTTCACTTCCAGATCCGGAAGTTTTCTCAACTCCAGTTGTTGTATAGGTCCGGCTGTTTCTGCACATGAGTTTTTAGATGTAATCTGCCAGTTGTACTTTTTGCCATATACCAATCCGTTTTCAATACGATACAATATCTGATTTGTGTTCTGAACAAAAGGCATCTCAGGAATGGTTTCGCTTGCATCCCAGATACGGATATCATAGTGACTTGCATTAAGCGCAGGGCTCCATGATAAGGATAGAGGAAGGCTTAAGTCCGCCTTATTATTTAATGGGATAAGATTCTTCACTTCTGCAGGCGCCACAGGATCAATTACAGTAATCTTAATTGAATCTGAATACAGACAACCATATTCATGTCGCCCCCTTACTGAATATGTCGTAGTTACAAGAGGACTCACTTCTATAGAAGCTGAAGTTGCACCAGTTGACCACAGATAGTCAGCGCCATTGATAAGACTTAGCTGCGCGGCATCTCCTTTACATATTGTCTGATATCCTTTTCCATCAATTACAATATGAGCCTTTTCCGGATATTTAGTGGAAACTGAAGCGGTTCTGGTACACATATATTGATTGAATTTCTCAAGCCTGTAAGTACCAGTGTCAGAAATAGTAATCGATTTTGATGTTGCTCCGGTTGACCATCTGATACTATCTGAAAAATTGCTTTCCAGAGTTATGGTCTGGCCGGGGCAGAATGTTAAATCATTACCTTGTAAAATAACAGGTTGCTCAGGAAGAGGTAATACGGTGACCTTTACATTTAAATAATCATTACCAATCTGATTAGCACATCCATTGGTAGCTTTTACTCCGTAAACTCTTGTCTCTTCTGGTTTTACCTTAACCCTGGTACCCACGTGTCCATCTGTCCATAAAAACTCTTTTGCTTTTCCTGAAACAGACAAGGTTATTTCAGTTCCCTGACAAATAGTAGTATCAGAACTGATTCCAGTAACTATTGGAGCTTCATAGATAATCACCTTAACTTTCTGCTCATATTTACAACCTTCCTTATTTTCAATAAGAACAGAATATTCAGTTGTCGTATCCGGATTAACAGTGATGGAACTTGCTGTTGCTCCTGTACTCCATTGATAATGATATCCGTTCTCTACAGTAAGGGTAGTAGATTCACCTTTACAGATTTCCTTTTTGCCAACTATATATGGAACTTTAGGATCTTCTATTTTAACTGTAGATGTTTTAACACAACCATGTTTACTTACATGGCTTAATGAATAAATACCCTGGCTTAAGACAGTAATGTATGGTGTCGTATCCCCTGTTGACCATTTTATATGTTCTGAATAGTCTGAAGATGTTAGGGTAATGGCGTCTGTCTCACAGAATGACAATGTACTGGAACCTGTAGCAACAATAATAGGAGCTTTTTCCGGGCCCGGTAAAACATCAACCACGATGGAGGAGGAAACAGTTTTATCTGAACATACACTACCAAGAGCAGTCACAGTATAAACCGTTTTTACAGTAGGGTTAACTTTAATCGTCGAACCAGACATTCCGTTTGACCAAGAAAAACGAGTAGCACTACCCTCAACTGTCAATACAGCATCACTACCAGGACATACTGCTGAATCTCCCTTTATGGAAGTTATTTTAGGAATCAGGTTTCCAGCCCTTACACTAACTGTAACATTACCTTCCATTTCACAACCATCATCTGATTTGTATTTTACATTATAAGTAGTTGTCTTACTTGGAGACACAACAATTGCACTTGTAATTTCTCCTGTTGACCACAAGAATGAATGTCCACCGTTAATAACAGCCAGCGAAACTTCCTGACCAGGGCATATAGTGGTTGCAGATGTGGACAATCTTGGTATAGGCGGACTCTTGATTTCTATTTGAGCTGATGATGAACAGCTTGAAAGAGGTGCGATATGTTTTACTGAATAATAACCTGGGCTACCTATTTTTATTGATTTAGATGTTTTTCCTGTTGACCAGATAATATTATCCTTAATACTTGAGGTAAGAGTCACAGAATCCCTGACACAAGCTCCGCCAAGACTTCCTACAGCGGTAATGACAGGTATTTCAGGACTAGGAATCACATCCACTATTACCGTGTCTGTATTAAAGCAACCATAAGTATTGTAAGCTTTTAATACAAAGATGGTTTTATATCTCAAATGGACAGGCTGCACTTTCTGAGTGGCATAAACAGTTTCTGAACCTCTGATATGCCATGTATATGTATTCCCGCCACTGGCAATGAGAGAATATTGAGCACTCTCACAAATAGTTGTGTCCTTGCCTGCATAGGCTGTTGTAGCAGGGAAGTGGTGAATGACATGATTCATAATAGAATCATTATCCCTGTTTGAATCATTATCTAGTGTTGTAAATATATCAAAAGAATATAACGTGTGATCGTTCATCAGCACCGGAGTCTTAAAGGTATAGTTATAAGATTGTCCACCTTTAAGTTTTATTCCTGTGAGTTCTTCACTGATCTTCAGAGTATCATTAAGCACATAGTGAATAGTTATATTTTTCAGTGTGTCTACTCCGAAGTTTTGAAGTTTTACAGCAAGGTATTGATTGCCATCCAACGTACATCCGCTCTTAGGGCCAATTACAGAGGTAATCCCTATGTCATTAGTAATTAATCCTGAGCCGAATTCATCAGCCCCAATATCAGGAGTTTGGGCATGACGGGTATGACCTTCTATATCTGTTTTGACAATACTTACAGGGATACCTGCTCCATCCAGATTTGACTGGCTTACACGTGGGCTTGTATAACTCTCGAATACAGGATCAATTGATAAAGAATGAGTATCCATTCCAGTAGCAGCCTGAAACGATTCAAGACTTTTATAAGATGAGTTCTGCCACATAACAAGCGTTTCTCCGGCAGAGAACAGATCATTATAATCGGAAGTGATTGTTTGAGAACCAGAAACGTTTATAGAACGACCTCTTCCAAAGTGAGCGAATATGTTATTTTTTACCTGAATATTTCTACCTGACTGAATATTGAAGGCTTCATATTGATACGTACCAGTTCCTGATATCCTAACACTATTGTGATAAACCCCTGCATTATCGCAAGAACTGAGATGGATCCCGATATTCTCTTCAGATTGTGTAAAACTAATGAAGTTGTTGTAAATCAAAATAGGTTCAGTAGTACTTCCTGTAGCTGTGTTCAGATAAATACCTTTACTTCTTGTTCCCGGAATGATAGTCTGATTGCCTGAAATACGCAGACCATTTCTTGAGTTAACAGCATAAATTGCATAATAATAGTTCTCATGAGAAAGTGGAGTAATAATATTATTTTCTACAACTGTATTTCTAGGATAGTTAAGATAAATACATGACTTAGTCTGTGTATGGAAAATATTTCCTGAAATGATGTTTGTTTGCGGATTTGAACTGGTTCCATCCATATACAGGCCATAAGAACCATCCTGGAATACATTACCTTCAAAAATATTTCCTGTTGAAGGGCTTGTAGCTGAGATCAGATATTGGCTTCCGGAATAAGTATATCTTTTTCCACTAAGCACACAATGCTGAATAGTGATATAATTTGTTCCTTCTTTCATTACCAGCACATTGGCATAATAAGTATCCAGTGCTTTTAATGTAATGCTCTTAAATGTTATGTAATTGACTCTTTTTAAAGAAACGATATAGTTTTTGTCAGATGTTGATTTAGAATTGATTGTCGTTTTGGTACTGTCTCCGGATGCGGACGTAAAGGTTACATTGTTAACGGATGATATTCCCGGAACTTTTGTTATTTCAATCTGTTCATTATAAATCCCGTCTGCCGCTCTGAACTCTACCGGACCTGAAACGCCGTTATACATAAGGGCTTCTGTCGCTTTGGTAAAGTTAGGGAAATCTGCATCCGTTCCACCGATGGTATAAACACCTGAAAGAGCAGGAGAGATGTTCTTTATGTTTATTGTATCATTTGATGTTTCTGTATCTGCTGTACCATTAGGATTTGAAACCCATGCTTTCAGCTCATATGACTTTTGTCTTTCAAATTCATATATACCAAGGTTAACCGATGTACTTCTCTGAGCTCCTAACGATCCGCTCCATGTGATACGGCTTTGCACTGATCCGTTTATAGTCCAGTCAATGATTGCACTACTCAGAATTTCTGAACCATTATTGAACAATGTTACTGTAACTTCCTGTGATCCGCTGGCAATAGGAGGTACCGGCTGTACCATTGCGACAAGGGAAGCATCTGTTCCTGAAGGGTTAAACTCATACGCACCTATATCCGTAAGTGATTTCCTTGTTACTCTATTAATATCAATATTGAGACCACCAACTTGTGGAGCTATGTCATTTAATTGAGCATTAGAGATAATACCTTCAGATGCATTTTTAAAGTTCGGATTAACTGCCAACGACTGATTATCTTTCCCTGTTAGTTGCTTCCATTCTTGCAGATCTTTGATATCTTCATTATAGAAGCCAGTATATTTTCCTTTTGAATAAAGGTTATTGTAGTTGGAAGAGAAAGATCCTTGTTCAAAGTAAACCACATATCCTTCATCCAAGACAGCAAGATTGTTGTTAAACAGCCTGTTGTTATTTCCAAGCAGTTTTACAGCTGCAACATCCTTGTCAAGAGAGGTACTCTTGATTCTTATTGTATTATGATATATTTCAACATTATCGGAATAGTAAACATAAATACCTCTTGCAACAGATGTTCCTGTAATATAGATGTCATTATTCGCTATCTCCTGAGTTTGTGAACTGTTCAATGATGTGAGATCTATACCCGAACCGCCATTGCTAAGGGTTATTCTATTTCCAATAACACGGCATTTCGTAATCATACTTGATAGTTTTATACCTGCCACGTTCGGGAAACTGCTGTTGCTTTCAATTTTGTTGTATTGCACTGTAGGTGCATCCAGACTAATAAGGTATATAGCTTGGGCATAGGAGTCTTTAAACTCATTTGATTGAATCAAAAGTCCTTGCTGATATTTACTGTAAGTGCTTAGACCAGATACATATACACCATATCCGGCTTTATTAAAGAGCGATCCTTGAATGATAAGGTTATTGTTGCACAGGTCACCTGCTTTAGAATAAATAATGGCCTGATTAACTGTTGAATTGGTGGATGTTACTCCATTAAACACCACATTGGATACTGTAATGTTATCTGATCCGTCTTCTATGCTCAGCGCTCTGCTATACAATGCACTGCTATTGCGGAAAGAAATATTTCTGAAGGTAATTCCATCTGCTGAAACTAATTGAATCAGATAGTTTTTCTCTGAACTACCTGTATTGGATATTTCGACATCTGTCTTGGCCCCGCTCTCTGATTGGAATACGACAGAGTTTCTTTTCGAAGCACCAAATATTGAAGGTATAACAACCTGTTCATTATAAGTACCTTTTCGAATGTTGAACTGGACAGAATCCGCTACACCACCTTTAATCAGAGCATCTACAGCATCACTGATCTTAATAAAGTCCGGATTAGTTCCTCCGATGGTATATAGCCCTTTTAATGCAGGATAAATCGGACCGCTTATGACAGTGTCATTGATACGATTATTATCCTCCATACCATTTGGAGCCTCTGTCCAGACTTTTATAGTGTAAGCTGTTTTAAATACAAAGTTGAAATTCCCTAAAGTTACCAGAGTGGTATCTCCCAATGCAAGGTTGCCAGTCCATGCAAAATCAGGTTGTTGAATTCCATTGATCGTCCAGTGAATGGTCGCTGATTCCAATGGAATGTCTCCGAAGTTTCTTAATTGTATTGCAATTGGCCTTGTCCCCGGAAGAAACGGCTGAACAGGACTTGCTATCTTATAGATACCTGCATCATTCGCATCAGGAACATTTTCATCTGCACCGATAGAAGGTTTAGTCAAACTTCTGATTTCACCATCAATATCTTCCTTAACTGCCGGAATTACTTTTCCGAGTGTATTCAATGCTACTTCCGAAGAACGCAAAATAGTATCAGACTGAAACTGAGGGTCAAGAGCGAAAGAATTAAAGTCAACACCTCTGGCTACCTGCCAGTCAATAAGCTTAGCATGAGAAGCAAAAACACTGGAACCTTTTGTATAATAGTTGTTATAATCCGAAGTCAGAGCTGAGGAGATATCATCAAATGAAGATGCAAAGCCCGGCCCTGAATTAGCAAAGATGTTATTTACAACGGACAGATATTTACAGGTATAACTTTTATAAGCACTGGCATTTAATGAAGTGCTCGTGTTGAGTACAGAATTGAAATAAACTTGTGTATACTCTGAGTTAGACAATTCAATACCATAAATATTGTTTGTGCCTCTGACCGTTATAAAGTTATTGGCAATAATTCCGTTTTTTGCTGTTACATATTCTGCCAGTATTCCTGAAGAACCGTATACAACTTCAATTTTATTTTTGTTGATCAGAAATGCGTCTGAAATGGTTCTGACAGAAATTGCATCGTAATAAATATTTGATTTTCCGGAAATGACTTTATTACCTGTAATCTGTATGTTATAGATATAGCCCACATAAATTGCACCTGACCCCTGTTCTTCAAAGTAGTTGTTTCTTATTATATTATTTCTGTCGTTTCTGCTTACCGAGCTTATGTATACACCAAAAGCTCCATCTTTTATGTAGTTATTTTCAATAAGGTTATTATTGTTTGAAAATTCACTTGAGTTCACATAAAAGTTTATGACAGCAGCGTTAGTGGTTGTTAAATTATTAACACCATCAAAATAATTGTCTTTAATTATATTGTTATCGGCACCGTTAAGCAAGTCTATGCAGATACCATAAGTAGAGGTTGGAACGAAATCAAGATCAATTATTCTGATGTAGTCTGCACCTTTCAACTGAATGATATAATTATCTGAAGACTTTGATGCAAAAGTAAGTTTAACAACTCCTTCTGACTTTGGCTTAAAGGTTACAGTACTTGTATCTGAAGTTCCGTAAATTTCCGGAATTATAAATTGTTCTGTATAAGTATCAGGTTGCACATGGAATTCCACATTCCCTGCAACACCAGCTGAAGTAAGTGCAGCAACTGCTGATGTAAAATTTATAAAGTCCGAATTCTCTTTACCAATAGTATAAATACCGCGCATTCCGGCACGCAGGTTATTCACTTTTAGTGTATCGTTATATGGATTGTTATCAGAAGAATTGCTTATCCATACTTTTACAGATATAGTTGCTCCTGATACAAGATTAAAATCTCCTACAGACACTTCAACGCTTTCAGAAGGGGCAAGCGAACCAGTCCATACTTTTGCAGTTTTTAAAGTATCGTTTACTGACCAGGACAGGTTAGCAGTTTCAACTGTTTCACTGCCATTATTGAAAAGAATTACTTTAACAGTCTGATTTCCAGCCGGGACTGGTGCAAGGGGAGAGGTTACAGATAATAATCCAAGATCACTTCCGGATATCATGTTTTCGTCAGCTCCAAGGTCAGGGTGTTCACCACGAAGGTCACCGTCTATATCAGTAGTAAAACCAGGAAGGGCTATTCCTCTGTTGTTGATCCGCGGATCGTTTGTCTGCCAATCTTTAGCAGCAGTAAATACAGGATCAATGTACAAAGAGTGCTGGTCTTGTCCTGTTGCATTCCAGGACTCTTTCATGATACCGTTATTATCCAGGTTAAAGAGATATTGTCCTTGTGAATAATAGTTATTATAATCGGAAGTAATCGTTTTTGAATTGTTGATAGTTAATGCAAACCCCAGGTTCCTGCTGACAGCTATGTTGTTTTTTATAACGCAGTTTGTGGTATTGTCTATACTAATACAAGTTGAAGAAGCATGATTATTATTGAGAATGAATGTATTGAAGTAAACCTTGAAATTTTTCGCTCCATAAATGTCTATTGCTTTTGCATTTTTTGATCCTCTTATATTGATATAGTTATTGGCTATAACAGTCTCCACTGTATCCGGATTTGATGCTGTGCTTACATAAATACCGACAGAACCATCACTTACATTGATTTTGTTACCTGTGATTATTTGTCCTATTGTACTGAAAAGGTAAATTCCCTGTTCTTTGTCAATGTTTATCGTATTATTTTTAATAGAGGAGTAATACTGATTGGATAGGAAGATTGCTGTATATTTCTGTCCGCTAAATGTGTTATTGACTATTTGATTGTATTCATCATTTCTGCCTGATGATGAATTACCTGATAAGGATATACCATAATTTCCATACTGAATATCATTGTTAATAAACAAATTGTACTTATTGTTTAATCCTGCAGTATTGGAATACATTTCAATTACATTATAATACCCCTGTGTAGCAGAAATTATTCTGTTATTTAAAAATTCGTTACCTGTCGTCCCATTAATTAAGCTTACCACTACTGAATAAGAAGAATTTTCAGATTTTATAGTGATATTCTTAAATGTTACATGATCAGTACTGTCAAGTCTCAATACATAGTTGGAAGACGAATTTCCTGAGTAATAGGAAAGCGTAACTGTTGAGCTGTCAGAATTTTCCGATTGAAATATCACTCTTCTTTCAGAATTTGAGCCTTTAATTTCTCTAAGTCTTATTTGTTCCTGGTAAGAACCCGGTCTTACGTTAAATGTAACTTTACCTGCTATGCCGATATTATTCAAAACAGCCGCAGCTGCAGTGAAAGTAGGAAAATCGGGATTGGTTCCACCTATGGTATAAACACCACTTAATGGTGCGCCTAATCCTGGAACAATTAATCTGTTGTCCGTAAGGTCAATATCAGTGAGGCCATTTGGATCAAGTGCAGCTATTTCGAACTTATACAATTGTCCTTTCTTAAAGTCAAAATTACCAATTACAATGGTATCAGATGTATTAGCCGCCAAATTGCCAGTCCAGAGATAATCTGTCTGGGCCGTTTCGTTGATTTTCCAGTTAAGAGTAAAACTATTGATTGCAGTAGTTCCGTTATTCCTTACAATAACAGATACCGGATTTATACCTGCAGAAAAGACCTGGTCAGACAGGAGGAGCTTGTGCAATACAAGATTTAATCCTTCCGGATCAAACTCTGCTGCTCCAATATCAGGGAACTGACTTCTTGTTATATTATTTATATCATCTGTTACAAGAGACGTTGATTTTGCAGTCCCGTTTAGTTTAGGGTTTGTAACCATATAGGAATCCTCTTCAATCATAGGATCAATTGAAGATGAATTATTATCATGCCCCGAATATGCTTTCCACTGATGTAAAGTGTACTGGCTGCGGCTGGAGTTATAGGAGTATATGATGCTGGTACCCTTGGTAAAATAGTTATTATAATCAGCCTTTATGTTTAAATAATCATTGCTGTTACTGAGGTAAAAAGCATTACTGGTTCCATAATTGATAAAATGGTTATTATATATATCAATGGAGCTTGAATTGTATAAATAACCGCTATATTGGCTTGTATTGCTTCCTGCTCCTATAAATGTATTATGATAGATGTCAGCTTCCTTTGAATAAGAAATAATGAATGGTCTGGAAGTCGATGCATTCCCTGTCCTTACATAGTTATTTGCTATCAGGGTTCTTTTTGATGCTGTTGCATTAATATTATCCAGATAGATGCCATAACCACTGTTAATATTGATACTGTTTTTCAGGATTTTTATTCCTTCTTTAGCATTAGAAAGATCAATGGCTCTGAAATAGGAATTAGTAGATAGGGTTGTAATTTTATTTGATATTATCTCCGTATTGGATCCATTATACATTCTGAAGCCACGAGAATACTGGTTCTTTAAAGTATTGCCTTTCAGTATCATGGTCCCTGATATATCAGAAGGTTGTGAATACACTAAGAAACCGTAAGCATTATTTTCCATCAGATTATTTTCAAAAAGTAAATTTCCTGACGGGTTTGTTTTGCCTGATATATATACGAGTGAATAGTTTTCTCCTTCACTGGTGGTTTCTTTACCTGTAAATACGTTATTGGAAAAATGTATATCGGAAATGTCTCCCTGAAGGTCAATGGCTTTTGCATAATAATCACCATTGATCTTAAAGGTCATATTCTTAAAATAAATATGGGAGATGTTTTCCAGTCTTACGACATAATTTGAATCATAGTCATATTGATTTACATAATAGCTCAATGTTACCTTGCTGCTGTCTCCGGATTCTGACTGGAAAACAATTCTGCCTTCGGGTCCGGAACCTGATATATCAGACAAGGCAATATGTTCATTATAGATGCCATCTCTCACAAGGAAACTTACACCTCCTTTAATACCACCATTTCGTAGCTGGCTTTCAACTTCTTTGAAAGAGGTAAAGTCAGGAGTTGTTCCACCAATAGTATAGGATCCGGATGGTAAAGCTGCATATAAGTTATCCTGAGAAAGAATGTTATCACCTGGATTTAAATCGTCCTTATTATTTGGTAAAGAAACTTCTACACTAAGTGAATTTCCTTTAAGAAAAGGAAAACTTTGAGGGCCAAGGTTTATCTCTACAGACTTTCCTTTTTCAAGATTGCCATTCCATTTTTGGACAGGTTTAATTTCACCATTAAATGTCAGTTGATAATCAAAAGAAGTGATCTTTTCATTTCCGCTGTTAACTACTTTGAATTTTACATCATAGTTACCGGAAAGGAAAGGTGCTACAGGTACAATTAGTGCCTGCAAATGCAAGTCTGCACCTGAAGAGGTAAACTCATCCGCTCCGATATCGGGATGACTGGCATCTCTTGGTTTACCTTCCAGGTCTTGTAATACTTCAGCTATAGGAATACCTGCTCCATCCAGTGAGCCTTTTGTACACTTATATCCATTTTCCTCAATAAATACAGCATCTACAGAGACTGAATTAGAATCAATTTTTGAAAGAAGCTGCCAGTCGCTCAGCTTTTTCAGTTGCTTTCCATTGATCCAAAATGTGGTTTTACCTGCGGAATAATAGTTGTTATAATCAGAAACAATATCAGTAAAAGTTTCATTAACATTGAAGGCTGCAGCAATTGCCCCTCCACGTGCACACACATTGTTATTGTACAATTCAATCTTATTGCCCGTTCCGCTAATATTGAGACCTGAGCTTTGTTCATTGGTATTGGTAATATTCAAGGTATTATATACAATTGCAAGATTCTGACAACCTTCTGCAACCATACCGTATACATATGCACCTCCATCCCCATGGAAAGCATTATTGCTTATTAGCGAACGCCTGCCTTCTGAAGAAGTTATATTTCTTACATAAATTCCATAGCCTACGATATTGACATAGATATTATTCTTGTCAATGGAAATATTTTCAGCTTTATCAACATATATACCTCGGTAATTCTCAAGCCTGGTCGCTTCAATTTTGTTCCCATGTACCTTTAGATCAGACATATTAACAAGATACATAGCTCCGGAAAACTGTCTTAAAAACGTGTTGTTTTCAATAGTCAGATTCTTTATAGTTTTACTCCCATTGTAGCTTTGGTCTACATAAATTCCATAAGACCCCAGGAATATGTCATTATCCTTTAAAAGAATATTATAGCATGGAATACTGTCTGTTCTCCCAAAATAGATAGTAGATGAACTTCCTGATCCAGAATTATAGTTTTTACCTAAAATTTTATTGTTGATAAATGATATATCATGTGATCCCTCTTCAAACAGAACAACGGTTCCATAGTCATAGATAGAATAGGAATTGGCTATTGTAAGGTTTTTAAATGTTAAATATGAAGCCCTTTTGAACGCAAGAAGATATTCTGCACGAGTGTTTACATCTCTTTCAATTATCGTACTGTTTCTGTCTCCGGAAATGGATTGAAAGGTAATTGTATTCAAAGGGGAGGCACCTGTAATGGCTGGAAACTTCTGATTTATATAATGTGTTCCATCTGCAAGATTAAACACCGTTGGTCCGCTCACACCCGCATCAATCAACGCATTCAGCGCTGCGTTTAAATTATCAAAATCAGCATTCTCTGTTCCTACACTATAGCTGCCTTCAAGAGCTGTATAAATTGTCTGGGTTATGGTATCCTGAACAGCTGGAGTATAAGTTCCATTAAGGTCAGATACCCAGGCTTTAAATACATAGTTCTTCGCTTTCTCAAAAAGTATTTTGCCAACAGAAAATTGATCTTTATTAAAGCTATTGCCGGAAGCTGCATCCAGCCCTTTTGTCCATTTGAACGAAGTCTGAAGTGTACCGTTAATCTCCCAATTAATCGTAGCTTCCGTAAGAGTCTGAGTCCCATAATTGGTCAGAGATACCCAAACGTCCTGATTCCCCTGACGTACACTTATCTTAGGTTCCGGCCTGTCTAAAGCTGCGCTTATTTCAGAAGGCTTATTTTTAAGACTCAGGATATTGGTTCTTAAATTAGTATACCCTGCTTGAGGAAAAACATACCTCATACTATTCAAGGTACCAAAGATTACAGTTCCTGCTCCCCACGGCTTTTCTGCAAGTACGATATGTGAATGATTTTCTTTATTAACAAGCAGTGGCTTTAATCCGCTGCCCTTGATAATCATATTTGCTCCGTTGTTTGTACTATATCCCCAGAACTCTTCTCCAACAGGCTTTTTAGGGTCGTTGAATATTTTATGGGTAATGTCTGAAGATATAATTGTATCTGAAACAAAGTTCGGATCCAATGATACCTCGCCAAATCCTAATAATAGCGTATTTCCATACATAGGATTGGAATTGACAAAGAGGATGTTCCCCTTTTTTACCCAGTCCTCAAATTTGGTTTTATTCTGGGTCCAGTAATCATGCATGTAACCAAAATGATACTGTTCTCCCTCAACATAAATGTAATTAATACCTGAGTTAAGTAATGAATCCGTATTAACCGTCTCAAATTCCAGTTGTTTCCACTTTCCAACCCCAAATGCCATATCCATACTTTGAGCAAAAGAGGTATGTAAAGTACCACCTCTTCTTGAGACCATCATAACCTGTGCTTCAGATTTGATTACAAATGCAGTAGTAAGGAAGAGAAGAAGAAAGCAAAAGGATAATTTATTTTTCATTATATTTTTCTGATTAAGAAAATGCTTAAATTTTATAAACCTGATCTCTTTGTTGAATGAAACAATTGATCAGTTTTTAAATCATTCCAACATCGTGATAAAACAATGCTTTTGGTGATTTAACTATATAATATATAGGAGCTCAACTGGAGAAAAGGAAATACCTGGACTTGAATTGAAGAAAAAGTAAATTTTGAAAAGCATGAAAGACTTCCCTTTCATTGTAATCGATTGAATTGATCATTATAATCTTATTAAAAGCCAGATACATTGAACAATCTTCAGGTTCTGAATGCTGTAGCGTCTGGATATGTATTTCAAGTCCCCCTTGATATATTACAGTTCTACAAAATTATCCTGCAAAGACCATTAAATAATTAACAATTGTTAAGAAAGCTTTGAGTTTTATTATTTAACACCTTATAATTTGATTTATAGTGGGTTATTTTATCCACATATATTGTCTTATGTGGAACTCTTGCTAATACATATTTAATGAATAATTAGAACAGTACTCCAGGTTATTTTACAAATGATCGTTTTGGCTTTAAGAACGTTTTTTGGGCGAATAAGAATGTTCTTTTTTAATTTGATAATGAGGGACTTTGAGAAAAATCAATTGAAAACATTGTTTATAAAATGCTTTGATGAAAAGTATGAAGAAATTAACATTTTAACCATTTATTATGAAGAAGGCTTTATAACTTCAGGTTGAGGTGCATAGTGCAAAAATACTTAAAGAAGTATATTTAGATCTTAGAAAGACAGAATAATAGTTGGATCAAATAGTGCTACAAAACGTCTCATTTTTAGTAACAAAGCAAAAGTATTGGCAATTCCCAAGATAGACTTTTTAAACCCTTCAGAAGCAAAATTATATGTAAAGTCTATCAGATTTAGATGGGCAATAGCCTTATAGTATGAGAACCAATTGCATCCAATAAAACTTTGCAAAAATTAAACTATATTTATATTTAGTTTTTAAAGAGTATAAATTATTAAAATGGCCTATAAGCACAATTTCTTTTTACTCATTGCAAGTTTGTTGCTTTCTTATTTTTGTTACGGGCAAAAGGAATCTTCTTCAACTCTTATGAACACAAAGCAAATGGATGAATTCGAACTTACTCCGAAAAATGCACATCCTAAAGCGAAAAAGCTTCTTAAGGAAAGTTTCTATTGGAGCCCTATTGACCCAACCGGTCCATTTGGAAGTGATGAAGGATCAGATGCATTCTACGGATTCAGACAATGGCGCTTAGCAAACAAAAGTACAAGTCCTTTAAATTATTTAGATGAATTGATTAGTAGTTGGGACTTTCCAAAGTTTGACTTGAATGAATCGGACACTTCAATAATAAAAGAATATATCACAGCCAAAAGCAATACAAGCTCTGATGTTTTTAATAATGCTGTGTTAATGGAGCAATTCAGGCAAATAGCAAAATCCTCCGGAAGCGAATTCAGCGAAGAGCAGTTTAAAGAGCTAATAACAACTATATCAGGAAGTATGGGAGGGACCTTTTTAACAGGAATTGACAATGCCGTCATAGCAGTGGGCTTTGGTCAATTTGTATTAGAAGGAAAGATTGATGAGGATATAAAAGCTTTAACGCAAACTGCTATTAAGAGAGAACTCCTCCCCATCCTTATCGAGAAATGGACAAATGAATATCAGGCAACAAGAGTGAACCAACTGAACCAAATGCTGAAAGTTTTGGATAAGATGAATCAATAAATACCCAATAAAAAAATAAGATCCGTTTTTTTAAACGAATATTAAAACCATTGTATCTGCAATCCAATAATTTTCATGCCTTTCTCATTCCAACAAAATCCCTTAATTTTGAACAGGAAAGGACTTTAAATGAGCAAGCCAATACATGAGTACGTTATAGAGGAGGTAAACTTTGCTTCGTTCAACAAAGGGCTTCTTTTTACCCATAGTTCAACCCTTGTCGCTACCGATTCCAGAAGTTTTTTCGATATTCAGCCTGAAATAATTGATATTGATTTCATCTCATTTTCAACCCTTTCCAACCTCAGAGATTCACCAACGGTTTCAGTCAGAAAGGAGGAGAGCTCATTAAAGTTTACCTGCACATGTGGATTTCCGGGAGACAAATTATGCAGTCATCAGATCCAGATCCTTTACAACCTCATGGATCGAATGAACCTGCGGATTTTCTTTGATGAGAAACTAAGACATGAAAAAATAAGAGAAGCAGCCAAAGAGTACGGACTTGAAAATGAACCTGATCCTGATGAGCTCTTTCAGATAGAATATGATCGGAGAGCTGTTGCCATAAAACCCAGGCTTAAAGGACTATTCGCAGTTAATGATTTAACCAATGCTTATTTTAAAGAGCATGTGCTGCCTAAGAAAGAAGTGCCTCAGGAAGAAGAGTTTGATTCTTACAAGCAAACCATCCTTGTATTTGGAAAACATCGTTACTACGACCACTTTGTTATAGAGCTGTTTGAAGCAGAAACTACTAAAGATGGAAATATCAGGAACCCTTTAATTCCCATCAATTCAATAGATTCCGTCTGGAAAACACAGGATGTTGACATACTTAAATTCTATGCTGCAATTGCCGGTTGTCAAAATAATTATTCCGAAACAAAATCACAATCAGATATAGAAGGCTTAAAAGCTGTTGTAAAAAATCCTTTAGGTCTGCCTGCATTCTTTCACGATCATAATATTACTGAAAAGATAACTGCTCAATCCATTTTTCCCGTCAGTCTTAAAAGCTCACGAATGGAGCTTGCACTTTCTGTTGATTTGAAAGAGCGCTTTCATGAAGTATCAGCAGAACTGGTCATTGAAGACCAGTTGTATAATCTGAAAAGCCTTCAGCTGAAATTCGGTTATTTCATCCGGATAGGAGAAACCATGCATCTAATAGAGGATGAAGACCTTGCCAGAGTGATCAGCTTCTTCAGACAACAAAACCACAAAGTACTCATACATCCTTCCAGGTTTGATGCCTTTCAGCAAACTTTATTGGCAGGACTGGAAAATAAATTTAGGATTACCTATTCACATATAAAAAAAGCAGCGCCTGCTTTGCTGGAGGAACAAGGCTTTACAGCGCCTTCCGAAAAAATCATCTACCTTTCTGATTCTGAAAACTATGTACTTATCACTCCGGTGATGAGATATGGTAATGTAGAAATACCAATCCTTTCCAAAAGACAGATCTATACAAAAGATCAGAATGGCAATACTTTCCTTGTAGAAAGAGATCAGGATGCTGAAGATCGTTTTGTTGCATTCTTAGTAAGACAACATCCGTTCTTTCAGGAACAGCAGAATGGTGATTGCTACTACCTGCACAAACAAAGACTCCTGGAAAACGACTGGTTTCTGGATGCATTTGAAGAATGGAAAAACTATAGTATTACTATTTTAGGTTTTAATGAATTGAAGAGCATTCAATACAGCCCTAACAAGGCTTCCATTAACATAAAGGTCAACAGTGGCATCAAATGGTTTGAGACAACCATAGATATAAAATTCGGCGATCAGAAGGTTTCATTAAAACAATTACAAAAATCAGTAAAGGACAAAAGCCGCTACATTCAGCTGGATAATGGAACGCTTGGAATCCTTCCTGCTGACTGGCTAAAGAAATTTTCAGCTTACTTCAATGCCGCAGATATTGATGTGGTAGCAGGAATGTTAAAAACTCCCAAAACAAATTTTAATGAAATCGCAGAGCTGTATGAAGAACATCTTCTTTCTGATGAAACACGTCATCAGATAAAAAATTTCCGCCATGCTTTTGAGCATTTTGAATCGATTCAGGAAATAAAGATCCCGAAGGAGTTAAATGCCACCCTTCGCGAATATCAGAAACAAGGCCTTAACTGGCTCAACTTCCTTGATGACTTTGGCTTCGGAGGTTGTCTTGCGGATGATATGGGTTTGGGAAAAACAATTCAGATCATTGCGTTTATTCTTCTACAAAGAAAGAAACAGACTCGTAATACGAACCTCATAGTAGTACCTGCGTCCCTGATATATAACTGGCAACAGGAGATTGAAAAATTTGCTCCTTCTATAAAAGCACATACATTTCACGGAGCAGGAAGAATAAAAGATATCTCTGACTTTGACAACTATGAAGTCATCATTACAACCTATGGAACATTATTGTCAGATATATCTACTCTGAAGAAATACAGCTTCAACTATGTCATTCTTGACGAATCTCAGGCCATTAAAAATCCTGAGTCACAAAGATACAAAGCGGCCTGTTTGCTCCGATCCCGGAATAAACTGGTACTTACAGGTACGCCTGTTGAGAACAATACCTTTGACCTCTTCGGACAATTTTCTTTTGTCTGCCCTGGCTTGCTTGGCAGCAAGCAACAATTCAAAGGACATTATTCTATGCCTATAGACAAGTTTGAAGATAGCGGAAGGGCAAAAGAGCTTCGCAAAAAGATCCATCCGTTTTTATTAAGAAGGACAAAAAGGCAGGTAGCAAAAGAATTGCCTGAAAAGACTGAGATGGTATTGTATTGTGAAATGGGAGAGCAGCAAAGAAGTATATATGATGCCTACGAACAGTATATGCGGGACTTCATAGCTGCAAGAAATGAAGATGAGCTAAATAAAGAACATATTCACTTCCTGAAAGGGCTTACAAGATTAAGACAACTTTGTAACTCCACAGCATTGATCAGTGAAAATAAAGCTTATGGAGAGGACTCTTCTAAAATAGATGTATTAATGGAGGAGATTGAGAACAAACATCAGGAACATAAGATCCTTGTTTTTTCTCAGTTTGTATCCATGCTTGACCTTATAAAAAAGAGACTTGAAGATAAAGGTATTCCACATGCATATCTGACTGGACAAACAAAAGAACGAGCGTCTGTAATCAATGAATTCCAGAAAAATGATCAGGTAAGGGTTTTTCTGATCAGTCTGAAAGCTGGTGGTACAGGCCTCAATCTGACAGAAGCAGATTATGTCTATCTGGTTGATCCATGGTGGAACCCAGCGGTAGAAAATCAGGCAATTGACAGAAGCTATCGAATAGGTCAGAAGAAAAATGTGGTGGCTGTGAGGCTTATTTGTCCGAATACAATAGAGGAGAAGATTATGAAATTGCAGCAGACCAAAAGGGAACTGGTGAATGATTTAGTAAAAACAGACAGCTCTATTTTAAAGGCCCTCTCCAGGAAGGAGTTGCTGAGTCTGTTTAAAAATGTATGAACTGGGACTGGAATTTATGGGATTAATGAAAAATAAAAATTGTCTGAACTGGGATCCATGGGATTAAAGGATAGACAGGATTATCTTCGAAAACCTTTTTACCCAAATAATAAAGTCAACTATAAATCAATT
Source organism: Sporocytophaga myxococcoides (assembly GCF_000775915.1). Taxonomy (NCBI): domain Bacteria; kingdom Pseudomonadati; phylum Bacteroidota; class Cytophagia; order Cytophagales; family Cytophagaceae; genus Sporocytophaga; species Sporocytophaga myxococcoides. The sequence goes on from NZ_BBLT01000006.1 coordinate 345,368, forward strand.
GTTCTTGTTTTTATAAGGAACAATCGATAGGAATGATATGGCTAAAATTGTCTGAATAGGATCCATGGGATTAAAGGATAGACAGGATTATCTTCGAAAACCTTTTTACCCAAATAATAAAGCCAACTATAAATTAATTCTGCTTGTTATTTCATAAGAACTAATCGATAGGAAGGATATGGCAAAATATGATAAAAAGGCTCAGGAGAAGGTCGAAGAAAATATCAAAGAGATGAAAGAAGGGAAGCTCAAATCAGGTCGTTCCAGAAAACCCGTAAAGAGTAGGAAACAGGCAATCGCAATCGGACTTTCTGAAGCCAGAAAAGAAGGAGCCAAAGTTCCGGAGAAAAAGAAATAAATTTCTTATATGAGGGCTTTCAATAAAGGAAGTCCCTCATACTTTTAGTTTTCAGCTTTCTACTTTAAGCTTATTTTAAACTTTTTTGTAACCATTTTCTTGTTCAGTTACTCTAATGAAGTATAACACAAAACAAAATAAAAATGGTAACATCAAATACAAGCACGCTAAGAACTGTTTTTAATTTATTAAAATTCACTTATGTAATTGTACCAATTGCTGCTGGTCTGGACAAGTTTACAAATATTCTTACCCACTGGGAAGATTATCTTAATCCAAGCCTTGAAACCATGCTGCCTTTTTCTCCTCACATATTTATGATGGTAGTAGGAGTCATTGAAATAATAGCAGGAGTCTTAGTATTGGTAAAACCACAAATAGGAGGACTTATCGTCGCAGCATGGTTAACACTTATTGCAATAACCCTTATCACAGGCGGTCACTATTTTGACGTAGCTGTAAGAGATTTGGCAATGGCCATAGGAGCATTTTCTATGTCAAGACTTTCCGCTTTTGCCGTTAAATCGTATTAGAGAAATGTTAATTATTGCACCACATCAGACAACTCACAAAACGCAATATAAGAGTAGCGACATGAAACTTGACCAATATTCAGACGGAGAAATTATACAAAAAATCCTGGAAGGAGAGATTGCATTATTTGAAATACTCATCCGAAGAAACAATGCACATCTGTATAAAACTGGCAGGGCTTATAGTTACAGTCATGAAGACACCCAGGATCTCATGCAGGATACTTTTATAAATGCCTACATAAATTTGGCAGGTTATGAAAATCGTGCTTCATTCAAAACCTGGATAACCAAAATAATGCTTAACAATTGTTTTAGGAAAAAACAAAAATCAGGTTATAAGAATGAAATTCCTGATGAAATCAAAACAGAATGTACTCCTATGTTTGCAGATGAACAGTCAGCTGATATGACTAAAACCATTCTTACCAAAGAGTTGGGACTGGTTATTGAAAATGCTTTACAGCAATTGCCTCTGGACTATCGTTTGGTATTCTCCTTAAGGGAGATAAACGGAATGAATGTTTCTGAAACATCCGACATATTAGGGATAAGCGAATCAAATGTAAAAGTCCGGCTCAACAGGGCAAAAGGTATGTTGAAAAAGGAAATTGAAAAATCTTACACTCCCTCAGAAATTTTTGAGTTTAACCTTGTATACTGCGATGCAATGGTCAAAAGAGTAATGGTAGAAATAAAAATATAATAAATGAACGCAATAACTGAAATATCAGATATAGGAGAGGAGCATATCGGCACTTCCATTGACACTCCACTACGTAAAGATGCCTTTGAAATGGATGATGAAGTTAAGATAGAACTTATTCAAAAACATTTTAGGGAAATCATATTTTTGTTAGGTCTAGACTTAAGGGATGACAGCTTAAACGGAACTCCGCACAGGGTAGCTAAAATGTATGTAAAGGAAGTTTTTAGCGGATTAAATCCTGCAAACAAACCTCGTATTAAACTTTTTGACAACAAGTATCAGTACAATGAAATGCTGATTGAAAAGAATATAACCCTTTATTCTTATTGTGAACATCATTTTGTTCCTATTATCGGTAAGGTCCATGTCGCATATATTTCCAAAGGAAAAGTAATAGGTCTGTCTAAGATAAACCGGTTGGTGCAATACTATGCGAAAAGACCACAGGTGCAGGAACGCCTTACCAATCAGATAGCCGAGGGCTTAAAAGAAGCTTTACAGTCTGAAGATGTGGCTGTAATTGTAGACGCAGTACATCTATGTGTTTCCTCCCGGGGAGTTCAGGATATTTCAAGCAACACCATTACAGCAAACTATTCAGGAGCTTTTCAGGAAGCAAAAAAAAAGGAAGAATTTTTAGGATTGCTAGGGAAGTTATAGGGTTTGAAGTTTTAAATAAATCTTATTACTAATTTATTTTATGTTTATCAGATTCTTCGCAGGGATCACAATGAACAAAGAAAAGAGATTTTATCAAAGCTACCTTTGCAATGCCGAATTTGTGAAATATCTTAACTTCTTAAGCTGCATTTCTAAGTACAGGTTTCACTAGAGCTTCATCCCATATTGAAATAAAGCCACCTATTCAGGAGGTCTTACCCTTCATCTTGTAAAGTTTTCTTCAGCCCCAGGGTGAGGTGATAACCGACACCTTGGGGTGAAGTCTTATTCTGTTTACAAAGTTAAACTCACAATCCTTTATATACCTCAAACCTAAGAACCTGTGTTTCTATGCTTTTAGTATATTGGTTCACAAATGTAAACTGTATTTTCGACTTCAGAATACATTAATCAAAATACATTCTCGGTATCAAAAGTTACATTATCAAAGAAGCTGCTAACTTAACTTCAATTCAAAAAAGGGATTACCATATTTCTAATTTGGAATCAAAAGAATATATAAAGTTTAAGAAATTAAAATGCATTACTCACTAAGCAGAATAAAATGATATTAATAACTCAAATTTTACTTATTCAGATTCAAATAAAATAATTCAAACTATAAGCCGTTGAGATCTTGTTTTTAAATAATTTTAAATAATAATTTTTAACAACTTTTATAATGAAACTTTTGAGTTACCTGAATTTCATTTTGTTTATTTCAATAATACATTCAGAAGTCATCGCACAAGATATACGTTATACTATAAGCGGGAACGTGCGCGATGCAGGAACCAAAGCAGCATTACCTGGTGTAATGATACTGGTATCTAACGGAGGTGAAGGAACAACAACAGATGCAAAGGGTTATTACAACTTATCTGTTTCACCTTCTGATTCTGCTGAAATTACCTTCTCATTTATTGGTTACAAAACTGTTAAAAAAGTGATATCCGTTAAATCTGACGTACGACTAGATATATCACTTGGAGAAGAAGCTGCTGAGATAAAAGAAATAATTGTGGAAGGGAAGAAATATAAATCAGTAAGTGATGGGGCAGATATTAGTAATATCGAAATACCAATCGATCAGATTAAAGATGTACCAACACTAATGGGAGAAAAGGATGTTTTGAAAACCATTCAATTAATGCCCGGTGTTCAAAAAGGAGGTGAAGGTACTGCTGGTTTGTACGTGAGGGGAGGAGGTCCTGGTGAAAATCTTTTCCTGCTTGATAATGCTATAGTTTATAATCCATATCATCTCTTCGGATTTTTCTCTTCGTTTAATGGCGATGCACTTCAACGTGTAGAACTTATCAAAGGTGGGTTTCCTTCAAAATATGGAGGAAGACTGTCTTCTGTAGTTGATATGGAAATAAGGAATGGGAACAATGAAAAAATACATGCAGAAGGAGGTATCGGACTAATTGCCTCCCGTCTCACTGTAGAAGGACCAATTAAAAAAGGGAAATCTTCCTTTATCGTTTCTGGTCGAAGGACTTACCTTGATGCACTGATGTTTCCGTTCCTATCTTCAGAAACCAAGGCAGGCTATTACTTCTATGACTTCAACTGGAAATTCAATTTCGACATTAATCCTAAAAACAGGATCTATCTGAGCGGTTATTTTGGAAGGGATAAATTCTTTGCAATTTTTAAAGATAGTTATAGTGATACTCGCGCCTGGTTAAAATGGGGTAATACCGCAAGCACCTTAGCATGGGACCACATTTTTAATGAAAAGATAAGCTCTCAGACATCGCTTATTTATAGTAATTATATTTTTGATATAAATAATGAAGAAAAATACCAGGATGAAGTCAATAAACTACGCTACTGTTCCAATGTAAAAGACATTTCATTAAAGCATGAATTCAATATATCAGCATCTTCTAGTCATTCATTAAAAATAGGACTGATCTCTACTCTTCACACTTTTAAACCTGAGGCTGTAGTATACCATGAAGAGAATTTTAATGATGTAAATTTTGACAATAAAATTCGTGCTTTAGAATCTTCGGTTTATGTTCAGGATATTTTTAAACCTGTTCCTCGTCTTACAATCAATGCTGGAATCAGATTGTCCAGCTATATTACAAAAGACAAAAATTATTTATTTCCAGAGCCCAGAATTAGCGCGGGATACAAGATAAGGGAGGATATTGCAGTTAAGGGAGGATTTGCAATAATGAATCAGTATGTACACCAGGCTACCAGTGGAGGTTTAGGCTTACCATTGGATCTGTGGGTTCCAACATCAGAAAATATAAAACCTGCTCAGTCAAGACAATTATCCCTGGGGTTGACAAAGGATTTCCGCGGGAAAAATGTGGTTGGCAGTATAGAAGGATTTTATAAGAAAACGAACAGAAGTGTAGGATTTAAAGAGGGAGCTTCTTTCTTTTTGTCCGAAGAAATGGTAGAAAAGGATAAAAACAGCTGGAAGAAGAATCTCACACAGGGACAGGGCTGGTCATATGGTCTGGAATTTTTACTTCATAAAAAAGCAGGAAAATTTTCCGGCTGGATCGGTTATACCTTATCATGGACTCAGTTGCAATTTGACTCCGTAAATTATGGTAAGAAATTCTACGCACGTTACGACAGAAGGCATGATATCTCACTTGTCAGTATCTACAAGTTTTCTGATAATGTACATTTTTCTGCAACCTGGGTTTATGGAACCGGCAATGCCATCACTATTCCGAATGCTTCTTATGGAGGCATAGCTCATAATCCAGGTAGCAGTACGTATGGTGGTAGGGATCTTATAGACTTTGGAGGAAAAAATGAGTATAGAATGAAGCCATATCATCGGTTGGATGTAGGAATCAAGTTTATTAAGAAATTTTCATCAGGCCGCGAGAGAACCTGGGATCTGAGCATTTACAATGCTTATTCAAGAAAAAATCCATACTTCTATTATATGACTGCTGAAGGAGGCAGAAATGTCATTAAACAGGTATCTCTTTTTCCTATTATCCCTTCAATAACCTATAACTTCAAATTTTAATTTCACATGTATCGTATACTTCTTAATATCATTTTTATTGCAGGCGTGTCTTCCTTGCTTTCAGCGTGCATCAAAACATTAGACGAAAAAGATATGCCCAAAATTGAATCTAAGCTTGTCATTGGAGGATATATTTCGCCTCAGGATACGATCGTTAAAATATTTGTAGGAAAATCAGTTCCGATTTACCAGAAGAGTAAGGGTTTCAATGCCAATCCTGTGAAAGACGCAACTGTATTATTGTCCGGCAACGGTGTTTCTACTTCGCTTCTTTATGATGAAAAATTATCATCCTATACAATTCCTGCTTCTCAATATCCGATAATTCCAGGAGCCACTTATCATCTCATAGTTTCCACTCCAGAAGGCTATTATGCTGAGGCAGAAACCATTGTTCCAAAAGACATTAATTCGAGTCTTAAATTTAGTTTAGATACTATTGAAAGATCTATCAATTATACATATTCTGGTAAGAGTCTTCAAATTTCAGTTTGGTGGGATGATATCCAAAATCAAAACAATTATTATAGAATTTATGGTGAGGCAGGGACAATCTATGATTCCACTTATTATAGTCCAAAATATAAACACTACAATGAGATATATTTTGATACGAAAAATATTGCGATTAAAGATATCGGTTATGAAAATGGTAAAATAGGACCTTTCAAGACAGATACACCACTGGAAAATATGAATAGGCGACTCAGTGATATTGGCCTCACTCTATTAAATACGGACAGGAATTACTATGAATTTTATAAAAGCTATGATTCAAATTATCAGGAAAATTTTTTCTCTGAACCCCAAAATATATATACGAATATAAAAGGAGGGTTAGGAGTATTTGCCTCTTACCAAAAGTACACGGTAAAAATAACTCTGAAATAAGCCCTGACTTTAAACTTTAAATTGCTCCAGGAAATATAATTTGATATATAACTCCTGGAGCATTTGAAGAACCTTTTACTATAAATCAAATCTTATTAAATGTCTTATCGCACCATTGAAATGTCTGGTCTCAATAATTTTGAAATTCCACTTCAGATAAAGTCTGATCAGTTGAGGAGTACAAGTGGCAAGAAGAAATTTACAACCTTGTTCTCTTGACTGTTCAAAACAATATCCTTTCAGAAAGGTCCTTTCCAGATTGTATAGATTGCCATCAAAATCAGTAGTTGAGAAAAGTGTTATTATTTCTCCATATTTCTCTCCAGTCATAGGAGGCTGAAAACCAAATTTGTCGAATTGGCAATAACTGCGATCATAGAGGCCGCCTACATAAATAACGCTTTGGGCCTTATCATTTCTAAATGAATACATAGTTATATGTTCATTAGGAATATTAAACCTTATGGTTTTTTTTTCATCATCCCAATTCCATATACTCCTTAAAAAATTTTGTTCCTTCAACTTATTAAAAGCTTTATAAAAGTGCTTCTCAAATTCTTTTCCATCTTCGGGATGATCAAGATCAATTCTTCTGCAAAAATTATCTACAACGTATGTTTGCATATGTATTGTTTTTTATGATTAAACCATTTGAACACACTAGTCAATGATCTTACATTTTATCCTTGAGTTTATAAATATTCTGAGAGCTATAATCAGTACTTTACTTTTCGGAAAGGCAATAACTTCATGGACCAATTCATGCGAATGGCTTTTGCTCTTAGATTATATTCGATCAGGACTTCTTGAAAGGTTAACTAATAATGTAAAAGTATGCAAGATTCGAATCTACATTATAGGGTATTTTACCAAGGGGTGTTTTGAATTGAGGGAAGAATAGGTTTAAGAAACAAACACTTTTAAATGTAATAATTTATGTTTCATACTTTCGGATATTAAAAGGTTCAGGCCTCTGTAAAAAACAATCAGCATATGAAAAAAAATGACAATTACTATAAGCCGCAGCCAATCCGGAAGGAATCTTTTATTTATTTACTACTTTAATATTTTCAATAGAGAGAGGAATAGATGTAGAGAACTAACACTTCTTAATGTTATAATATATGCTTCGTATTATTATAAGTTAAAAGGGTTAAGATGTATTAGTAAAAAATAGTGCTGTAAAAAAATGGACAATTCCTATAGGCAGCAGCCACAATCCAGGAATCGTCCACTTAGAACTTAAAACTTATTACTTAAAACTTTTTATTGTTTTATTACTTTAATTGTTTCCACAACTTTGTCGTTCACAAAGAACTTGCAGATATAAAATCCTTTTTCAAATGTTGAAGTATTAATTAAAGATTCTCGATCTGAGCTAGAATTAATATCATTAAATACAGCGACAGTCCTGCCTGAAAGATCTGAAATTTCAATTGATACTGAGCCATTGTCAGAACCAGGTAATTTTATGTTCAGGTAATCAGAAAATGGGTTTGGGAAAACCGTAGCCTCCAAAGCTTCTTCCTCATTTTCATTAGCTATACTTTCTCTCTTATCATCCTTGTCAAAGCATCTCAGATCTAATTTAAATACCAGAAAGTCTGTGCTGCCGCTGTTTCCATCTGTAATGTCTCCATCTGCCCCCATTGATTCTCCGCCAATAAGAATACTTTTGCTGTTCAGACCAAGGCTGGCCCAAGGAATATCTGCTTCACTGCTTCCGTAAGTTTTGTCAAACTCTTTATTTCCCTGAAAATTCGTTTTTACGATCCAGAAATCACTTAGTCCGTTGTTTCCATCAGTGACGTCACCGTTTGCGCCCCATGTATAACCACCTAATAGAAATCCATTATTGGTACCAATGATCTCTGTGAAATTATCAGAAGAGGAACTGCCATAAGTTTTGTCCCAAACTTTATTACCATGAGCATCCACTTTGATGATCAAAGCATCTGTATCACCATTGTTTCCATCAGTGATGTCGCCGTCTGTAGATGAGGTCATACCAGCTAGGAGATATCCGTGACCAGGTGTGGAACTTAGCGCAAATAACTGATCTTGCGATGAGCCACCATACGATTTATCCCAGATTTTATTTCCATGGAAATCCGTTTTTATGATCAAGAAATCAAAGCTTCCATTATTTCCATCTGTCACATCTCCATCAGAAGAGGTGGAGCGTCCTCCAAGTAGATATCCGTCGTGTGTTCGGATAATAGAAGATAAAATATCATACCCCGAACCTCCAAAACTTTTATCCCAGATCTTGTTCCCGGAATTATCCACTTTAATGATCCAGAAATCATTAAATCCTTTGTTAGGAACAGATACATCTCCATCAGATGATTCTGATATACCAGCAAGAATAAAGCCCCCATTTTTTGCAGGAATAATTTCAAGAAGATCGTCAAGGCCCGTACCGCCAAAGGTTTTGGTCCACACTACATTTCCCGCATTGTCAAGTTTAAAAATCTGCCAGTCCAGTATAGTAGAATCTGTTTCGGTTAATCCTCCGGCAAGATAACCACTTCCATCGGGATAAGGAACAATAGAGTATAAAATCAGGGAAGAGGCTGGCAGAGGATTTTGCCATACCACATTTCCGTCTTCATCTGTTTTTATTATAAATCTGGTACCTCCGAAAATATACCCTCCTTCGTTTGCGGGAGCGATAGTCCACACTCCTTCAGGGCGTGTACTTCCATAAGTTTTGTCCCATATTTTTCCGGAAGCAGGAATTACTGTTACCGTTATGGCCGTTCTAGGACCGATAGGGATTCCCCATACATAGGTTTCATAATAATAAGTAGTGGTAGTTGTAAGGGTAGGAGTTATAAAAACTTTACCCGTGCCAACAGGAGATCCACCCACTGGCACTGTAAACCATTTCACAGTTTGTTTAGGGCCCGCATCTGCTTTTAATTTAACACTGGATCCTGAACAAATGGTAGGATTCCGGTTTCCTGAAAGCAAGCTAACAGAGAGATCCGCAGAGTTCTTTGAACTACTTTTGGCTTGTAATGGAATGACCAGGGTTAGAAAAACCATTGAAATCATAAGACTCCATTTTGCATTTAAGAATACATCATTTTTCATCATGGTATATAGGTTTAAAGTTAAACAATGAATTAAATCTGGTTTTAAAAATCCTGAGTTCCACTTTATCTCTCATTATAAAAAAATAGTTATCCTCTGTACCCAGCAATAACTAAGTGCAACCCGCGTCAATCAAAAATGTTTAAAAAAGCTTAAAATTTTTATTGATTGAAATTCATAAATGCCAACAATTGTAATGGTGTTTATAAAAAGATATAATATTAAAAGATCAAATAAATAAAAAATATATTGTTAGCACTTGCATGTTAGTTTAAAAAGTATTTATATAGCGCAACATTTAGGTTTTCGATCAGCTGGAGAACCTGCCACTACCAGATTAATAATTTTATTTTACAGTTTAGCCATTACGAAGAAATCAGCTAAGATTTCTTTCAATAAATTCTTGTGGCTTTCAAGATTGCTTTTATAACAACAATAGGAGAGACGAATCCCGGGCTGTTTCTTTTATTTGTTATTCAATAAAAATTTGCTTTTAGATTTTAGTAAAATTTTCTAATTAAACAGTATCTGCATAGATACTGTCAGAATCAAATATTACCTATTCTTTTATACCCTTGCTAAGGGAATGTTATGTATTACTATTTAACATATAAATAACAATGACATTATCAAGAGAAGATATTGAACCCATACTGGAAAAATTACAAAACTGGTTATCCAATACAAATATAGTGGGGATGTATATTGGCAAAAAAAGAATTGCTGGCCTGAATACTGGTCAATGGGCAGTGGTGGTGCATGTAATACAAAAGAAACAGCTATCGGATCTTAATAAAGATGATTTCATACCAACATCAGTTGAGTTTCCTATGCCTATCCCAGGAGGAGGATACATAAATGAGTCCGTTCCAACAGATGTTGTAGAAAGCGGACCTGTTGTGGAACAGGGCAGCCTTGATAATTATAAACGCCCATGCCCAGGTGGATTCCAGGTAGAAGGTGAGGCAGTAGGTTTGGTTGGGACACTTGGTGTAAATATTGAATATCAAGGAACATATCGCCTACTTTCATGTAATCATGTTCTTTCAAAAAATGGACAAGCCCAAAATTATGTGTACCAGCCGGTGGATAGCTTGTGGAAATGGAATGGACTTGCAGATGTTTCCGGGTACATACCTTTAACACTTTATCCAAACAGGAATGAGCCTAATCCTGAATTTAACGAACAAGATCTCGCATGGTGTGATATTGATCCGACCCTTGGAGCACCTAACATATATTACCTTGGTGTACCCAAAGGAATCAGAAAACCTAAAGTAGGAGAAAGAATCAGATTGGTAGGAGCGAAAACTGGAAGTGTACAGACTGCCAACATACAAAGCATAACTTTCAGATGTGCTTCAAATTTCTGTAATACCGGACAATGGGCTTTTTATAAAAATCTCATACAGCTGGATCAGGTGATTACAGTATCAGGCGACTCAGGAGCCGCATACATGGCTGATGATGGATATATTGTGGGATTACATATGGCTGCAGATTCCTTAAACTCATATGGCTGTATGCTTTAGGGGGATTTCCAGCCAAATATGTTATGAACATTCATGAAGGTTCTTCCAGCTTAATTCTTTTGTTATCAAGTTGGTAAGACTTATACCTTAACATATCAAATAAAATTTTTAACCACTATAAAAAAAGGAGGCATTATGAACACTATTCCAGGTGCAGAAATTCTGGGCTTTGGCTTCAATATTATGGGAGAGTACAACGAATCATCCATTACTTTCCAGCTCTTTACCCATAAAAAACAAGATGCAACAGAGTATACTTATCCACCCACTGGCGTCACCTATCAGGTTCCGGACAATACTACAGTTTTAACACAAAATGATACATCCGGATCAACCAACGTTTTCACCACGCGTCAGCAATTCCAGAGTTACTTCTCAGCCAAGGCAGGCTTATCCGGTTCAGCAGGAGGATTCAGTGGAGAATTCAATATGGCCTATTCTCAATCTTTTAACACGGAAAACAGTTATTACTATGGTGTGTCAGAAGCTAATTACCAGAGCTGGCAATTGCTGATGAACAGCACCAATTCACAATGGCTTTCAACTTCTTTTACCGAAGATCCTGCAGTCCAGAACCTTCCTTCCAAGTACACCAATGAAAACAAAGAATGTTTCTTTGCTGTATTCAGAAAGTTTGGTACGCACTTCATCTCCAAAGCAACCGTGGGAGGAAACCTTTCTTATTTTGTAGCCATAGATCAAAGCTTCAGCAGTGATCAGACTCAAATACAGGCCAACCTTGCACTTGAATATAAAGGCGTATTCTTTTCAACCAAAGCAGAGGCAGAGGCTATCTGGAACCAGCTCGGTGAACAATGGGCTGAAAACCGAATTGTAAAAGTCGCAGCAGAAGGTGGGGACACATCTACTTTGGAAGCGCTTAATCCTGGCTTTGGAGATTCCGAAAATTCAGTTTTCACTTATTGGAAGTCGGCAGTAATGGAAAATCCTTCCATCATTTTATTTCAACTGACTCCATTATCAGAGTTATTTACAGGAGATACTGCTTCTGCCATTGCAGAGGCCATTAAGGTTTATACCAACAGTGCCATTGTTGCCACTGCCAATGCCGATGTATCTTTCGGACAAGGACCGGGTGGAGGAAATTATATCACCTCTTCAGCCATCATTGTAAATGGTGAAGTAGTACTTCCTGACCCTGTTCCGGTTACTCCACATCCCAGAGTTATTAATTATAATGGACGCAACTTCGTATTTCCAATCGGAGGATTTCAGATAGCAATATTTGACAGCGATTCTATGGAAGTCATAATGAGTCACAAGTATTATGTGGATAACACTTCATTGGAGACGGAACAAAATGTATATAATGAGATTATGAATGATATCAACGAGATCATTCAGACAAACTATACAGTTGTTATATCCGGCTTTGCAGTCGATCTTATGAATTATCCTACTACGGAATTCGCAACTTGGCTATATTCCTGCGGAGCAACGCTAAGTGGATGGAAGCATTATTTCGGCTTTACAGGAGTAACCGGAGTAGTTAATTATGTCTGCATTTGCAAACACGGGCAACTTCCGGGAACAGCCATTGAACAATTCGATTATGTAATGGATTGGATCTATGAGCCAAAAAGTATAGATACCGCTGCTGAAGTATTATTATATTCCAATCATGGAGAAGATCATATCAAAAAGTCTCCAAGTAATTTCGGAGTGTTATCATAACAATAAACAATCCAGGTGAAAATAACCGAAGTGGACGATAAGTCGCTTCGGTTTTTCTTTTTTTATAAATGAATCAATATGAAAATACTCATCATAGGTCAATTCAGCCATGCAACCGGGCTGTCACGTATTACAAGATTAATAGCTAAAGGATTGTCTGAAATATTTGAAGTACACATCCTGGGTTTTGATACAGATGAGAAGAGTAAAGAAACCATCAAAACATCTAAATTTATTCTGCACCATAACACCTCACCTGTAGATATTTTTGCTGAAGAAACTCTTCAAAGTCTTGTCAATAGCCTAAAGCCCGAAGCTATTTTAATTTACCATGATCTCTGGCTCATCCCCAGGTTTACGAAGTCTATTTTCAAAAGCAATCATAAATCAATACTTGTAGGTTATACACCACTAGATGGAAATATTCTTCAGTTAGATAGTATTCGACAATTAACTTGTCTTGATGCACTTGTTGTATTTAATGATTTTGGATATGCTGCACTTAGAGGCGCCGCGCAAAAGGCAGGAGTAGCCCAGAACAAACCCTTTCATAATATAGCTGTAATTCCACATCCGCTTTCTGAAGATAAATTTTATCGATTAGGAGGGGAGGCATTGCCCTCTTCCTTAAGGCGACTGGCAGCCAGAAAGCAACTTTTTCCTGATAATCCGTCAAGCTGGAAAGGTTTCTGGGTTTTGAATGCCAATAAAAATCAGCCTAGAAAAAGAATAGACATTACTTTGAAAGGCTTCGCAAAATTTGTTGAAGACAAGCCTGATGATGTTCGGCTCTATCTGCACATGGCCACGAAAAATTCATTTACAGACATAGAAAAAATGGTGAGAGAGCTTGGTCTTAAAAAAAGGATTATTTACACAGCAGAAGGTAAACAGCATCCAGAAGTTCCTTGTGAACAATTAAACCTTATCTATAATGCCTGCAATGTAGGTGTAAATACTTCTATGGGTGAAGGTTGGGGACTTGTAAGTTTTGAACATGCAGCAACCGGGGCTCCCCAGGTTGTACCAGATCACAGCGCCTGTGCAAATATCTGGAAAGAAGCTGCGGAATTAATGCCAATTGAAAGAAAAACATGTGGATATACCATGCTCGAAGGAGCTGAAGTTTCTCCTGAAGCATTGAGTAAATCACTTGAACGACTTTATGCAGATAAATTGCATTATGAGCATTTGCAAAGACAGGGCTTACTAGTGACCCAAAACAAAGCTTACCATAGAGATGAAGTAGCAATTCAGTGGAAAGATTTATTCCTGAAACTAACTTCTGGAGTTTATGCCTGAAAACCAGAACCAGAATATCTGTTTTATCAAACAATATGGTGAAATAAGAACAGGAACCAACCTTATCCGGGCTTTGATAGAAGAAATTTTTCAAATACAGAAGTGCTGATGCATGTTCTGGGGGACAAACATAGTCTGCCTGCGGATTATAAAAATTTAAGAAATGAGCTTATAATAGAAGAGGATCTTATACATAATAAACTTATTGAAGCGACCTGGTCTAAAAGTTCCAGAACGACTGTTCGGGATGATAGGATGCAGATGGATTATAATAAAATCAATAGCAGATCAGCTTAAAGATTGTATCGTCAGCGAAGCGATGAAATTTCTGATTTCAATTAAAAATCCGTATTCCTGGACAGCAAGTGTGCTAAGGATTTCCGGCTGACAATTAAAATATAAAAACGAAGAAAAGAGATACATGAAAGTCCTTGAAGAATCGGTGAATCTATTTAACATAAAATATAAATCCTGGATTGGCCTGGAGCAGGACTATCCAGGACAAACCTTTGTTCAGACAAGAAGATCTTATTGAAAATCAACCGTTAGTACTGAAAAAACTAAAGAATAAGTTTAATTTTAACCCGGTAAAGGATTATCCTGAATCCATAGAGAAAATTGTACTTCCGGCACATTGGGACAATACTGAAATGCAAATTCATTTTGAGCATTTCGGCAGGGAGTTTTATCGGGAAAAAGAATATATGAGAACATTGACGCCAGCGATGCTGCGGACTCTGGAAATGACTACAGACTGGCAAATGCTGGAAGCGTTAGGATACATACCAGAACGAATTAACCTAAAAAGGTAAAACAAGAGTTTTTTTAAAATATTCAAATTTTTACCCCAATAATCAGGATAAACTCAGCGAGTGGAATAAATGCAGATCAAAAATTGCAATTGAATATGGGTATAGTAAAAAATCAAAAACGAGTACTGATATAATGGCGGAATAATAGTTCTTAAAATTGAAAAAATAAAAGTTTAGCGGCTTAGTTGAGCCCAAAATAGTCAACAATATTTTAGGTAAAAGAAGAGAAGGACGTGTTTAAGGATATTGAAATTTTTGTCATTATAATATTATAACTAGTAGACTAATATTTAAAAAGCTATAAGGGTGGATTCTGTGATTTCCTATTTAACATAATATAAATTATATAACTCATCCATACGCTAAAGCCTTACGCTCAGTTACATAATGATATTATGTTAACCATCCAAACCTAACACAACCGCACGACCCAAACCCGAAAGGTTTGTCTGGAACTGCCAGCTTTCTCCATGCTCTCTTTATCATTATTCAAATAAAAAAAATCAGATCCGAGTCTGAGTTGCCAGAGTCAAGTAAGTTATATAATTTGTCGTTATGTGTAAATAGCCCCGCAAGGCCGTGCCCTGGGCCCACACTTGTGTAATCCCATCTCACAAACCTTGCGCACCTATTACACAACGAAATTTAGTTTTTTCCCACCGCACTTTTTGGCCGACCCACTCGCATAAGTAATTCAAAACCAGCAGCCCACAGGCCAACCCAATTGGTTTTGCATTACACATGCTTAGCCAGCGCTTTTTAAAGCTTGTATATCCGGTCAAAGTACAATTTGAATCCGTACAGCCGATTCTCAGGCCGAGTAATCGTACAGATGATTCTCAGACCGATCAGATTTCCCAATTTCGTCCGGCAGGATTCGGAGTCTCGTACAGCAGAAAAAATCCAATTTAAAATCGTACAGGCGATTCTCCAGCCGATCAATTTTCCAAATTCCTGGGCTCCAGGACCGAATTTCCGTCCTCGTATACGCCGACAAAATCCATTTTGAATCCGTACAGACGATTCTCAGACCGATCAGATTTCCCAATTTCGTCCGGCTGGATTTCGGAGTTCCGTACAGCCAGAAAAATCCAATTTAATTTCGTACAGCCGATTCTCAGGAAGATCAATTTTCCTAATTCCAGGTCGAAGATTCCGACCTCGTAAACGCCGACAAAATCCATTTTGAATCCGTACAGGCGATTCTCAGACCGACCAGTTTTTCCAAATTTCGTCCGGCCGGATTCGGTGTCCCGTACAGCCGGAAAAATTCTTTTCAAAATCGTACAGGAGATTCTCCAGCCGACCAATTTCCCAAATTCCCGACCTGGACTCCAGGTCGAAGATTCCGTCCTCATATACGCCGACAAAATCCATTTTGAATCTGTATAGACGATTCTCCAGCCGATCAGATTTTCCCAATTTCATCCGGACGGATTTTCAGATTCGGGGACTCGTAAAGCCGGAAAAAATCATTTTAAAATCGTACAGACGATTCTCAGAAGTGCAGTTTTCAGGAATTCCTGAACCAGACATCTGGACAGAATTTTCAGGATCGTATATCTGGCATGGCTAAATCAAATAACATTAAAAGGGTGGTGGCCGAACCATCAGCGAGGGGAGCGTAAGCCTGAGGGAAGGAGCTTTGATGGTTCTTGATTTTTCTTTGGTTCGTTTCTTTGTATCAAAACAAAGAAATGAACAAATCAGAGTCAGAGTCCGAGAATTTAATAACCATGAAAATTTAGCAATTATAACAGGAGAGGAGCTTAAAAAATTTAAACCTAGTTAGTTTTATCAAAATCCTTCTTGAAATCTCTGTACTCAATTTTTTCCTGCTACTCTCCTGCCCTATGCTGAATGTTAATGCAAAAAAAATATAATTTGTCAATATTTTTAATATATTTACCTCGTGGTATTGTATTACCGCCCCGTTTTTTGACATGCTGTTTTAAGATAAGCTATTGCTTGTGACCATTTCCATAATGACAAAATGCCATTTATTGATACTACTATTTATTGATGCTCCATACTAGAAACTTGATCTACTGAAAACTTTGATTTATACTGAATAATCTATCTGCTGAAAACTTCGATCTATACTGAATAATCTATCTGCTGAAAACTTCGATCTATACTAAATAATCTATCTGCTGAAAACTCCAATCTATACTGAATAATCCATCTGCTAAAAACTCCAATCTATACTGAATAATCCATCTGCTGAAAACTTCTATCTATACTAAATAACCTATCTGTTGAAAACTCCGATCTATACTGAATAATTTATCTGCTGAAAACTCCAATCTATACTGAATAATCCATCTGCTGAAAACTTCTATCTATACTGAATAATCTATCTACTGACAACTTCGATCTATACTGAATAATCCATATGAACCTACATTTAAAAACTAAGATAGGAAGCGGCCTAAGTGATTGTAAATTTTAAATCAAGTCGACAAATGGGCTGTCTTTAACTTAAATCTTATAGCAATGAAGATTAAATTTTGTGTTAAAATTAAGCCTAAACATATATATAAATTAGTAAGTGGGATTGCATTATTGATAACAATTCTGAAATATCTACTTTAAATTAAAACGGCAGCTTCTTATCGGAGCTGCCGTTTTTTTATATTCCAATGGAATATATATGAAGGTAATTATTCATCATTATCCTAGAGTGAACTTAAAAAAAATCCCTTCCTCAACCTCCCCGCAAAGACAATGCGGAAACTGTCCCTTTCTTTGCTTGGATCAAAGAAAGGAACCAAAGAAAATCAAGAACCAAAAAAGCTTCCAGCCCCTCTCCTCCCCGCACCTCGCTTTTGGTTCTCCCCTGCGCTCTCGGCGTGTTTCGCCAGCCCTCAAAATCCAACCGCACACACATCCTTCAACTGATACACCGGCCTCCGGCCGCTGTATTAATAAGGTTAATCTTCTTCAAGTTCTTATAAACCTTAGGAAAGAATTTAATAATATTTTATATTAAACGACTAATTATTAATGCAAATAAAATAATGGCAAGCCTGATTTTAAGAAAGACTCCCCAAAATTGGTATGAAGATCATCTTAAGTTTACTCTGGAATTAGTTGAATCTTTCATCAATAGTACCGAAAAGCAAATTTTAATAAGCATTCAAGAATTCATTAATACGAAAGAGACTATTGATTATGACGAAGATGATGAATTGAATACTATTCAAACTGTCGAGATGCATAATGGGCTAGATAGCTTAACTTGGGATATTGATACAATATTTAAAGAACATTTTCCAAATCTTCAAAGGAGGTCTGCCTTTATAACATTATTTGGTTTTTTAGAATATGAATTAGATCAGTTATGTATTCTATTTGAAAAAAATGAAAACTATAAAGTTCAATTAAAAGATTTTAAGGATTCTGGGATAGAAAGATCAATGAGTTATTTGGAAAAAGTAGCAAATTTAGGAGACATAAAAGTCAATAATAATACTTGGGATGAAATAAAGTCGATAAAACTAATAAGAAATACAGTTGTTCATAATGATGGAAAACTAGTTTCCTCAGATGGTAAATCAAGAACTGCTGAATTAATCTATATTAAAAAATGTATTTTTCTTGAAGGAGATAATGAAATAATTCTCAAAGACGGTTTTTTAATTCATGTATTAAGGATTTTTGAACAACTATTTATTAAGCTTGATAATTTGATTAAGGATAAGTATAAGAATGGTTCTAACTAGCTTATGGGAGGCTTATTTATTTGATTCCCCAAGTTATTCTTTGCTAAAATCAAAATCCATATCTCTGGGACAAATAACCCACTTATAAAAATTATCGAAACATTTTTTATTAATATATTCCATCTCCGTTTCACTAGCATGATATACAACCTCACCCTTATATTGCTTAAATGGATAATCTGATTTAAGAGTTTTAGGGTTATGAATGTAAACTAAATAATTGGGGGACAAAGGAAAATATATTTCAGTGTTAAAATTAAACCAATCAATATCTATATTTTCAATAATAACAGGTGAATCAGTTGTATACCAATGATCACCTTCTTTAGCTTGTAAGAAAATAAAATTTAATTGAGCAATTTCTAAATTAAATTGATTCATTAAAATTACACTTGCTCTATTGATGAGATCATGAGTTGGTATTTCAAAGTACTTTTCATCTATTCCGGGTACATGCCTTGAAAGATATTTAAGAAAATGAATACGATCTTCGGAATTCAGAACGCCTTCAATATGCAGTCTAAAAGGCATAGATCTAACTAAAAGATTAGCAACTACCATAACTAAATATGTTTGTGAATTGCTGCACAACCTTTTATTATTTTCTAGTTCATTTAAAATTTGAGGATATTGAGTTTCTATTATTGAACTATAATCTTCTAAAGCATAGGCAACTTCTTTATCGGTACTAACAATAGTAAATATATTATCCTCTGTTAAAAAAGTTTTTATACTTTTACGTCTAGGTTTATGAAAACCTGGCTCAATAAGGCAAACCTTGGGTGTAGTACCTTGTAAAAAGGAAAACTGCTTTAAGTAAACATATGGAATTATGTGTTGGTCTTGTTTTTTTAATGAGTCATTTACCTTTTCTGTCTGAGAATGGATACTAGCATAAGTTAATTTAAATAAACTTTCTAACCATTCATGTTTTTCCTCTTCATCCATTTTTTTTAGTTTCAAACTAAGATCATCTTTAATTATTTTCCTCTGCTCTTGAGAGAGTACTATATCTTTTGACGATTCAAAATCTGAAATAAGCTGAAGTAAGAGTTGATCATTTTCTATCTTTTTTATATCGACAAATTCTTCAAATTTCTCTTTCAGTTTCACTGAGAATGATTCTAGCTGATATTCATTTTCAGCAGACAAATAATTTTGAAGTTTTGATGATGCATTTTTCTTTACTTCATTTAACAGAAGAGACGCGGCTTCTGTATATTGTTTTTCATCCATCAATTCCACAAATTTTTTTATCTCTATCTCCATATTTATTTATAAAGTATTTAAGTAGGTTCAATTCAGGTCTACAATTTTCATTGTTCAACCGTCTTATTATTTATTTACCTATTTTTCTTCTTTAGTTAAGTGTTTAATAATTTCTTCGTTCGAGTTAAATTGTCCTACTTCACTTAAGTAATCAAAATAAAACTTAGTCTTTTCATAAAACATACAATATATTTCTCCGTTTTTAACCCAAGTTTTTAGTAAGTAATTTTTCTTGTGATTAATGTCTAAAAACAAATGACAATCTGTATTTCGAGCGATTAAGTATGTCCATTGTCTCTTATTTTTCCAAGTTGCTTTATAGAATTGCCCGGATTTTTCAATATCAAATGTATTTTTGAAATATTTAGTTGCATCTACAATCCAAGTTAATCGCTGATTAGATACACGTTTATAGAATTCTATTCTTTCTCTTACAATCCTGATATCTATGGGGGAAAGTTGTATTTCGATGATCGTGTTATTGTTGCCCACAATATCTGCCCGGTGTTCATTATTTTCACCAAAAATAATTTCACAACTATCATCTTTAACTAAAGATTTCCAATTGCAATGCCATATTGTTTCATTTTCATACCCCTCAGGCATTTGAGGTTTATCCCCAATATATGACCAATATTGCCTGAGTTCACCGACTTTAGCTTTTACTGGCATTCCAGACCAAGGACACTCTCCAATATCACCAGATATCGCATACTTTGCTCTTAATCTCTTTCCATTAAATTTTGCTATTTGCATATTACAGTTTTTACTTTTACGATATCAGGAATCATCAATTACTATTTTTAATTTTTATTATACTAACCCTCAAATCAACTTATTCTTCAACGTTTTCTCTTTCGACTTTTCTTTCTCCTACTTTTCTCTAATAGTTTTTTTATGCCACAAAATGCACCGAACGAAACACCTGCTGCTAAAGCTATTTCCATTAGAGACCAATTTTTATCAATGATTTTAAAACTTTCATCATCGTCATTGTAATAAACAATCCAGTCTTTCAGCCTAGTTTTTTCAATCAATTCTTCTTTAAGAGACTTTTGTATTTCTGAAATATTCTGAGCATTATAAAACTCTTTTAGACTTATTTCAATAACTGGTTTATTAATACTTTTCAAAATGGAGACTTTACCTGGTTTATCTTTTAAAAAACTTGTAACAGCGATTTCTACAATCAAATCCTGATGTCCATTACTTAGAATTAAATCCGGTCTTATTCCTTCTATCGATTGTTCCAATCTAACCTTACTGTATTCAAACTTTATGTTGCTTTCGCCCTTCTTTAAAACGACATAATTATGAGATTCAAAAATTCTTTTGGACTCAAGATGTAATTCTGTTTCACTCTGGCCACCAGAACATCTTGAAAGTTTATCAAAATGAAAAAAGCAACTTTCCTTTATCCGCGAAATCCGCGATCCCACTTGCCCTCCACATTCGGGACAAATACATCCACAATCTAAACCAAGGCCTGGCTCAAATTCATTAACATTAACATACTGTCCATCCTTTATTGCCCAAGTCAATTCTGCAGCCATATTTATATGATCAATGATTTATAGAATTAAGATCAAATTCAATTAACATATTTTTGAATAATTTACTATTTGGGCGTGGTCTCAAATCCATGCCCACAAACCTACCCATATTTTCGACACGGCTGTCCGCTGCAAGTCCGCGCAGACACACAACCAACCCTTAGCGGGCTTTCCACTTCCATCCTCACGCATTGACTTTTCATGCCTTTTTCGTACCTCAAAAGCATTCAAAGTAATATCGGATGTAAGAGTTACGAAATTTACTTTTATTATTATTAAAGGCCAGATCAAATTTCGTAACACTTACAATTTTATAAAAAAATATACTGGAGAATTAGTGTCCGAATATCACCCCTTTGGTAAATTATCAGTTAAGTTAAATGTAGTTATTATCTCTTTAATGTAATTAGGATCTTTATCAAAGTCCTTGTTGAATTTCTTAATTACAATGCTTTCAAAATTTTCATTTTCCTTCCATAGACTTTCAACTGATCGATTTCTGAAATGTCGCTTTTCAGCTTTTTTTAATTCCAAATGAAAATAATCAATAAGGTCATTTAGTTTTATTTTGCTAAAAACATTTAAATGATCAAGAAAAAAGGTTAAATCAATAAAAGTTAAATCTCTAATTCCATTAAACGATTGATGTAAATTTTCCTGGTCGATTCTTCTCCTAAATTCTTTCTTAAGATAATTATTTATCCCATATACTCTAAAAAACTTATCCGTGTAAACTATAATGGGATAAATCACAATATTTCTTGTTTTTAGATTTAACTCATTATATCCTTTTTCCTCAAAAGGCTCTTCCGTAAGTTTTTTTATTTGTTTAACAATTTGACCTATGCCCTTTTTTTTAGTGTTAAATTTAATATCTATATGTTCTTTTATCTTTTCATAAGAGTAAGAGTTTATAACATCAGTTGAAATGTATGTATCTTTTAATTCAAATAAATAAATGTACTTGCCATTTCGAACATACGCATCTGGAAAATTTGAAGTACCATTATCAAAAAGGACTTTTGCATATCTACTTTTAAAGATATATTTTACAATTCTCTGGAATGTATATTTCTCTGTAATATTTGATGAAATGTATTTTTTTAAATCTTCAAATTTTGTAAATTTTTCATTCTCCTTAATTCCAGAATTTGAGTAAAAGTCAAAAAGTAACCCATCATACATTTTATTAGTTATGTAGTTCCAATTAAGAACTAAATATTGTTCTTCTCCAATTTTATATAATGGCTTATCTTTAAAGCCTGTAAAATTTTGCTTACTTTTTTTGTATCTTTCTTTGTATTCATGAATATTTAATGACAATGATTCAAGCAGATATTCATATCTATCAGACTTATTCAAAAAGAATTTATAAAAACCACTTCCTTCCTTTTCATTGAGATTAGCCCAACCACTTTCCAACAAGTTTGATAACCCAATAACATAATCCCATCCTGTTTTCATACCATTCTTATTCAGAAATTGGATTACGTATTCTTTGTAAGGAGAATTATGCTCTAAATAATTTAAAAAAATCATTCCCTTTATCATTTCAGGAATTGGATAGATAGAATGATTTACTTCAATTTGTTCAATTATAATGGGCCAAGTCTTTATTGAAAAAAAATCGTCATCTTCATTAACAATTGACTTATCAATAGCGTCAGTATAATTTATATTTATTCTTTCAACGATTAAAAGATATGCTTTCAAAAAGTTTAAATCCGCTTCAGCTGCCCCATCTGATGCTTCGAAGACTCTATAATTGAGTAACTCCCAGTGAATAAATTCAAGATTGTATAACTTTGCAAAAATTACTCCTTTATATTTAGCAGTTAACTTCTTAATTATTTTATTTCTTAGTACAGGTTCCTGCCTTCTTAATAAAATCCCCAAAATTTTAAATTGAGTATTATTATCATCACTTTTTACATATAGCTCTGCGTTAATAAATGCAAGGAAAGTTATACATGTTTCTGAAGGAATATTTTTCAATAAATCTTCTAGATTTGGAATTGGTTCATCGAAAATATCTGTAAAGGCCGGAGTTGGAGTAAATCCCATCTTATTTATTCATTAGTTATTCTTACTAAAGCTCCCAAAAATTATTTTGAAGAATGGAAAACTCCTCAACATCCTTTTGTAACTTTTTTTCTGGATAATTTAAATGACAGTATATTATTCCAATTCCTAGGATTAAATATTTCAGCGATGCAATAATATTCCCCAAATCTATATCCATTCCTCGTCCTTGAAGGAAGTGAGTCATTATACCGAAATGTTCATACTTTGAATAATAGGTATAAAGATCGTAAACCTTTGAATACTTTTTAGTCAGCTTGTGGCTATTAATTCTAGTGAATAACTGTTTAGGAGTGATAAAATTCTTATCAATTAAGTTTTTCCAAGGTTCATCAAAATCAAGTTCTTGGTTGTTAAATAAAAAATTATAGTCAGAATGCAGTTTTATAACTCCCTTTTTATAATGCTCTTTTGTCAAAATACCATTTTCTATTGCGGTATTTAAGTATTTCAGAGAATTTTGAATTTGATCAGAAGCTAAACAATTAATTTGATCATTGTATTTTTTCTCTCCTTCAATATCATCCTGAGATTTTATGTCCGAATAGTAGGTATTTAGGAAGGCTATTGTCATAAAATCTAAAAGACCAGTTCGTGTAATAAGCCCAATGGATGTTTCAACTTTAGGATTACTTCTATAATGGATTAATAAAATTTTTATACTTTCAAGTCCAAACACGAACCTTTCAAGATAGCATATGTATGTAAATACAGATAATTCATAGTGATCATTAGGAAACTTTGATAATGAAGAAACACCGATTTTATTAATTTGAGATAACAACTCTATAGACTGTTTAAGTTTTTCCTCATTTTCCTTAGATAGCTTTTCCATAATAGCGACGATGCAACATTGAATAAATATGTAATAATTTAACTTAAAAAATTTAATTTTAAAAAAACACTCCCTAATTTGATCATTCTCAAAACATTACTACCTTTACAACTCACCATAGCTGGTTGATAATAAAAACAACCCAACGTTTTTGAGCCTTTTCAGATGGATAAGGCTTTTTTTATTTTATAGCTACTCATAAAACTCCTTTCTCAATTTCAATCTTACAATTTCTACATTAAAGTGCGTTGGCCGAACCATCAGCGAGGGGACGCAAGCACGTGGGGAGGAGCTTTGATGGTTCTTGATTTTTCTTTGGTTACTTTCTTTGTATTAAGACAAAGAAAGTAACAATACTAAAGAGATGTTCAGTCCAACAAGAGCTTACCCATTCAATTTTTAAAAGAAAAAAAGAGCTCGTTCCTCTACCCCAACCCATCCGTTAACATCACGCATTCACCACACCAAGCCAAAGCAAATCTACGGTTGTTGCTTCGGGAGAATGCAAGGGTGCGCTTCGCCTGCTCATAAAAAAATCTCCACCCTCCAACCGCACAAAAGGCCATCCCGCCCGGGTAGTATTTTTTTATGGCAGCCCTTGCATCAGCCTCAGCAAAACCGTGGGAACCGCTTTTCCTTGGTGTGGTTGCCAGGGGCACACTCAAACCCTATTCGTTATGTACATTTATCATTTTTGTCGTCAGTTCTTTGGTTGGTACTTATCCTTCCGTATCTGGTCAGGTTGCAGGCTCCGTGTCAGCATTGGTCCTATTGGCAGCTTCTGGGAGTTTTCCTTCCGCTTCCTATGGTTCGAGTTCTCACTTTCACAGCTCCCTTTTTAGGGGGCTTTTTTCATTTACTATTATGGGAAATCCATTTCAAGTCCGCACACACAGGCAATACAGAGCCTACAAAGCTGGCAAGTGGGCCAGGTATTACTGGCTGAAAGGCCAGCATTACAAACGCAGCCATATACGCTGCTTTGGCTATTCATGAAAAAAGCGGCCTACCAGCCGCTTTTTTTTGTGAATGCTTAAATTTACTTATTTTTAGATCTATATTTTTTCAATATAAACTCAAATTCTTCTTCAAGACTTTTAATCTTTTCCTTTGTTGTATCCATCAAACTCGTTGAAAACATATAGGGGTATAAACTTCCTCCAAGAACACTACTTGCTTTACATTCAGCCCTCAAGTCTCTATACTCTGTCCATTTAACAATGGCTTCATCAAATAATCTTTGATCAAAAGTATGCCCGTCGAAATCTTCGGTTCCATTTAATGTTTTAATCAAATCAAGAAGAATGTTTAACTCCTTATTAACATTTTTAAAATCTTCAGAAGCTTTAATATTTTGATCTGTTTGAGTTAGAGGAGCATTTGGATGTAGAAGATGCCAAATAAAACTATTTGCGCCTTCCAGGAATATAATACAATTATTTAAATTGTCTAAAATTTTTTCTGTATCCAGTTTAGTATTAGTTGCAAATTCATGACAAAAAATATGTCTTAATTCAAAAGTGCTTTTTATACTTTCTATAATCACACCGGAGATTTCCCCCTCACTATATTTCTTTATTTCTTCAAGGAAATCTTTCTGGATTATTGTAGAGATATTAGAGTTGATGTCTTCCAAATTGTTAAATGGAAGTATGTGAGCAATAAAATCTCCAACTGTTAAAATTTTGGTCTGGATTGCGGCAACGATTTCAAAGTCCAGCTTAATATTCTTTGATTGATTATACTTGGCAACATTTTCACTAAATGGCTTTCCAAAGTCCACTATTTCCTTTATCACTGATCTAAAAAATGCTTCGAAACATGCAACAGTTGAAATTGGAATATATTTTAAAAATTCAATAGACGATTCTTCATGGAAAATAGCATTTTCCAAAGCATTTCCAATTCTTGGTAATCGAAAAATCAATTCATGTCTTGAATTGTACTCTGCTCTTGATTTAATTAATATGATCTCTTCAATTAAATCCCTTTTCTTCTTTTCCATAATTATCAAAATTAAAAATTAAAGAGATTTTCCCAAACATTAACCACGTCAGGCAACAGCAAAAATACGGTTCCTTGCTTCGGGAGTTGCAAGGGCAAGTAAAGCCTGGCCTATTTAGCCACCCCACCACCCTCCCACCGTAAATCGGCCATGCCCCTTGCAACAACCTCAGCAAAACCGTGGGCTGAGGCCATTGCCTGTCGCGGTTGGCAGGCTGTTACTTAAACCATTATATTTATGTCCTACTACAAGCATGCGCAGTATAGCTACTCGCACAAGCTCAGAGTTTCCATTGCCAAGGGGCGTCGGTCCGCCTATGGTCATTATTTAGCAGAAAAAGCCTTAGAGCGGCAGCGGGCTATCGCCAAGTACAAAGACCGTCGGCCACCTGAAAAGCCCTAGACCATGCCGGGCCTCGCCCGGCATTTTTTTGTTAATTTCAAATTACTTATTAAATGCGAGAGGATGTCCACGACATTGTTGTCATCCATCCTTCTTTTATGCGCGGAGGCCGAACCATCAGCGAGGGGAGCGCAAGCATGTGGGGAGGAGCTTTGATGGTTCTTGATTTTTCTTTGGTTACTTTCTTTGTATTAAGACAAAGAAAGTAACAAGTCCAAGCAGATTACTAATTAAGTATTTAACCTGTTTTATGAGAAAACAAAAAAGCCCTTCCATAAATAAAAGGGCTTTTAAAACTAAATACTAAACTAACCTAAACACAAACCTTCCCCTTAATCCCATCCCCTACCGACACCACAATATTAATCACCAGCTTCACCACAGGATTTTTCACCATCGCAGCAATGGCACCAAGAGCAACCTTGGCATTGTCCCAGTTTTCACAAAAGATCACCTGAGCACTTTTACCTTTGGTTTTAGCTTCAAGATTAACACTGACATTTTCCAGATTGGATAACATAGCTAACTCTTTCATAATTGATAAAAATTTAAGGTTTAAAAATATTTAAAAACTATTACTCTCCAAGGAACACAAAGCCTTGGAGAGTTTTTTTACTTAAAACTTACTACTCACAACTTATAACTTCGTTAGAACACATTCGTAATCTTCATACTGTTACTCTGCGCCAACAAATACGGCCTGCTGGCAACCATCTGGTAGAACTCAACTCCTATACAGGCAACCAAAGCACTCGTTGCAAGCAAAGCCGGAGCTGGAGTAATTGTCGGAGTGAGCTCTGTTATAGAACCGACAAAACCACCAATAGGAATAAAGATACTCGAAGAAACAGCATTATGAGCATTGCTTGCAACATCTGTAGGTACATACTTTTTGGAAGTTTCATCAAACTCATATGAAGAAATTACACTCACAGTAGCTATGATCTTAAGGTGAGTAGCACCCTTAGGATAATGAATACTATTATCAGTACTGAAATCCGGAACAGTAAACGTCGCTGCCGTACGATCCGTATTCACTGCCACACTATACGGAGCAAGGAATACACTGTCAAACAAAGTGAAACGGTTAAAATTAAAACCAATAAGCAGGTCTTTATGCTTTAAGACCTCTACTGGTCTTTGACCTCTGGCTCCCGAATCAGCCCTGTTGATCATGATCCTGAACTGCTTCATAAGAGAACTTGTAACTCTGGAGTCAGACATCACATCCAGATAAGTTTGAAGCCCAAGGCGCAAAGCCTTACCGGCTGCCGCAGAGCCTGCAAACTCCTGATTGTTTTCTCTGGTACGCCTGAAGTTCGCATCAGAAGCAATCTTCTCCTTGGACGGACCATTTGTTTCTCTTGATAAGTTTTCACCTTGTTGTTGGTAAAAAGTGATTCCACCTAAGGAACCTTTGAGTCGAATTATGCCTTTCTGTCTGGCCATAGTCTTAAAAGTTTACGGTTTATAAAATTTATCTCAGACTTAAAAAATAAGCAGCCATTAATGCGCGCCTCAAAGCTGCAGCTGGTTTAAATCCTTGTCAGATAAACGACAAGTTTAGAGCCATAATTCAACAAAAAGATATGATTCCACACAGAGTACATCCCAACTATGCTTGAACCAAGAAAGATTCTTTAAAAGTTTATATCCTCTTTTATACTAAGCATTATTCTTCATCACCAAAATGTATTGAATTAGCTAAAAATGTTATATCTTAGGTATATAATTATAATAATATGTCACACATAAATTTGGACGACCTTTTCCATGGAAAAGAGGTTAATGAATCAAAGAAAAATTTAGCATCTGAATTATTATTGCTACAGGGAAAGTACTCAGATATTTTTGAGGATATAGCAAACACTGACAAATCTCAAGGCGAAATAACCAATCATTATATATTAATGATTACAGATCATAACAAAACTTTTTCCATAAGATCAGATTCCCAATTACCTGATTATATAAAGAAGGAAATGGTGGCCTGTTTTAATAAGAGTTTCAAAAAATAACTTTACAGGAGAAGTGCGTTGGCCGAACCATTAGCGAGGGGCGTGTAAGCTTCGAGGGGAGAAGCTTTAATGGTTCATGATTTTTCTTTGGTTCGTTTCTTTTTATCAAGAAAAAGAAATGAACAACTCTGAGGCAGAGAGCTCAATAATTGCAAATGAATCTAGCTGAAATACTTCCCCTCTCCTTTCCATTTTAGCTTTAATACTTTCCCCTTCCAACTTTTTTCCTATCTTTGCAACTCAACCAATATCAGAACACTATAGATTAAAAGAAGCACAAAAGACTATTATTACATATAAAAAATTGCGTTAGCATATTCTTGTTCTAGAAAACGGCGAACTTTCAAGAAATACAGGAAAAGCTGGTGTTCCGCTATTGCGTGGGGCTTAGCTATTGTATTTCGGGTGCTTCGCCGTACCTCTAGAATAGTAGCTACAGTTCCACGTAATTTTTTCGTATAACTCCAACCGCTTGCGGAACGAAGCACAAAACCAACAAACATTTTATGGAAACAACTCCAGAAAAGAGAGTCGCTGTTGTCTTACAGGAAGACACAATTCTTAACCAGAAGATCATTGACGAGCTGGACATCCTGCTTAAGCTGATTTCACCGCAGGACATGAACAAGGTACTAATCTATGTCTTCTTTATGTACATTTATTATGCAGAAAACGACGTATATTGTTCTGACCTGAAAACAACATCAGAGATTTTTTATCTGCTCATTGATTTCATGACAATGGCAGGAGAACAAATTAAAAAGTAAAAACATTTAAACCAGCAAAACTATGATTATTCGATTGACAATACGACGGCTGCCGAGATAAGATTACAAATTCAATTATCCATATTAATCCCAGGTGTTATAAAATCTCCTTGGGTCTATATTATGGTTAACTTTTTTATTAATTGAGGATGAATAGAAGTTAAGAATTCTTTAATATAACTGTGTATAGTTTCCTCAATCCTGATTATAAATTTAATTCTGTTTTGTCTATGCCCTTTAATTTTATCTTTTATTAAAAACATAGGAAACTTTTTTTTAAATTCCATATCTAAATCCATTCCAAGTCGTTCCATTCCTTCATAAATAGACAATCCAAAATCTATCTCAATTTTATCTTTTTCTGAATCAATATAAATACCTCTATGAGCATTTAAATGCCTTAAATCAATAAGTGATTCGAACGCAATAAAGAAGTTATCGATTATTCGCATTGGCTGACTATTTTTATCGAGCTTTCCAATAAGATTATTCCATGAACATTCCTTAGCAGTTATTTTTAAATCATAAACTTCATTTATTAGTAATTTCATTACTTCAAGTATCGTATGCACTTTATGAGATAGCACTTCTGTGTGGTATTGTATATATGTTAATTCATTAATTCCATTGCTTTGTAAGTAATTTTTATTATTAATTCTTTTTAAGAAAATCTTAATAAAATGAATTTGCTCAACGACATGAAATAAATTATACTGTAGCTTGGTTACTCCGGAAATATATTTCTCAGTATTGTTTAATAGATGAAAATTATTGGCACTAAAATTAAAGCCATTTCTCAAATGAAAATCTTTTAATATTGATTCATTCAACTCAACTAACTTAATAGTAAATGGATTTTCCAAATAAGCATGCTGCGATTTCATCTTCACTTTAGTTTTCATCTATTTTGATTATTATCCTTTTCTCTTTGAATTTCTTTTTAAAACCAGCTTCAACTGTAAGCCTTCTATTATGTCCCAAACGACCTGTATTGCTCTGATCTGAAAACAACATCAGAGATCTTTTATCTGCTCATTGACTTTTTCACGATAGCAGGAGAACAAATTAAAAAGTAAGAACTTTTAAACCTGTTTAATTATGATTATAAGATTGACGATAAGACGGCTACCGGGGCGAAAATTGGCTAAAATTACATTTTTTGCAAAAGAAAAAATACTTCCACAAATCAAGAATGAACAAATTATTTACGGGCTAAAACTAGCTTTCAACTTGGGCTAATTTTGGGATCAGCAACATGATTACCTTAATCCTTTTTTAAAATATCTGACAATTTTAAAATTTGAAGCGGAGGGCCGTCATATTGAATCTTCTTTAAGTTGCAAGTATAATGATCAGTTGCTAATGAATGATCCTTTATTAACTCCAATAATTCTTTTGTGTATTCAATCATAAGGTCATATAGGTCTATTGCTTCTTTTTTATCTATAGCTTCCCCGGAATCGTGGGATAATTTATTACCAATATTAATAATTTTTGTCAACTCGTCTTGTCTATTTTTTGGCTTATAGCGCTTTACCATTGCCTGTAAAGGGCCTAGAAGTAGCTCACTATAATCCTCTTTGAAAGATGCACTTCCAGTATTCTCAAATCCCCAAAAAGAAACTTTATGTTCAATCAAACAGCACTCTATTTTTAAGATAAACTCAAATATCCTTCGGGCTGTATTGGCTTTTTCACAAATAGAATCTTCATCCGATTTGTCAATTTCTAATAATTGCAACCTTCTTTTTTGTAACCTTTGCATACACTCATTAAAATTTATTTTAAACAACAACTCTTGAGATCGGTCGGCGCAAAGAGATGTATTTTTAGGGATGATTGCTACTGAATAAATAGGGCTATTCAAAACATCATATGATTCAAGCACAGCATCTGTAGTTTTTTCAATAGTTAATGCAAAATTTTTTACCTCTTTAAAAGAAAAATTACACTTACCATTGTTTAATATTTTTTTTATATTTTTCCTTTTTAAGGCATAACCACGCAAAAAAATTCCAGACAAAATATTACTATGATATGAAAGTAAATCTTTAAATTTTAAAACTAGACCATCCCTGTACCCTGCATCGGTATCTTCTTCTTCGATTAAATAAATTAAACCATTATCTTTATCAATGTGGCATTTATTTAATCTATCCCACCCTCCATAGTCTAAAAAATCTACTATTACCAACCCTTCAGTTTCTTTAATTACATTTATAAGTAATTGTGCAGCTGTTTCAATATCAAAAATTTGTTCAGGATATTCTTTCAAAATATCTTCAAAAATCTCATTACCGTTTTCAATAGGATTTTTTTTCATCTTTAATTCTATTTAAATACACTTGTTTACAACATAAATTTCAACAAAATAAAACTTTCTATACGCAGCATATCTGCGCACATGTTTTTTCTTGTTAACTTTTTTCTGAATTATAAAAGGAAACATAAATTTGAAAATCATATCTGCTTGTATGCAAAAATAGACGGTTATTACCTACTTCTATATTATTAAAATCTACTTGATTTTATATTAACTGCTTTTTTAAAAGAAAGGTAATTATTATTCATATTAAAATAGATAGACTTAAGCCAGGGCTGGACAGCGATGTGATAAAATGCTATTTCAATTTAAGTCAACTTCATATATGTTTTCCAATCTGTGTACTCTAATGTATTTAAGATGTTTGTAATAAAAGTTATCCCATCATTGGAAAGCTCTCCAACTTTATCAAGATGTTCATATTTAACATCTTTAAGCAAATACAGAGGGGCAATATAAGACCTTGTACTTAAAGATTTTCCGAAGCCAATTTTAAAACCAATCCTAAAATGTTCTTGTTTTAATTCAATGTTTTTAAAAACAGGATTATTTGATGTTGTTAACATTATACCTGTATAATCAGCATGTTGATCTTCCCAATAAACAAAAGGATGGTTGTAACATGCTGGAGAATAGAATTTTCTAAATTCATTTTTTAATTTAT
Organism: Sporocytophaga myxococcoides; assembly: GCF_000775915.1. NCBI lineage: Bacteria > Pseudomonadati > Bacteroidota > Cytophagia > Cytophagales > Cytophagaceae > Sporocytophaga > Sporocytophaga myxococcoides. The sequence continues at coordinate 377,618 of NZ_BBLT01000006.1, forward strand.
AGATTTCTCCTTTATTCATATAGTTAATTTTTTACACTTTAAAAAACTAGTTTATAGTCGAACGTTATATATAGAATAACCAAGGATATTAACAGACTCCTTTTACTCGAAAATATCTTTTAAAATTCCACTTGCAAATTTTTCCGATTCATTATCTATCTCTTTCAATCCTTTCATTTCGCTTATTTTTATCATTGCTTCTGAAACAAAAACGAAAAGAGAAAACCAAACAGCTATTCGAGGATTATTTAAGGAAAACTCATTCATTTTATTTTCCACGTCTTTAGTCATCATACATGAATTTAAAGAATCCTTCCACTGTTTTTTCTGATTTTTATCTAGATTATTCAAATGATTCATGAAATCAAAGTCTATATTCTCAACTTTATGAACTATGTTATTTCGAATTTCTGATAGCATTTTTATGAATCTTATTTGAGAATCTGGTACTAAATCATATGCCTTAATGATTTTAATTTTATTTGACTGATCACCATGCAATGGCAACCTTTCAATGAATGACTTCAATTTTATTTCATTTACTTTAACAACTATCAATTCGGTAATAATTGATTCTATGAGAGCATGAGACTTTATTACTAAAGACCAATCATCCTCCTCAAGTAATGATAACAAAAAGTCAGTCTTAATAATTAAATCAGATTTTAAGTTATGTGAAATATCTGAAAGTAGCTCTAAGGCCTTTTCTTTGTCAATGTACATTAGCTAAGTGCTCCTTTAAAAATAAATGAAATTATCTTATATACGCGAACGGTGCTTATGTTTACATTTAATATCTAACAAATTACCCATTTCTATCCTTTATTCAAATTACCACATTGATTTTTTAAAATAGCAAACTGATACATATTGTATCACAGAGGAAGACAACACTTCATTTGCTCTCAGACAAATGTCCAAAGACTCGGAAATAGGTACAGCTAGGCTGGTTTTTGCTCAACCATACTAAATTCTGTTACAATTTCATTTTGGAAAAAACATAAAAGTTCATCAAGTATTTTATTCAGCATCGAATCTTCCATATCGAGTAAAACTTCACTCATTTGGCATAATGATGCTGTAGTATATTGAACCGGATCTAAGAAACCGCAATCATTGGGTCCAGCTAAGAAATGATAAGATTCATATTCTTTTAAACTAAGTTTGTTTCTAATTCCTGAAACACCTGCATGTACGCTTTCATTTGCCCACGCGTAAATTACTCTCATGTTATCAATTCCAACATATTTTTCAAGTTCTTTAAAGTTCCTTTTTCCTTTTGGTAGATCTTTCATAGTCCAGCCATAGCTTTCAGAAAATTCTTTGCCATATCTTAAAATTATCGCATCTCGTTGTTGGGTCAATTCTTTCCATTCATCTTCTCCAAGTTTTCTTAGGTCAAGAGCTTCCTCACAATTCCTATACTCTTTAGCCTTTTTATACAATTCAATTACTTCATAGTCATTATACATATGTATGATTTCATAGTCTGAATCGTATAAATATAAAAATGTTACCGACAATTCGTGAAGTGTTCTCCATCTAGCATGAGCACCATCTGCATAACCATTCTTGATTAATACTAAAATTTCATTTGCCACCTGACAAGCTCGTACATGAATAGAAATTAATGTATCAAGCTTAATATGGTCATCAAAAGTGTCAAAAATTTTAAAGTATTTATTATAAGTTATGGAATTAATCTTTGCATTTAGTTCCATAAACCCTTCGAAAAGTTTTATTCCCAAATCATAATTCCGAGATACTTTATTGACAATTTCTTTTTCTCGTTTCCTTGAGTCGTTTTCCTCCTCAAAGCAATACTTGAAAACTTCCTCTAGCGTACCTTTTGAGATACTTTCAATGACAATTGGAAGTTTTTCATTTATCATTTTGCCAAATTCCTCCTCAGAGTTTTTATAATTTTTTTTCAATTTCTCAATAAACCTTTGAATAAGGTTTTCAATATAATAAGGCTCTTCCATGTGATTTTAGTGTTTAGATAATACCTACTTATTTATATACACATCCTTGATATAATAAAGAATTCTACCGAATATTTTTAATTCTGTGATTTAGCCTGCCCTTAGACATTGATTCAAAAATGAGCAACGAATCATCCTTACCTATTTTTCAAATTTGCTCAATTTGGTTTTATAGGATGGATAATTATCTCTAAAAGCTAGGTCAATGTGATTATAACAATTAATTACAAGTTTAATAACATCAATGATTCTTGGTACTTCAATTTGCTCTGTACCATCAACCTTAATTGAAGATAGATTTTTGATTGATATAAGTTTCTTTGTTTTTTTTTTACCTGAATCTAAAAAGAAGTAATCAATGTGATGATTTAGGCAATGATATTTTATCGCTAAATTTCTGCCATCTCCTATTTTATGTTTACAAATGTTATTTATATAATCAAAAAATTCTTGGAAGGTAAAATAATGATCTTTTATATTTAAAAGTTTTCTAGCTTTATCATTTTTAATATCATTCAAGTAAACCATCAAGTCTAGAAAATCTGTTAATATTTCCGATACCACCAAAAACAATCTAGTATAATATCTGAAAAGAGCTGTATTATGCTTTGAAGAAGCAAAAATAACCTTATCAAATTTTCTATCTGTCAATATATCCGTTATGTGATTGTTCCATTCTCCTATTGAACAAAATATGCTATTATGCTTATCTCCTTCTGTGTAATTATTTTGCCACAAGCATTCAAAACTATCAATTATACTATCATTAATGTATCTTTTTCTTTTAGTCTCAGCTAGCCAATACTCTTTTACTTCCAACCTTATTTCTTTGAATGTCCTTGTCATAATAAATATATCTTTACGATTAAAATTTACATTAATATTCATTTAAGATAAACCTGTTACACAAATCATTTTGATTTAATATAAATGGATAAATATAATTTCATTAAATATTTCATAAAATTGAAACATTACTACGCAGTCTACTTGCGTAATAAAAAAATAAAACTAAATTTCTTTTCGTAAAAAATTTATTCGACCAAATAAAATAGGTCGGATAAACCTACAAATCTTTAGTTTATCCGACCTTCATATTAGAATAATAGAGCATTTGCTTCTCCTTTCACTCTCTTTCTAAATTCATCTATTATATCGAGAACTTCTTGATAATAGCAAATATAATGCTCCTTCATACCATCTTTTCAAGTCTAAAAGGATTTTAATGAACCTGCCCAATCTAGGTTATTGATTAAAACCAAATCGATAAAAGATCAATATTTATTATACTGTTTATCCGTAAATTTTTATTCAATAAAAGACTTAGTTGAAGACTCAGACAACTTGTAACTTTGAAAGATTTTTTACCTTTTCAAAATAATTATCCCATACTTCATCTTTATCATGCTTCTGATTAAGAGGGTTTGATCTGTCATTATAAAGGAAAACTTTTACAATTTTGCCACTATCATCTCGAAAGATCCCTTCTTCTCCCCATGCAATTTCAATCAAAAGTTTTTCCGAAATTTTTTCGTATTTTGTATATACTGGCATATCTAAAAAATCCTTACCAGGATTTCCTTTATAGCTTGTATTATTATAACCAAGGGGCATATACTCCCGGTTAAACGCCATCCATTCTCCATTGATATTTTGGGCAATTCCATAGGGGAGATTAATTCTAAAAAAATCGTTTAGCATATTTGTATCTTTTTATTTAATGTTTTAAAACTCAAAAAAAATATCATCTTTAATTTATATATAATTCATTCAGAATTACTAAAAACTATGAACAAATTAATTCTTTGAAATAAATTCTTTACGATGTTTCCATTGCTCTAAAATAATAATTACAAGGTTTGAAACTTCTATCATTGTTTTAACAAAGTCGGTTTTATCACTCTCACTAAAATTATGTACAGATGCCCCAACTGCCATTTGTATTTTTCTATCCTCTTCCTTTATGTTGGCAAAAAAATGTTTTTCGCTCAAATGTATATATCCAGAAGTTGTACTGTAAAGTTTCAATGTTCCTGGAAAAATTTTCTCTAAAGATCGAGCCAAATAATTATCAGTTAACAAGTTTCCTTTGGAATCCCTATACCGATTAATAGGATTCCCCTCAAGATAATGTATAAATAAATCATCATAATTAGACACCAAAGTTGTTGCAAAAAATCTCAACACATTATCTAATTGTAACCTTATTAACGGAACGGCACAAATGTAATTATTCTCCCTAGCTAGCGAAACAAAACCTTTCGTTATCTGCAATGCACGGTTATTTACGGCAGTCGACAATAGATCCATTGAATAAATTTTTTTATCGCCGGCATTTATAATCCTTAACGAGCTTTGAAGAAATTCATTCTCCAACTTTTCTAGCTTTTCTATAAGTTCATTTAATTGACTCATATATTTTCATTTATAGTTTATGGTTTTTTCTTTCATTTCAGATGAAGTTGTTGTTATTTAGGAATCTCATCATAGAATCCCTAAAGCCAATATACCTTCTTTTTCAATAAGTTATATCTGATTTATACATAACAGATTTATCATTTGCGGACTTTAATGCACGAATTCTGACTTGTACAATAATCATATATACTACCAAGTGAAAGGCTAAAGACAATAACCAACAATTCACGTTAAAACTGATCTTTTTGATCGCATTTCTTTTTGTCATTGAATGAATCAAAATTAAAGACACACTGCGCATTCAATTTGCGTACTCTTTAAAAAATCACATTTATTTAATTATTTAAATAGTGGTTGTATTGATTCTTCAAAAAAACATCCCTATATCCCAAAGTACCATTATGTCCAATCACCAATAGAAAAGCAAAAAGCGCTAAGGTCGAACCATTAGCGAGGAGCGCATTTCTAAATAAAATAACTCTCCAAGAGCTTTCTCCTTGGAGAGTTAAATAAGAAGCCCTCTTCTTAAAAGACATCCGCAATCTTCATACAACTCATCATTTCAAGCAAATACGGCCTTCCGGCAGACTCCTGATAAAACTCAATAGCAATACATGTTACCAATCCTACAGCATCAGGAACCATGTTGTTTACATTCAATTGAACAGCCAGAGTTATCGCATCTTTCGTTCCATCCAGTGATTTTAGGTCAGAAAATTCAGGTATACATAACCTGTTAATAGTTGGCTCAACAGGTAAATATTTATTTTGATTTATATCAAACAAATAATCAGAGAATACCAATACTGACAAGATAATTCTAAAGTGAGTTGCACCTTGTACTTTTGATACTCCTGAAGATGCTTTAAATGTAGGTATGGAGAGAGCAATTCTCTTCCTGTCTTCATCAACTGTCAGAGTATAAGGTGCCTTAAAGAGATAATTGAAATTGACTTCTTCTTTAAACTGAAAGTCAAGAAACAATTCTTTGTTAGCTTTTAACTCAACAGATCGCTTTCCTTCCTCTCCTTTACCACGATGAATCAATTTATTAAAGAGACCATTTATCCGTCTATAAAGATCCTTGTCAGACAAATGATCAATACAAGATCCGAATGACTTTTTAAACATCGATCCAATAGCAGTTGCAGTGCCAAACTCCTTCGCATTGTTCTTTGTAGAGCTATATGCAGGATCATTGTTTATTTTGTTTTTAGAAGCTGAAGAAGGATTGCGTACATAGTATTCACCGTTCATCATGTAATAGATTTTCCCGTCAATAAATCCGATCATTTTGTTCGGGCCCTTTTGTTTTGCCATAGCTTATGTTTAAAAATGGTTAGAAAAAAAAACTAAAACCTTAACGCACGATACTTGAGTGTTTATTATATCTTGTATCAAAATATTTACAGAAATAAACGGCACAATAAATGTACCATAATACATTTTTATGATCTTATATTTAATATGATTATCCTTCTTTTGGCCCCACTAAAAAGCAGTTCAAGCATACTACAAGCATAGTTCAAGCGTAGTTCAAGCATAGTTTAAGCATACATGACTCATACATGACACCTATAAGACATATTCATGACTCGTACATGACATCTATACGAGTGCTGTATGAGCCATATATGACATATGCATAAGTAGTAATTTCGGGTACTCTTCGCCTGTAGAAATCTTAATTGTTTTGTTAGAATTTTAATTCAATCCTAAATCATTCATAGATTAATCTTATATTTGAATATCATATCACCAATATCTATTTATGTTTCTTTACCATTTTTCTGATTTAGAACTTTCAGTCAACGCTAATTTTCCTGTTGGTAATTTTGCCAAAACAGTTGCGCAAAATCCAATTGCTCAAAAATTCGAAGAAGAAATGGAAAATATTAGGAGGAATTATACTCCAACAAAGCCTTCAAGATTAAATTGTATTTTTGCTTTTGATAATGCAACAGCTGAAGGCTTTAAGACAAACAGAAAGTTTCTTTATGAGTTAGATATTCCAGAGACTTTACATCCAAGCATACATAATTATGAAGTTGGATCATTTTTTTCTGAACTTCTACTCAAAAACAACATTCAACTAATATTAAGTGAGGTAACTTTGATGGAAGATTATTGGACTTGTCCGGACCTTTATATTAACTCTAATGGTCAAATACTAAAATTTGTAAAAGAATATTTAATACCTGTTCCTGTTAGAATTAATAGGGTGATTAACTGGAACTAATACCCAACCCAAGCATCTGCACACATTCCATGCCCACACCGCCAGCCCTGCAATCCAAAGGCATGTAAAGAGTGCATCTGCCCCACCCTATTAAAAAAATCCCTCCTCAAAAAAACTAAATTTCTCCCGCCCAAACCGAAGCTATATTAACATAACGCAGCCATTATACAACACATATACATGTTAAATATCTGACTATTAAACCTATACATATTCAGTAATATATTACCATTTGACCCATATACTTCTTCAGCTTTCTCCCTTTTAGACTTCATTTAGATTTTATGAATTCGTACAGACGGTCCTCGGACCGATCAACTCTCTCAATTTTTTCCGGCCAGGTCTCTGATTTTTCAGTCCTCTAATACACGGACAAATTCCATTTTAAATTCGTACAGACGATTTTCAGACCATCAGATTTTCCCAGTTTCGTCCAGCCGGAAAAAATCTTTCTAAAACCGTACAGACGATTCTCCAGGTAAATCAATTTCCCTAATTATCCTGGCCGAATCACAGTCCATCCTTTAAATCACAAAAATCACAGTTCAGACAATTGCCCGGACAAACCCGGTGTCCCGTACAGCCTGAAAAATTATTTTCAAAACCGTACAGGCGATCCTCCAGCCGACCAATTTCCGCATCTGCACACATTCCCATGCCCACACAGCCAGCCCTGCAATCCAAAGGCATGTAGTTTGTGAATACATAATGGGGTAAATTTTTAATGGGTCTACAACAGTTATTCTGTTGTAAATATTAGGGATTGATTCCTTTAAAATCTATATTTTTAAAAATAACAAAAGGTCCGGGAAAATTTCCCGGACCTTTTGTTCACTAAACTAACTGATACTTGAATTTATTTTGTTTTCAGAATTTTCAGAATTTCTCTGCTGCCGTCTGTATAAATGACAGAGAGGTTGTAAATTCCAAATTCGAAATCTTTGCCAAATTCGAGATCGGCCCCCTGAGATATCGAGGCATTTGTATAAATCTGCTTTCCCTGGACATCTGTAACATAGATCATTTCTATAGCTTTTTCTGCTTTTAGAGTAAATGTTTCGATTGCAGGGTTAGGTATTACAATAAGCGATTTTTCATTGGTTTCAGCTATTCTTAAACCTGAAGCTTTGCAGACATTGATATTTTTGATAAAATCTGCTACCTGAGAAACTGGCTGTCCGTTCCATCTTAACCTGAAGACCAGATTGACATTTGAAGCTGTGACAGATGAAGTGATATTCACGGATTTGGTTGTAAAAGCAGATGAAGAATAACCTGAAGGAGCAGCTACCATTGACTGAGCAAGCTGCGGTCCGTTATTGGATGAGTTCAGTCCCTGTGCAAAACCAACATCTACACCTGTGACAGGTGCACCAGCATAATCTTTGAAATCAAAGCTGATCGTATAAACCTGTCCACTTGTCACGCTTATAGTTTTACCGGTTTCGATCACATACAATTCGCTCTGTCCGTAAGCTCTGTGAGTAACCTTCATAGATCCTGTAGCAGCATCTGCAGTTACCGAAGATCCATTGTTGTTATCTCCCCAATTGTTCCTCACTACATAAAGCGATGGTGCAGGCACAGGTTCAGTAATAAGGCATGTTGAGCTTGTACCGTTTACCGTAATTGATACAGGAGCAGAAGTCGTAAACTGACCAAGGTTGTTGTAGGCCCTTGCTGTTATTGAATAAGTATTCGCGCTTACTCCTGACCATGAATATGTGTAAGGAGAAGTCAAATCTTCACCCAGCTTTACAGTGCCATTGTAAAACTCCACCTTTGAAATTGTAGCACCTGTCGCTGTGGCATTGGCTGCAAGCTGCACAGTTGCAGGTGCTGTATATGTCTGTCCGTTTGCAGGAGAAGTAAGGCTGACTACAGGCAAGGTATTCCCTTGTGTTTCTATAAACAAACGACTGGCCGGTAAGGGTTGCATTGGAGTATTTGGTCCGTAGTACCCTAAGTTCATATACTCATCTCCTCCACGTTCAAAATATGCAGCGGAAATTTTGTGCTTTCCTGCTCTCAGTGCAATTGGGAAATCCTTGTCCTCCGACTGCCCAGAAAATCCATCATTGTTGATAAGAATAGTGTCACCTATAGAAAGTACAAAACCATCATCAGATCTGATCAGGTTGAAATAATAAATACCAGGATCAGTAATTTCAAGGAAACCATTGTACTTAAATCCAAAGTTGTCGTTCTGGTCTCTTGCCTCAATGCTGATTTCTGTTGCTGTTGTTTTCCTAACAAGTGTTGAGCTGTTCATATCGTATACAGAATCGAAAGAGCCTTGGTGATATTCGGTTGTGATCCCAGGAGCTGTATTTGCAGGGTTGTCAGCATTTCTGTATTGCAAAAAGGTCACATCTTTAACAGTGCTGCTTGCAGAGAAACCTGACTGGTCGGTAACTTTTGCATAAATACGGTAATTTCCTCTCCCGATATTTGTCCAGATGTGACTAAAGTCAGGTCCTGTTTTTGTTGCGATGCTCGCACCATTTACAAAGTATTCTACTTTTGAAATTGCAGCAGTTGCCTGCGTCAGTTCAACCTGTAATGGTAGAGAAGATCCAACGGTATAATATGTTCTGTCTGATGGTAACATCAGGTTAATTCCCGGTGTATTGGCCACTCCCTGATATGGGGAAAGTCTGTGACCTGCAATTGGTCTTTCCATTTCACCGCTTGGTAACTGCCAGCCTACAGCCAGGTTATCATTACCCTGGTTTTCTTTGTGCAATACCTCAATATAATATTTCTGTCCTGCTACAAGGTTGATGGATGCCGACTGCTGTGAGGTATAAGCATACCAGTCTCTTGCACCGGTTCTGTTTGTCAGCTCAACAATTTTTTGCTTCAGGGCTGGAGTCTGATCTGTACTGAGCCATAATTCAGCGACTTCATCACTTGATAACCAGAATTTGTAGACGCCGGTATAGGGTGCACAAATGTATCCTCTGAGTCTTACCCCATATTCATCTCCCATGTCTGCTCTTTGTTCAAGCAGGTTGCCCAACTGATCCTGAATGTGAGGAATAGTTGTAACCGGAATATCACCTACACTGAAGCCTGGGATCTGTTTCCAGATTTCACGGCTTATTGCACCACCACCTGTGCAGATTACTTCAGCAGGAAGTGTGAAAAGCCTGGAGGAAGTCAATACCTGTTTCGTAAGTGTTGGTGATGAGAATGAAACGGTCATTAAGGGAGTGCCTGTATTGTTGAAATATTCCACCCGAACTGCGTGTTTACCGGTCTTCAATCCTATTGTCCCGCTTTTCTCCGTAGTTGAGTTAAGAACGTCGTTATGAATAACCAGCTGGTCACCTATATACAATTTGCTTCCATCCTGAGAATTCAGGAAAAATGTATATACTGCATCTGCAGGAACATTTATATATCCTGTATACACAACACCAAAATATTCATTTCTATTTCTTACTGACAGGTTAAAATCACCTGTAGTACCTGTCTGAACAGGAACAAGAGAATTGAAGTTCGGAAGATGATCCCATGTGCCTTCGTAATATTTATAGCTTACTCCTGCAACAGCATTGGAAGGATTTTCAGGATTCCTTAGTATCGCAGGTTTCCCATTCAGGCTTCTTCTGAATACACCTCTTCCTGATGCAACCATCCTTAATTCAGAATTACTGGTTCCGTCATTGTATATAAGGAAATTAGTGTATTTGGCAAAAGCAGGAAGACCTTTTGAATAATTTGTCCAGGTGTTGACTGTGCTGTTGTTTTTATACCATACTCCTAATGCGGAAGCCGCATAAATCGATTCATCTGTACTGTAATCATCATGGATAAGTTTTATAATGTTTACATTGGATGGCAATACTGTTCCATTTATCACAGATCCCCAGCTTGCACCTTTATTACCAGATCTGTATACACTGCCACCGCAGCTGATATAAACTACATTCTGATTTCCTTTTACCGGAGCAATGCTGGCTGCATTCCATGCAGCGGCAGGGGCTGGATATGTTTGAAACACCGGTACTGGATCCAGGGCATTCTCAGTTACATAAAAGTTGTTGTTCGCATCGACAGCATATAGCAGATTGGGATTGGCAGGATGAGATGCCAAAGCCATGATTCTTGAACCGATACTTTTAATCTTTGTCCATGACGGAGAATTCGTAATATTGGTGGATCTGTAAATATCTGTTCTGGAAAGAAATGCGACATTCAGATTGGTAGGGTTGAATACCAGTTTTTCTTCATTACCATTTTCTGAAGCAGAAAACGGATAATTCAGACTTTCAGTGTTGCCGTTAGGCAGATACCTTCTTTCTCCTGTTAATCTGTATACATAATCTGCGCTGTTGTAGTCAAACTCCATTCTGGTATGGAAGTCACCACCGCCATTTGTAAACCAGACATTATCAGTATAAACAAGTTCACCATTGTCCTGAGTACCGATACACAATCTGTCTTTTCTGACCGGGCTCTGAGCTGCCACTGAAGCTTCTGCCCCTGCAATTCCGTCATTAAGCTGAAGCCAGGTGAATCCGCCGTCATCACTCGACCAGATTCCACCGTCATTGGTATTGTATAGCCTGCGGTCGTTATGAGGTGAGTAGATCAGGTTGTGCATATCTGTATGTACACTGGTGTGCCATGGATTGGTTCTGATCCAGTTTACACCGCCATCTGTTGATTTGTATACTACATGTCCGCCTGCATAAAGAATGTTTGCATTCAGGGGATCAACAGTGAAACAGAAATTATAGTCTCCTTGTCCGCCTTCAAATTCGGTATAACCGTTCAGATTGATTCCACCTGCTGGTTTTACAATTTCAAATGAGAGACCAGAGTTGTGAGATCTCAGTACTGGTGTACATTTTCTTGGCTTCGAATTATTGTCTCCGACAAAAGTTAAATAAACAACATCTGGTGAGGCCTTGGTCACACCAATACGACCACCGCCGGTCAGCCCTGTTCCAGGCAATGCAATTGGGTCCCATGAGTCGCCAAGGTTTACACTTCTAAAGAAACCGCTGTTTGATGCCGCATACATGGTAGTCGGATTATCATTCATTCTGAAAACCATAGAAGGAAATGTTCCTTCAGCCTTTTTGGTCCAGCTGTTTCCACCGTCAAGAGATTTCCAGATACCGTCATCAGTAGAGGCGATCAGTACATTGTGATCAAAGGGAGACATCAGTATTTCTGAAGTAGATCTGTTGCCGATTGTTGATTCTCCTATTCTGAACCATGTTTTGCCACCATTTACAGTCTTCCAGACACCGTTGGTTCTGTTCCATGCATTTAACCAGTGTTCATCCCCGGTTCCGAAGTACATGATGCGGTCGTCTGTATAGTCTATACAGACAGTAGTACCATGTGCCTGCGGAATGGTATCTGTACCCCCGGAGGTCCAGTTTTTACCCTCATCGTTGCTGATAAACAGACCACCAACAACACTTACTGCATACATTTTTTTAGGATCTGTAGGGTGAAATTTAAGATCACCTGTCCTTGATATTCCGTTGATCTGTCCTATTTTATTCAGGGGAAATTTCACAGGTCCGAGTGGTTGCCAGTCGGTAGCCTGCTGCCCCATAAGGCTGCTAATACTATTAAGTATCAGCAATATTGCCAATGTCAAAATTGAGTATTTCTTTTTCATAATTTTTTTCTAAAAAAATTATTCCTGTATCTGACTGTTAATTATCTGTAGCTGCTGTTCCCTCGTTAATATTTTACCGTCAGGTTGTATAAATGCCCGTACGTCTCTCCTCCAGTGTTGATAAGCTTTCCATTCAACAACCAGGCGGTCACTTTCCCTTTTTAACTTTTTGTCTGATTTAAAGAATCTTTTAAGAAATGATCTTTTCTTTTTTCCTTTCTCTTTTTCAAGTTTTTTTTCTTTGGGTTCGGGGCGCTCTTCCCAGAAAGTTTCAAATGCAGTCACAGTTTCATAATAATTGATTTCTGACTGATCCTTTAACATATCCACCCAGACAGGATGCTTTTTGTATTCTTTCAGCTTCCTTTTCTGATCTTTTGTCAGACTCTTTTGATCTCTGTTGTGGTATGGTCCTTCCCCACCTGATTCTTTCTGCTGGGAGAAAGAATGTACAGAAATGAAAAGGCATATCAGTATCTGGGCCAGAATAATTAAAGGCCGGGAAACAGGTCTTTTCATAGTTTTTAAATTTGATTGTAAGATTTGGATGTACTTTTTAGTCTAATCGGTAAAGCTTTACCTTGGCAAAAATGGAATTTTTAAAAACTGAATTTTGTAACCTAAGTTACACATAACCTTGTTTTTTTTTGTTTTGAGACGATTGTAATTACTTCTGTCATCTCTGGCTGAACCAAATAAGCCACTGAATATTGACTTGGCCCAAGGAATGTATTTGCTGAAAGTAACTAATGGAGCAGGTAATGGGTGCAGTTGATCAGGAGAAAGTAGTTTGCCAGCTCTTACTGGCATAAAAATTCTAGCAAATCTATTGATCATCCGCTGATTGCATTTGACAATCTGCATCGTGGCCTCGGACAGGCCACAATTTTATCTTTCCTAAAACCATTCCATATAATGAGTTAATATTCCAAATTCACCCATTCCATTTTTGTAAAAGTTAGCATGCGACCATTTTGAATAGATAAAATGATGAGTGTAAACTGAACCAGTATAAAATTCAGGCAAATCAATCATACCCTTTTATGCATATCTTTAATAAACTAGAAGCCCCGACAAAATCGGGGCTTCTAGTTTATTATAATAAAATCGTTCATTGTAATTGTAATTGTAATTCCAATTTTAAAATGAAAGTCGATCAATAATCTATTTTTTTGACAACTTTCCAATTGGTCTTATTTGGCAATGCATACCCACTATACTCTCTTCTTTAACATACCTACCTGGGTTAGGCCTGTTACTCCGTCTTAGCTTTTCTGATTAAAGTCCGCCAAAGAGTGCAAGTTTATAAACTTGCGATTTGTCATCCGGATCAGATAAATTGAATAATAGCCAGCATACTAACCGTTATTCATTTCCTGAAGCAATGTTTTATGACTGGTATTTCCGGCTCACTAAGAAGCCTTGAATATCAATTTCATATTTTTCAAATTGCTTATATGCCTCAAGGTAAGTACGGAATATAGCTGAAACAAAATATACACCAGACTTAATAAGAACAAAAAAGAAATAAATCTATTGTCAAATAAAATTGTACCATATGACTTAAGCATTAAGGACATTACAATCTTTTCCAAATTCAGAAAATAACCAATAGACAGCAATATGTAACAAATATAGTTTGAAGAAATCAGTGCATAAGTCGCTATGAAAATTACCATAGGATGACAATACCTTTCATGCATTTGAGTATTGAAATAAAAAAATACTAATGGAATTAATGCTGATGTCAAAAATACAATTTTATAGTACTCTATAGTTTTTTCACTCTTTTCAATCATAAGTCGAATTGTTGTGATTAAAAGTGGTACAAGAGCAAGAAAGGAAAAGAAAAAGAATAGTATAAATCCCCAAATTTTATACTTTATGCCCCAAAACAATAGTTCATCACTGGTTTCCATCAAATTTCCTTCTAGGAAAAGATACCACACGTTAAATGCATTCTTTGACACAACGGGATAATATCCTACTGATCCAAAAACAATCTTCCAAAGTAGATTTAATTTATTCTCGAGAATAAATGGCCATATTATAATCAACTGAATCAATAGTCCCCAAAATAACCCAACAAATAATGACTTGGGATTCTTAAAAACCTGTGGAATTAAAATAATAGCAATTATAGGTGAAAAAATAATTGCTTGAAGCTTAGTATTTAAAGCCAATACAAAAAATACAATAGTCCAGGAAACCCTTTCATTTAATGCGAAAAAAACTGATACAAATGCGAAAAATGTAACGATAGAATCGACTTGTCCCCAAATTATTGAGTTGTATAAATAAGATATATTAAACAGAACCAAAAATACTTTATAAGGAGAAATATTGAATTTAATAAGATATTGCAGAATGACATAAATTCCCATTATGTCAAACAATAAGGTAAAAATCTTAAGATAATTAATATTTCTATAAATCTCTGCACTTGTTCCTTGTAACCAACCATTTAACTTCAAAATATACATATAGAATGGAAGATAATTGCAATCTGCCATCTCATATCCTTTAACTATTCCATATTCGAGAAATGATGTGGACCAGGACGCCCAATAATTCATATCTATTGAAAAATTAACAGTCGGAAGTGAAAAACATAAAAATATGAAGATTAATGGAATGTAATAAAGTTTAAGATTTTTCAAATCTTCATTAACGCTAACGATAGTAGTAGTTTTCATAATAATTCTAAAGAATATTTCCGTTCTTATATTCTTCTATATATACACCTATAAATGATATTTTTTTGTAGAAAGTGAAGTTAAAAACATTTTCTTCTGGAATATAAAATTCAAAAATACTAATATTTACTAAGAAAACCCATAACACTATACCAATCAGAATTTAATTTTTCCAAGTAATCATTATTCTCTTACATTCTTTCATTTTTTTTGACCTTGGTATAACTTTCGAAATTCAGGCAAGGAATTTCTGAATCCTTTGGAAAAAACTGTTCCTAATTTTGTATCGGTTTAAATAGTGTTTGTAAAACCTTCTTTAAAGGATCAAGGGGCTCTGAACCGAAATTGTTAAACTTTTACATTCTTGTTCGATAATGATGGTACCGCTGCCCATGATTAAGACAATCTTGATACTATAGGGCATTTATGATGGGCGTTATATCTAAGATATCCTCATTAATTATACCTGCCAGGTCACTGCAGGTCACTCTAGACCACTTCTAATAAGCCACCTGAAAGAAATTATCATTGAGATTTTAGAAGCCTTCTTAGATAAGGCTATTTTAATCACCAAGAAAATAAACTTGCTCCCTATGGTTGAAGTCAAATAGACTTCAACCATAGGGAGTTTGATGATTTTAATCCTTTTTGTGTCAAGTTTTAAAAATTAACTAATCATTTGACCAGACATTAATCAGATTTCGAAGAAACTTATGATGTCCTAAATTTTCTGTCCCAGTACATCTCTGAACCCTACGAAATCTATTGCAGCAAGCCTAAATTAGTCGTCCGATATTTGTCTCTGCTTATTTATTTTGGGTCATACTCCACCATCCATTCAATGCCATATTTATCTCTGAACATACCAAAATATGCTCCCCCAGGGTTTTCGGTAAAGGGTACTTCTATTGATCCACCTGCCGATAGTCCATTGAATAATTTATCAGCTTCGTCTTTGCTTTCTGCACTTATCGAAATTTTACTTCTATTCTCATTCTCATTTACTTTCCCCATAAATTCCGGGACATCATTACCTATCAACATATTGTATTTACCGATGGGCAAAGCAATATTCATGAGTTTATTTTCTTCTTTTTCTGCTATAGGGAATTCGTCACTCGCTATATCTTTGAATCGTATAATCTTTGTAAATTCTCCGCCAAATACAGATTTATAAAATGTAAATGCTTCTTCTGCATTTCCGTTGAAGTTAATGTGAGGGTTGATGACTGCCATGATTTTTATTTTTGTTTTTTACTATTTTAAATGTACAGCTTATCAACAAAATGAACAAGGTATGAAAACGACAAATAAGAGGTTATCTGCGTCAGGACTCAGAAGCTGTATTTATTTATACTCCTTTACATCATCAATAAGAAGTTTATTATACTTAATGATAACAGTAATATCATGCACATAATCAGTTTCCCAACGAAGGTCTCGAACCACCGTATGGAAAATTTGGGCAGTGTCTCCCAGAGACTTTATATGTGTGCAAATGGGGATCTCTACATTTCCGTTATCCATAACTGAAGTAAAGCCCCCCTGCCAACATACCTTTTATCGTACTTTGCTTTCCATTTCTGATGAAAATCTTCTTCAGTCATTTCACTATATTCTAAAGTAATCGCATCCAGCTTATAGGTATAGTAGTCTTCATTCAATGCTTTCCGCATATTTTCACGAGCAACATTTAAGTCATTACTATTCACATAGTCAGTAATAAGCCTGGTCAGCCATTTATTATTTATACAGTATCCTGGATGATACTGGTCTTCATAATCCTTTGTTGTTTAATAGTATTGATGCTAGTTTCAGGAGGCTTTGCTGAAAAATCAGTACTGCAGCTAATCAATATAACATAATTGCCGGAATAATTAAAAAATTTATCATGATGTTAGTAGATCTTTATTGTGGTGTCAGGTTTTCGACCTGACACTTTTGGCGAGATCAGGAATATATCAAACTCCTACCCCTATTGAACGAAATCATACATCCTGGCCAATCTCTTGCCATAGTCAACTTAAAGAATCTTTCCTTTGTCATATTGAGCTTGTGAAATATCAGTTTAACATAACCCCAATCATCTTATAAGGTATTAAGCCTGAATACAGACTAGTAATTAATAAGATACAAATTTTCCTTTTCCTAATACACCGCTATTGTCATTGACTGAATAATAATATAAACCAGGCTTGGCAGTAAATTCAAATGGAATAAGCATTGGGTTTTGTCTGGAAGAATGGATTATCTCAGCTACAAGTCGTCCCTGAGAATCACATACTTTAATCACTACAGGAGAATTGATAGAATAGTGTGTTAATGAATTTATATAAAACTCTGCATTAGTATTAAATGGATTTGGCTGAACCCTTATTTCAAAATCCTTTTGGAAATTTTTAGGTTTTACTTTAATCTCAAGGCTATCCTTTCCTAAACATCCATTACTCCCCATATACGTGGCAGTATAAACTATAGAATGTTCAGGATTAGCTTTTGTCAGTGGAGACCACGATTCCATCAGAGCTATTGAAGGGGTCCATCCCTGGAAGGTAGCATTGAAGGAACTTGCAGCCAGATCAATGGTATCTCCCTGGAAAATAGTAGTATCATTTCTAATAATAATATCTGGCAAATTCTTTACTTCAACATGAATAATTCTAAAATCAGAACATTCATTAGCACCTCTTACCATTACCTTATAGTCAGAGCTATTATATGGCGATACGTTTAATGTTTCCTTATCCCCGACTTTGGTAGCGTTTAAATACCACTTGTATTCTACTCCACCTGCAGCGCTTAGCGCAGTAGCAGTACCATTACAAATGCTGGTATCTTTTGATGTAGTAATATGAGGAAGTTCTTTCACTTCTGTACCAAATATTTTTTTAGACATACAACCTCTGTCATTAATACCTGTAACTTCGTATTGAGTAGTAGTTAAAGGGAATAAATAAGCAGAAGATGATAAGCTGCGAACGCTTAAACCATTGCTCCAATTATAGGTATAGGTGGAAGGTAATTCTATTTTAGCAGTATCGCCTTTACAGATTTTTAATTCAGCAGGTATCGTAAAGAAAACGGAATCAATGCTGACTTTTACTGATTTATTAGTACTACAACCATATTGATCTTTACCTGTAACATCATAAATAGTTTCTTTAACAGGAGAAATTTGAAGTTCAGAATTGCCTGCCAAAGAATTAGTATTTAAAAACCATTGGTAAGTTTGAGCACCACTCGCAGTTACATAAATGGTATCTCCTTTGCATATTGTCGTATCTTTCGAAACTTGTATGTCAGGTAATTCTTTTACAGTAACAGAAATAGTGTCAAAACCAGAGCATTTAAAACTGTTGATTCCTTCCACCAAATACCTGGTCGATGATTGAGGGAAAACAACCACCTGATTTTGAGTAACCTTAGATAAAATATTTTTAGTATCCCAGATAAATTCATTTGCCCCGGTAGCAGAAAGCTGAATGGTGTCACCTTTACAAATAATCGTATCATTGCTCACCTTAATTTCTGGTAAAGGATTCACAACAATTGTATAGGTTATTTCTTTACTTTTCCCACCAGTTTCCAAAGCCAATGTAAACTCTTCAGTTTCTTTAGGAAAAAACAAAGGATTCTGACTATCGGTAGCATCTATAAACAGATTCGGAGTCCAATGATAAGATGAAGCAAGTGGTGTTTTTACAGATATCGTATCACCCTGGCATATACTAAAGACTTCTCCCGTTTTAATAGATCTGGCAAGAGACAAATCTGTATAACTTGTATCTTTTATAATTTGAGTTACTTCATTTGTAATAATAGCACTATTATAGTCAAAATAAATACCAGCCTTATTAGATAGTACAGTCCACTCCGGTAAATCCTTTTTGGGAGAAATTTTAAACTTAAAGAAACCACCGCTTTTAGCATCATTGGTAATACTATCAACCAGATTGATATTCCTGAATCGTATTATCAGTACCGGTGATTCTTTTCCTCTCAATTCATAAGTATATTCGTGAGAAGAAGCACCTGGAGAAAGCGTGTATAAATCCAAATGAGTACTTAATGTATCATGTATTACTACTGTGTAAGCAGTATCCGTACCTTTATTTTTAAACCGGATTAAATATTCAAGTTCTTCTGTATTTTTTATAAAATGCTGATCAAATAAACCTATTGGGTAAACACTTTTATCATTGGGATCATAACTGTCTCGTATTTCCATACAAAACGACTCCACATCTTCACTCCTATCGTCCTGATTAAACAAAGCGGCATAACCATAACTAATTGGAGACGTTCCAGAGCCACAGCCTTCAATAGTAACAGAAGGCTGATTTTTAAGAGGATGATACGGAAGCTGATCAGCTTCTGCTCTCACCATTTTTCCGTTAGCTGGAATATTAAGAACAATACTGTCTCCGGATACCAGTTTAACTTTTTTCGAATAAGCAATAGTAGCATTTAAAAAGACCCTGAAACCAGAACTGTCTGACATATTACCACTTCCAATATTGATAAGGCTAACCCTTACATAGCCATTATCCCTGCACGAAGCCTTCAGAATAAGGTCTGAACGATCCCATTTAGGATCTACAGCAATACAGTTATTGGCAGGAGTAATGATTGCTTCTGTACATTGCATCATCCCTCTTATCTCCTCCTTACCACAAATAACAGAATCAACCAGATAAATAGAGTTACATTGTCCTGGTTCTAGTTGATCACCTGAAAAGAAAAGCGTGTCTCCGGATTGATACAACCATGGTTTACTGCTGGAAACCGGTACTACATATTCAGGATAAATTACTTTAATCAACGGTATTCCGGAGGTCACATTTCCACTATTACAGTAAGTAACAGTAGTGTTATTCCTGAAACATCTTCTTCTTCGATCCGAAGCTATATCAATGGAAAGGAATGCACATTGTTTTATAGTATTGGCAAATTGAATATTATCTGCAATAGGCTCATCCGCAGAAACTACAGCCTGTCTTGTATTTATATTGGATGGACAAATTGATTTAAACTCTAGTTTTTGTTGTAAAGCACTGGGTAATTGTTCTACCTCGTAAGTACCCGTTTCGGTAGTAGAAAAACTATAAAAACCATTTTCGTCTGTGCTTCTGAAATCATTTATCGGTTTAAGTTTCACAACCATATTGGCAAATGGTTTATCTGAATCATTATAGATACAGTCACCATTCAGATCATGAAAAATCCTGCCAGTTATCTTATAAACAGGTTTAGATTCCAATGGAATGACAGCAAAATAAGGCGAATAGGTAGAACCTATCATTGTAAAGTTACCTCCCATGTAAAGGCTGCCGTTTAAATACTGTAATGTTACAGGTTTAAAATCAGAGTATAGTATCTCTTGAAATAATCCCGAAACTGAATAATCCAATCGGTTAATGACAGCTGCTTTTGAAACAGGGACACCATTTATACTTGTAAAGTCGCCAATAGCAAAAATAGAATTATCATTAATGGAGATGTCTGTTACCTTATCATTGAAATAAGGTGATGAAAGTACATTTCCATCAAAATCAAGCTCAGCATAGTTCTTAATTTCAGGATAACCTGTAATACCAAATTGTCCTGCCAGATAGATCTTATTGTCGCCTACAATGATTTTGTAAACTTCAGAATTCTCGGTTAAGTCAGGTCCCCACGAAATCAATTCACCGTTTTTTGGATCAATAGCAGCAAACCCATATTTGTTTTGCCCTCCAATGCTAATTAAAGATCCTCCTATTAAGAGTTTATCATCAAGGGAAGTAAATGTTCTTATTTTGCTCTCTGCGTTACATGTTGTATAGGTACCGGTTTTAGATACAATTATTGGTTTCCAGTTAGGGTCAATTGCTCCGGTTTTTAAATCAAATGCAGCAATTCCTGTAGTATAACCATTATTATACAACATCATATTATTTGCAGATGTCCAATTACCAACTACATAAACTAAGTTGTCTTTTATAAAAAAATCTTCTACAAAAGGAGCATCACCACAATATCCTCCCAATTTAATATCCCAATCGGTAATGGCATTGGTTGCTAAATCTATTTGCGCTATACAAAATCTCAATTTACGCTTTGCAAAATCATCTCCATATATATGATCAAACATTCCTCCAACAAATAAAGTATTATTATATAGTTTCAAAGAAGAAGCACTGCTGCGACCGAAATAATTATATCCGGAAGACACACTGAAATTCCAGTCTAAAACTTCATGAGTGTTTGCATCTAAAGCAGCCAGTCCATATCTGTTCTTTCCATTTATACTGGTAAAATTACCACCAGTGTAAACAATATCACCCTTAATTACAAAATCATGAAATTGATGATTTGCAGTAAATATTTTCTCTCTGTACTCTCCGGTTTTTATATTTATGCAAGAAAAATTGGGTTCTATATAGGTAGGTGATTTAAAATTAGGATAACCCGCAATATAGAGGTTGTCTCCTACTAATCTAATTTTATTGGCGCTTCCGTGAATTTTTGGAAACTTTGTTTGACTGCCTGTTTTAATATTATAAGCCAGTACAGAAAGGGTATCAGAATTCCAATCAGTCCAACCACTACCTATGATTACAAGACTATCATTCAGTTCCATAATATCCGTTCCTCTCCAAGATGTATTATAGCCATTTATTTTGAATATATTGCTATGCCCTGATATAGTATCTACACCTACAGTATTATAGATGTCTTCCCCGTTGACTTTATAAAAATGTCCGCTAAAGTATAAAGTATTCCCCTTACGACTTATTTGTGTTACACGAGGTTCATTGGTGGAGCCTTCTAAGAGAGGACTCCAATTCTTCAGAGAATAGTCGTGAATACTAAAACATGCTATTAGTGTTCTTGACTTCCCTCCGATTTGGTCAAATGAACCTCCGATATATAGAGAATTTCCGTCAATGAGAAGGCTGGCAACTCGTCCATTTGGATCTGGATTAAATGAAGTAACACTTCCGGTTGTTTTAGTTAATTCTGCAAAATTATTTCTAGACACACCGGACACATCCGTAAACGCCCCTCCAATAATTACAGATGTAGAAGTTACCGCAATACTTACAATTGTATTGTTAACTTCAGCATGCCAATCAGTTACCTGAAGGTCACGGTTAATATGTGCTATATTTTTACGTGGTTGTCCACCTACGTTTGTAAACATTCCGCCAAGAAAATAACCACCCCGACCATCTTCTGCAATACAGATAACTGCACCATCTACTTTAGGATATTTATCAAGAGGCTTACCTGTATTTATATTTACAGGGACAGCATTGCCCGTGTTTAAACCAATGTAACTAAACTCCCCTCCTATATAGATGGTATTACCATTTTTGACAACAGATTTAACAGCACCGTTTGTTGTCCAAGCAGAAGTGTCAATTGTCTGAGAAAATGCAATGATTTGTGAAAGAGAAAAAATGAAAAAAAAGATAAGACGAAACATATTTATATTTTGTAAAAATTCGTACATAAATTTAGCTTTTTAAAGACACCTTTTTTATTTTTTTACTAAAAAAGTATCTTTAATTAGGACAAATAATATTTTCACCTATTTAATTAATTGATTTCAAGCTTAATAAACTTGTAATCTAGCTTATCCAAATGCAAAAAACTTTAATTCTCAAAATATTATTCCTTTCTATTCTTTTAGTTAATCAATTCAATGCTTTTGGGCAGGTAAAAATTAAAAATCTGTTTTTTAATAGTCCCACCAATATCATCAAAGGAAATTTTTCAACGAATGGATTTCAGGTAACAAAGACCAATATTTCGTCAGGATCCTCCATGGGAGATTCCGAAGGCATTGCGCATGTTGAAGATAAAAATGGAAACATTATTATCTGGGTAAACGCAAGTGGAGTATACGACAAATCAGGAACTTTGATGCCTGGTTCTATTGGAATAGCAGCTCATCCATCTTCCACTGAAATCGGAATTTGCCCTGTACCTTCTGATACTAATAAGTTTTACATTATATATAACAGTCAATTATGTTCAGGACTGTATTATTCAATTGTGGACATGAGATTAAGAGGAGGATTGGGAGAAGTAGTTGCATTGAATAAACAACTTGACCTGGGAAATAATTTCGCAGAAGGACTTGAAATTATAAGAATACCTTGTACCAATAAATATTGGCTTATCATCTATCAGTGCTATACCGGCTTTAAACGTTTCTTAATAGATGAAACAGGAATCCATTCGAGTGTTTTAATTCATTCTTTCGATTCAGGAAATCATGGTGGTCGTGGTGAACTAGACTACCATGACGGGAAACTGGGGTATGCGATGACCTTTACTAACAAAGCTTTTTTTGCTGATTTTGATCCTGTATCCGGCACCTTAACAAAACCTCTGGAAATAAATTTTCCGGCATCCAACGGGATGTACGGACTGGAATTTTCTCCGGATGCCAGCATCGCTTTTCTTACAGATTGGGACAATAAAGACTTTTCAGGAAATGTAAATGGACCCAACCTATTCAGATATAATTTTACAACTGCTACCATCGATTCGTATGCGATAAAAAACAACGGAGCAGACTGTGGCAGCAACGATGTAAGAGGACTTGGACAGATTGAATTGGGTAGTGATGGAAAACTTTACATACCTCACATGGGAGGCTGTCAGATATCGGTAATAGAAAATCCGACGTTTCCTGCACCTGTATTTTCATTGATTGATGCAGGTGTGATACTTTCTGCAGGTGTTTCAGATCACATTCAATCAGATTTTTTGCAACGCATGACAGTCTCTAATGATACACTAATATGTAAAGGAGATAGCGTTTTATTAGTTGCCAGTGGCGGAACAAATTACATCTGGTTTCCGGATATTGGATTGAAATCTCCTGGCTCTGATCAAACATATGCACTACCATCATATACCACAGAGTATAAAGTCTTTTCCGAAAACATGTATGGATGTAAGGATTCTGCTATTGTAAAAGTCAACATTTCTACCCCCTTAAAACCAGAGATCATTGGCCCAGCTACTCTTTGCAATGGAGATTCGGTCACAATTAAATCCTCCATTGAATACCCCGAATACAATTGGTATTCAGGTGACCGTCTTATTTCCAAAGGAACAATTAATGAGATTACTATAAAGGAAAGTGGATTATATAGTCTGGTCATTCAGGACACCCATAACTGTAAAACCCAGTCTGACTTATTTACGATAAACAAAATTAAACTAGCTCCCCCTGCAATATTTCCCACAGGCGACACCGCTGTTTGCCAGGGAAGTACTATTAAAGTTGAAACGTTAGCAAACAAAGATTACCTATATCAATGGTATCACAATAACACACCTTTGGAAAATGGCAATTTGAATACTATTAACATCAATACCAATGGAAACTATTATGTGAAAGTGAGCTATAACTCCTGTAAAGATTCTTCTTCTATATTAAACATCAATGTAAACCCTTACCCTGTTATAAATCTTGGTGAAGACAGAAAAATATGTATGTCGGAGGAAATCACTTTAGATAATGTCGCTAACAGTATGATAGAATGGTCAGATGGAAGTAATCAACCCAATTTTACAATTAGCAAATCAGGGGAATATTGGGTAAAACTTAATAAAAATAATTGCCAATCAATTGACACTATAAACATAATAGTTCTTGAACCGGCAAAACTGTTTATACCTAATTTGATTACCCCTAACAAGGATAAGTCAAATGAATTTTTTGTTCTGGATTATAATGATGACATAGAATTTTCAGTATATAACAGATGGGGAAGCGAAGTATTTTATTCAGAAAACTACCATAATAACTGGAATGGAGATGATTTACCCGATGGAGTTTATTTTTATAAAGTCTTGGATAGAACCGGATGCCTGAATGTAAAAGGCTGGGTTGAAATAATAAGGTAAGGAGTTGAAAGATGAAAGCAAAAAGCTTAAAGTATTATTCTTTTTTATCTTTTAACTTTTAAACCACCACTCTGCCAGATAGCATAATCTTATTACTTTTGAAAACTCAGATGCCTCACAAGTTCAGCATGAAAAACCTTCTCTATAAGAACAAGTAGAGAAAGGATAAGTAACTATTTATTGTTTTATCATAATGCTGAATCATCTTGTAAAACAAATATTTAACCTCTTGATTTTATTTATAAAATAACTTAGACGTCAACCATTGACTGGCATTAAGACTTTCTAGATCAACAAAATTCATTCCCCTATTATTAAACAAAAAGCAATTCCTTTTATGTTTTTAAATCATTGTATACTCATGATAGTTATAATTTATTCAGTCATTTAAAGGTATTTAATTTATTAAACAAAAATTTAATCTATAGGTTAGGCTAACACAATTTTATTTCATTGTTAAATTATCATATACTGATAGAAGGATTCAATGCGGCAATGATTATCGATAATTTTTAAACCTTTTTAAAAGACTATCAATTACAGGGAAAAATAAAGGAATTAAATTTATTGTATCAAATAAAATAGTTGAAAAAAAAGAAAGAATTGAGTGTGTAAACAAGGTAGAAAAGATTCTATGTTTACTAATTTCTTTAAACAAGAGTAAGATTATAATTTAAGTTTAATTAAGGAAAGTAGATCATAATTATGGAAAGCACCTACATCGTTCCGGCGCAGACACGAATAGGACATGTACACTTAAAAGTTTCAGATTTACGCAAATCTCTTGAATTTTATTGTAACCTATTAGGATTCCAGGTAACAACAATGTACGGAAAAGAAGCTGCATTCATCTCCGCCGGAGGTTATCATCATCATATTGGATTGAATACATGGTATAGCGAAGGTGCATCACCTGCACCAATAAATTCTGCAGGGTTATTTCATATCGCAATACTTTATCCATCAAGAAATGACCTTGCTATTATATTCGAAAGACTACTAAAAGCCGATTACCCTTTAACTGGTGCAAGTGATCACGGCGTATCTGAAGCGTTATATCTCAATGATCCTGATCGCAATGGAATAGAACTATATTGGGATAGACCTAAAGAGCTATGGCCCCAAAAACCAGATGGCTCGCTGGATATGTATACAAGGCACCTTGATCTGAATGATTTATTATCTGAAATTATAAAATCAAGTTAAAAAGACAATTAGAATCAACCCCATGCATAATTGGTATACTGCCTGGAAATCCATCTCTTAGTTTTACATTTCTTTCTTGTCCACTGCACTCTAGCTATTTCACACTTTTCATTATGCGTATTTGAACCAGGAAATAAAATTATTTTTTCTATTTCTTCTTGATGGATGATTATTCAGGAAGATATTCCTTTATTTTATCATCAAACAAATAATCGGAAAAGGAAGCGGATAGAGATTGAAAACCCTTAATTCCTTTTTAGTAAACAATCAGTTAAGATACACAGCTATCTTTGAAAAAAATAATTCAGCAGAATCTTTTATTGTCAACTATAACCAGGCCTACTTTCTAACAAAATTTAATGAGATGCATGGTAAGGGATGGCATGTGCATTCGTTTGATACCTATTTTATCAATGGACAATTAAAGTATTCTGTCATATTCAGACCAGGAGCTGTAACTGAAGTGATTGTTGCCAACTATGCCTATAACGATTTTATCAATACACCTTACTTTAACAGTTCAGGATATGCATCCGGATGGAGGCTGGATGAAGTTTCTATATCCGGTAATCCTAAAGAAGTATGTAATGATGTAATTCTAAAACCGGTAAATGAAAGAGTTGCAGCAACAGAAGAAGAGCCAGCCCTTGAAGTAAGAAGCGGTGACATTGAAGACATCTATTCATCAGAAGTAATCAAAACGATCCCATCCCATTCTCCAGATGGATTGTTTAACCTCTCTATTGAAAATGTTTCGAATGCAACATCTTTTTCACTCGAAGTACTGGATTTCGCAGGTAAAGAATATTCCATAGAAAAAAATACCTATGCGCTGTCTACAGGGCAAAATGAAATTATGCTCAACCTCTCTGATTTTCCTTCCGGAGGATACCTTGTGAAAATGAATATAGGAGAAGCAACTGTAAAAAGAAAAATCTTTATAGTGCGATAAAATTATACTACTTGTTAGGTTTATGCATACAGGCTGTTCATACACAAGAACAGCCTGTAATTAAAAGAAATCAATCAGCAAAGCCGAGAATACGTATTCGGAAGTTTGACGCACCTTTGTTATGCGTGCTTTATATCTGACAAATTAGAATATCCTTTCGCTGATAAAATTACATGAACATGACTAGGCATTTTATCCAAGGCAACTACTATAATTAATTCAAAAATTAATAGAATTTACAATTAAGAGAGGTAATTCTTTGTGTGTAGATAAATCTATTCGTTCTACTATTAAATAGATTCCTTGCTGGTGTTTTTAATTCCGTATCTGACATAGCTGCTCTTTGTCTTAAAATAGACAAAATTACAAGATCATTACAACTGGCTATTTAAAATCTTATTCATTAGTTCACTCATTACCAATGCGAATACATTTATTCAATAGGTACATAACTTTCTAAACTCAGCCTTCTATTTCAAATTGCACTCGCTACAAGAAAGTGCAAGCATCAGACTCATAAGAATAGCAATTGCGTTGATATTCTCTAAAATCCTCTCCCCGACAGGAGTTTAACCGAAATGTCTTTTAGAATCATTTAAATGAATTCATTCAGACTAAAAAATAATTAATTCATAACTGCTAATCTTTCATAAGCACACTTATATCTCCATTTCTTTCAAGACGAGCTGCTTTTATATTGCTTACATCAGAGGTTTTTGCATTCAGACGGATTGTCTGCATTAAATCATGCTTACTTAAATTACTTTTACGCACTTCGTCCCATAGTATTTCTCCATCCTTAATCAAAAGCCTTTCGTGCCCCTTTATCCAATCACCAAATCTATCGGAATAGACAGCAATGAGAGAAAAAATTCGATGCAAAAATATTAAAAATAAACAAGCGGCTAAAATTTCAACAAATTGATCAGAATTTGTAATTGCTCTGCTCAATAAAGAACCAAGAATAATTGCAATGATCATATCAAAAGCCGACATCTTCCCAATAAAACGCTTTTTCCCGAAACGTACCAAAGCGATTCCTGTAATATATATCACAAAGCTTCTTAGCAGGACCTGCAATATCGATATATGGTCATCAATTCCAAACATGGATTTTAAGAACGAACCTATTTCTTCCATAAATATTATATACAAAATTATTGATAATGAAGTAGAATTGAAGAAAAACACATATAGAGAAATAATGTTTGTTGCTTTCAAAATTAAGATGGTGCTCTTCTCTCCGGCCGTTAAAAACTATGTTATAAGGAGTCTCTGATAACATACTACCAAAGACTCACTTATAGATTATTAATTGAATAAGTGATTACTTAACTACTAATTTTTCAGTAAACACTTTATCTCCCATAATTACTTTCATTAAATAAACCCCAGGCTTTTGATCAGACACATTCCAGGAAATACTAAGATCTTCTCCCATTTGAACCGCACCTGTAAACAAGTTTGTCAAAAATTTTCCTCTATTATCATATATATCTACCATTGCTTCAACAGATTCAGTAGCAGGTATGGATATATGAAAAATATCAGATGAAGGATTAGGGTAACAAACTGATCGGATTGCATATTCATTGGAAATTCTAGCTGCGCTGTTGATGACAGAGAAATTTACTGTTAATGGTGTACCAACTGTTCCTGAACCGCTGGCTCCTTCATAAGGTGTAGCTGTAAGAGTATGGCTTCCTAATGTAAAATTTCCTGAATTATAATTCCCGTTATTATCGCCAAACATAGCATAAGGAACAGTACTTTCTACGCGGTTAAAAGTACCGTCCATTTGAAATCGAACACTACTTATGGTAGCAGGATTAGTATTAGCTCTGACATTTAAATTAAGTGTAGGCAGCATTGTCCGATCAATCATAGTTCCATTCGTGATTGTCATAATATCCGTATCATTATCGGCATTGATAAGTGTGAGACTAACTACCGCTTGGGTGGCCGATGCGATTACATCCACTATAACATTGTCTGAATAAGTCAGACCCGTATTATCCAAAACTGTGAGTCTGAACTGATATGTGCCGGGAACAGTAAAACCTGATAAAGATAAATTAAGTGAATTACTATTGCTCATAGTAAAGTTAGTAGCAGGTCCTGAAATGAAGCTCCATTGCACAGATTGAATTGTGCCATCCCGATCATAAGCGTCACCATCCAATACAACAGAATTATTTGGCAATACAATTTCTTTATCATGACCTGCATTTGCATAAGGAGGGAAAGAAATCATAACCTGAAATTTCACAGTTCTTGTAAGACCTTTTACTCCAGTCGCATTGGGGCCAGAATAAGGTGTAGCTGAAATAATATGAGTACCTAATGTTAATGGGCCCGGATTAAAATTTCCATTGACATCTCCATATAAGGCATAAGGTGCACTATTTTCTATACTCACCTTTCCATCATATTCGAATCGAACGCTTCCTACTGTTCCAGGTATGGTTGAAGCTACAATATTAAAATTACTAGTCGAATAATGTGATAAATAAAATATATGACCTTCCTGAAAATTATTAAAAACAGATTGATCGGTATCGGCGTTTATCAAACTAAAGGAACCCATGGCTTGTCCTGATACTGTAACGGAAACTTCATCTATATTCACGGCCCCTTCACTGCTTGTAACAGTTAATCTGAAGATATACGTCCCTGGAAGGATTAATTCAGAAACAGTAGTACTTAGTGAATTAGGATTTGTAATAACAGGGCTGACAAAGCCTCCGGGGCTTGATTGAAGAGACCAGAAAACAGAAGAAATACTTCCTTCCTGTGAAATTGCAGTACCGCTAAGCGTCGTTGCAGAAACAGAGTTTAAGGTCTGATCTGGGCCTGCATTCACTAAGGGAGGAAGAGGTAATTTATCCAGAAAAAACTGAACGGTATCAGATGCTATCAATTTGCCGGAAGCATTGGTGCCAGAATATTGTCTGGCAATTAAAGTATAATGCCCCTTACTGGCATTCCATATATTGTAATTTCCACTATTATCTCCAGCTAAAGCAAAAGGCACTGTATTTTCTGTTATAAAAGCAGAACCATTAAGAAAAAATCGAACACTCTTAGGATTCTTTACAGGATTAAATCGAATATTAATACCTTCACCGGGAATCACTACAATAGTATCACCTTTCCTCAGCCATGCTCTGTCTTCATCTGTAACTGCATTTACCACGGTGAAAAATGCTTTGTTAGCAGAAGGGGCAAGAGGATTATATTTTAATAGTTTTAGTTGTAAATTATCAGGTGTTGTAAAGAACAGCGCCCCATTTACATTGGTGAGATTATCTGAATCGCGGAAAGAAGTACCTGGAAATATATTCTTCACGGGTTTTGTGTTTACTGAAGTCAAATCCGATTGCCATAATTGATTTCTATCTTCTGGGGTCTCCGGTCCTCCTCCAGGATCATGGTTAATATGATCAGTAAAAAGTAAAGTATTGCCAACTATAGTAAAATTCGAACCTGTAGTAAAGCTAACCCTTTCTGTACCAATAATAGTACCATTGCTTCTATATATCGAGCCAGAGACACTTTCAAACAAAGTATTAATAGCAAGTAAATTATTTACTTCACCTATAATATGCGTCTCGTTTT
Source organism: Sporocytophaga myxococcoides (assembly GCF_000775915.1). Lineage (NCBI taxonomy): Bacteria > Pseudomonadati > Bacteroidota > Cytophagia > Cytophagales > Cytophagaceae > Sporocytophaga > Sporocytophaga myxococcoides. Next base: position 408,291 of record NZ_BBLT01000006.1, read on the forward strand.
CAGGTCCAAAATCCGTCACCAGCTGAGTACCCTGAGCAGTTCCATTCGTTACATAAAACATATATCTGCTGTATGAATTAACTATAAAATATAATTTCCCCTGATAACTTGTTAAATCGTTCAAATCGTCATAATCTAATTGAAAGGAAGTAACACGTTCTGTACCTGCAGCAGTAGCATTGCTTTTCCAAAGTTCCACATCCTCAGCACCAGGATATTGACTATTTGAAACTCTAAACTGAAAATATAACAACCCATCAACATTAGTAAACTGGTTTAAATTATAGGGAGTCTGGAAACCTTTTACCTTAACTGTTCCGGCAATAGTTCCGTTTGTCTTCCATAACTCTGGCCCTGAGTTACCCATAACCTGGAACATTAATAGCCCGTTCACCACTTCATGGTCATCTGAAATAAACCAAAAATTTTCGAATGAAGGAAAAGAAGGTACCAACTGAGGGTAGGGAGAAAGATTTATTGTTTTTAAAAGTACTGGATTTCCTGTGCTTACTTTATATAAATTAGATGTACCTCCGGATTGTGCACCAAAATAGAATTCATTATTAAGTACACCTAAAGGTTTAATATTATTGTAAGTAGCTATAGCTGCTGTACCGCCTGAGGTCCCATTACTTCTCCATAAAGAAACATTGGCACCGTTCTCTGTAGTAAAAAAAAAGGCTTTGTTGATAGCAAAAGGTTTTTGTCTATAACGATCTTGCCCGTAAGGGTGTGTTGAATACACAATACCCTTTCCTCCAAGATCTTTTACAAATACTGTTCCCCCTGCTGCTCCATTTGACTTCCATAAGCTATCATTATGAAAGAAGTATAAATAGTCCAAAGCTTCAAAAAAACCATAACTATTGCCCGGAATGTTTTTCACTACAACCGGTTGCGCAGCTGCAATCTGATGCATAACTACAGCTAGCAAACTTATTAATGTTAGTCCAAATTTTTTCATAAGGTTTAATTGGATTTGTTAACTGATTCATTAATAAAAACCTGAATTATTCTTATTGAATAACCTTTAATGGTGAAAGAAAATATACTATTTCAAATTCATTTTTATGATGAATAATTGATGCAAAAATGGCCAATTGATATGCATCAACAGAAATGTATTAGGAAAATTCATATAGTTATCCACATCCCTAATGCTTCATGAAGTGAAAGGAGGAATAAGCTGAAGTTGTCAAGTGCCAAATGATATGTTATACAAACCGTTGATCACTAATTAAGTATTTGCTGGATTTCAAATCTTCTGGCTTATTAAGCCTAATCAGAAGCATAACTATTATATACAACATTTGTTATATAAAAATAAATATAATGTTATGAAAAAAGCATTATCTTAATTCTGCTCGAAGACCGGAACACTTTTGTAAAGCGGGCAATTTATGACAGGGATTTATTAAAGCAATTAAGAATTATGTTGATAGTGTATTCGCATTTATATTGGTTAAACAGTGATTCAAAGATTCATTCTAGTGCAGTCATTTTAACATTATTTTGTCAACCACAATCAACTGTTTTGTCATCCTGACCACGTAAAGGATCTGTTAGTTACAAAAAACAATACCATTTAAACCGCCATTCTGCAATATAGCTTCATTTTATTCATTTTGAAAGATCAGCTGCTTCAGATGTTCAGATGAAAAAGGAAACAATTGAGTGTAGTATTTGTCAGACTTTTATTTGATAAATTCTTGATTCTTCTCCCCAGGAATGATAACCTTGACCGATATATTCAAAACCATATTTTTCATAATATCCGACATGATCCGAACTAAGATATAAATAGTTAAATCCAAATTGCTTAGTGTCTTTTTTAGCCTTTTCAATCAAAAGATTTCCATAGTTATTTCCTCTATGCACTTCTTCGATAAATAATGCACATAGCCAGGGATACAAATCCATTCTGCTAATAAAATCATTAGGTATTAATCCAGCACAGCCAATAATTATATCCTCTTTTTCTAACAGATACCATTGAGGTAATGTCTGAGGAGCATTAATAGCGTTAAAGATACAGTCTTCATATAGTACCGGTAGTACTTTAGGCCAACTACTCTGAAAATATTGAATTGCTTTTTCTTTGTATTCTGGGTTTTCTCTAACAGAAACTATTCTCATTTATTTTGAAGTCTTGCAAAGCTATAAATATAATTACGTCATTACTTTCGGGTAAGAATCTCCTAGGTCAATGACTGCAAGGGATGTAAACTTTCATTTGTGCGAAGTCTATTGACTTCTGCCTACAAATAAAAGTAATGTTATTAATTTTAGGTTTTAATGCAGGTATTCAGAAATGAAATTGTTATAATAAAACTTTAGCCTTATCTCAAACTACAATATAACTCAAGGTTAAACAATTGCTTCAGGATCTTTATCCAACCCGATTCTTTCAAGAAATTTATTATTAAAAACCCTCATTGATGCCCCTAAAAGAGACTTTCTAATCTTTAGCCATTTATGAATCCTCTCCTCACCATACATCTTTCTCACCATCTGAGGTGTCATATTGTAATTTAGCTTTCCCCAGTGTAAAGTAAAGGGCACACCCATTTCATCCAGTTTCTGGCAGGTATTGATAAAAAAGGCCCTGGTTATTTTAGAATCCATACCGTCTAACTCCATTACACAACTCTTTTCAAATTTTGTAAAACCTAATAATGCCTTTGTACCTTTTACAAATCTAAAACCTATAGCTCCGCTGAAAGGGTTTTCCTTATTGATTTTGATGACTGCTTCAAGTACTTTGGAAGTATGAGCTGAATCTATACAAAATGCAAAGCTTGCAAGTTTTCCTCTGTATGCCGTATTTCTGAAAGTCTCCCCTATGGTACCAGTAACCGTGTCTGTAACAGCATAAGCGAGCGGAAACAATTTATTGACAAGAGGAGGAATAATATGATCTGCTAAAGGCCCGGCAGAATCAAGTACTTTTTGTATGAGTCCTAAAGTATCGTCACCATAAAAAAAACCATTTTCGTCTCTTGGGATTCTGGTATAATTTTCCCTGAATGGTAATTTATACATTAGACGAAGGTATACACCTTTCTTATCGTTATCCGGCTCAAAGCTATGAGGATTTACCACAACGTCAAGATGGTATATCTGAGGCTGATCCGGGCTCTGCGGATATGGTAACTTCGAAGCAATACCTGAGAAATCTCTTTGATTAATAAGCTTTTTAACAGCATCAGCATAAGGTACATTTGGAATCTTGTGCTGTTCAAGAAGAAATATTGGTTCGACTTCAAGCAATACTCCATGTATAAATCCAAAGCTTCCGAAACTTACAACTGCTGCATTAAATGCATCATCGTCCCTTATAAGTTCTGCTCCAAGCCATTGAATAAAATTATCAGAAGCAATAGGATTTGAACTTCTTTCAAGCCACACATGTGAGTCTGGCCCTGTAATGATATGAAGTCCGACAATAGTATCGTGTACGGCCCCCAGATTGAAAGCGCCTCCGTGAGTTCCTGTAGACGTAGCCCCGGCAACGGTTTGACCGTTACTATTTCCTGAAGCTCGGAGCGAACGTTTCTGGTTACTTTCTTTTTCCAGCTTTTCATTCAGATCAAGTATACTGACTCCACATTGGGTAAAAAATAAGCTCTCCGGTTTCTTACCCTGATCCAGCCATGCCTCATCAATGAATGATTTTCCCATATTAAAGGTAAGCCTCAGAGACTTAGTATCTATTACTCCTCCTTCTGATACGGCCACATCAGAGAACGACCATCCGCTCCCCATGGCTCTAAGCTGAATGTTATGCTCCAAGGCATATTTGATAAGCCATTGGAAATTTGCTGTAGTAGCCCTGTATTTGGCAGTGCCATCCGGCGCAGATTCAGGAAGGCGTAGTTTAAAACTTGAATGCTTTTTAAAAGTATGGGTAAAGTTCTGATGTATATTTTCCCACTTTCCCAGCTCTAGCGGTTCAATTCCTTCTGGTAGTTTCATGTTGGATCAATGTTTTCGTTAAAAAATTATTCTCCCAATTGCTCGGTTGGTATTGATTTAGGATTACAGGTCCATTCAAACTTAAGAGGCACTGCTATGCCAAGTGTTGCTGCAGATATCAGTATAAAGCCAATATTGGTCTTTACTGTTACGCTGGTCATAGAGCCCGATTCACATTTGGGATTGATATCTTTAATCTGAACCAGTCCCCAGGCATAAGTCCAAGCCGTTTTTCTGTTAGCAGGATTGTTTACCATTGTATCACTGTCATACTTTGATACAATCCTTGTAGTCATGCAGCTTTGTAAAGTCAAAGAGAAAGCCAGCAATGTGACCAGTAACAAAGACCTTCTGCTGTGATAAGATAATAAATAATTGCTCATAGGTTAATATTGTAATTCTGATAAAAACTCAGGCCTAATATAAAAGACAAAATAAAGAAAATCAAAAAGTTAATCTGCACAATCAGATAAGCACGTTTTTTAGAATTTAATTATCTGAGCTCTCGCATTACTGCTCCTAGGTCGATATCTCCATCTAAAAAGCCAATCCCTCTTCTCTCCTGCTGTATTTCTACTGTATAAAATGACTGCGTTCCAAACAAAGTCCCATCCATAACCTGTTACTCATTTTGCCAGGTTAAGAATTCTAAATGCCCCTCTCGCAACAATTATAAAAACTGCAGTCCCAATGATTAAATCCGGATATTTTGAATTCAGGAAATAGACCAAAAAACCAGCGGCTATTACACTTAAATTGATTACTATATCATTAGAAGTAAAAATCATACTTGCCTGCATATGTGCTTCTTTATCGTTTGATTTTTGAAGTAAATAAAGACAAATTACATTCGCTAGCAATGCAAAAACGGATATGATTACCATAGTGGCAAAATCGGGGACTTTTTCATAACCCAAAAATCTTCTCACGACTTCTGCAAATCCAAATAAAGCTAATACCAATTGAAAATAACCGCTTATTTTGGCTACATTTTTCTTTTTAGATACAGAACTACCGACAGCATATAAACTGAGCCCATAAACCAAAGAATCAGCAAGCATATCCAAACTGTCAGATACCAGACCCATTGAACGGGATAAAAAACCTGATACGACTTCAATTACAAAAAAAACAAAATTAATTAATAGTACAGTCCATAATAATTTAGATTGATTCTTTGATACCTCTATAAAAGAAAGGCTTTCAACGCTTTCAGTTTTAATTAGTGATGCGTTAAAATTCAGGTCATGAATTGATTTTTCAATATCACGAAGGTTTCCAAAATGATACACTGTCAACTTTCTATTGGGTATATCAAAATCCAAAGATTTAATCTCCTCTATACCATCCAATTTCATTCGAATCATGCTTTCCTCTGAAGGACAGTCCATTTTACTAATAAGAAACTCTGACTTTTCCATTTAGCTACAATAATACCCTAATATAAAGATTAACGAACTTATATCACAGGGTATGCAGTTTTCCCCCCTCGACTGACTTGTTCCTCACCTATTTGGGACAATGCATGATTTTTCACGTTTTAAATCGCTTTCTTCTCTTATGGCCTTCCTTAGATTTACATCACATATGACTGGTTAAAATAAAATTAACGAGGATTCACGAAAATAGCGATTGAATCGCTACTTCAGATTTTAGCTATCAATACGATCTCCGGCCCCGACTGGTGTCTGTTCCCGAAAGAATCTTTGATAAATGATATACTCTTCTGACAAAATATTCATCATACTCTTTTTCTGCATATCTTCCATAAAACAAAAAGCCCCGCCAAAACGGGGGCTTATAGTGATATTTATTGAAATGTAATCCCTCATTTTCACTTTTCCATTTTGAAAATGAAAGTTGATATACAATTTATTTTTTAACAACTTTCATTATTTCTTCCAGACCTTCGACATACACAAAATAAATTCCGCCTGGCAAATGTGAAAGGTTAACAGATTCGGAGATGTATTTTTCCTGATGTACTATAGTGCCTAATGCATTTGTCAGGGTGATGGATTTTCCATCACAATTTTTCACCTGCAACTTATCATAAAAAGGATTGGGATAAGCTGCCATTTCAGTATCAGGTTTCTCAATCACCGAGGTAACAACTTCAGTCAGGAATGGAGGACTATACTTCCATAATTGGGGAGTTAAATCTTTGCTGAAAAATCCAGCATTTAAATAACCCGTAGCGAAATACAATACTCCATTTACATTAGTAAGATTATAAGTCCCAACATACCTATCTGTAGGATCTGCAGTAAGTTTATTCACTTGAAACGGAACATTATCATGTATATTCATCTGAAAAAGTCCATAGTCACTTATTAAATCACTAGGATCATCTTCATCTGTCTTATCAATGTAAAATAACGTAGAGCCAATATTTTCAACACCTCTATACTCTGAATAATAAGATTCAATGAATAAAAAGTGAAAAGTATTTTCCGGAGTACCATCTGTTTGCCAGAAATACCTTCCGGATTGAGTTTCTATGATCAAAACAGCCTCTCCGTCAACTTCTTTAAACTCCACTTTATGCGGATCACGTCCAATAGGTTCAGTCAACTCTATAGTACCTTCAGCGGTTCCATCTGTAATATAGACAGGGTAGTTCAATGCCAAATGATTATCCACTATAAATAACATCTTGCCTTTGTAATATTCTATCAGGCTAAACCTATGTCCCGGATTTATTCTTTGTAAAAAAGTAGTATCATCTGCAGATCCATTGGTCGAATATACTTTAAGAACATCATATCCTGTGGCAGTTTCATAAAAACTAGTTGCAAAGATCAACTTATCATCAAGCACCCCAAGTATCACAAATGCAAAATTATTATCCCACATTCCGTCTACATTATCTGCAAAATCATCATCTTTTAGAAATACTTCAGGCGTAGCTTCAGGACTACTGGTACGAAGCAAAGAATCACCTGATATATAATAAGTGAAGCCATTTAGTACATATTGTGGATCTTCAGATGGAGGAAAGGGAAAATCATCACCATTGGGTTGAAGAACAGTTCCGGCAGCTGTGCCATCTGATATATAATATTTTGATGAAGGCCCTTGAGTAACTATATAGATATTCTCATTATCTGTTAAGATGGATGTAATGATTTCATTCAGATCTATTACCATATGAGTATTTGAAGGGTTACCATTAGAATGCCACAATTGATCTTTTATAGCAAAGTAAAGCTCTTCGTCCTCTCCAAATGGTGTAAAATGACTTGGACGATCAGGCAGGTCAGAAACCAGTTGTGGCTGTGACATCAGTAGGCCACTGAGTAAAAACATAGCGACGAAAAGTAAATTTTCTTTCATGAGTATTGTAAAATTTAAGGCGAGATATAGTCACCAAACCAAACAAAAAATAAAATGTTTAATTAGGTTATTTCTGGTTGGGATGCCTTTATTTTATCGATTTCCCCGTTGCACTAAAAACCTACACCATCCTTAATAATTCTTAATTCTTACTGTTTCAAAATAAAAATAGCCAGCTCTAAAAGAACTGGCTAATCTTAATTTTTTTCTCAAAACGTTCGAATTACAAATGTGAATGCCTTTATTAAAATTGAGGAGAACCTTTCCGAAGATAATCCTGTCTATCCTTAAATCCCATGAATCCCAGTTTAGACAATCCCCCTTAGCATCCCGGTTTTATTTCAGGACTTGTACATAGCCACTGTATTGCTCTGTATAGATCTGACTGTTCAGATTAATGATGTAGAAGTAGGTTCCGTCTGGTAATACTTCACCGTTTTTGTAGTTAGTTCCATCCCAATTCTTCAAGTAACCAGTACTCTTCCAAACCAGATTGCCCCAACGGTTGTAAATTAAAAACTCTGCATTCGGAAAGCTCTCTATATTCTCGATCTCCCAGGTATCATTATTTCCATCTCCGTTTACTGTAATTGCATTCGGTATCCTGATCGGTCTTTCAACATATACTGTTACCGAATCCTTACTCTTACACATATTCGTTGCATCCGCTACCGTTAAGGTGTACACGATTGTCCGATCTGCAATAAATGTCGGGTTGCTCACAGTTGTATCACTAAGGCCTTTCGCCGGTGACCAAATATACAATGCGCCCCCTGTTCCATTTAATTGACCAATTTCACCATCCTTTATGTATATATCTGCTCCTGCATTCGCTACTGGTGTCTGGATGATTGTTAGATTCCTTCCAGATGAAGTTTGGGAACACGTTCCATTGTCTTCAATAACTGTATACAAACCGCTCTGTGTAGCTGAATAACTTGGATTGGTTGCTCCGGGAATTACAATCCCATCACGAAGCCACTGGTAGGTAGCTCCCGCACTTACAGGAACAGTATACGTTACTTTCTCTGGAGAACATATAGTCTGATTTCCCTCATTAATGACAGGATTCGGAATCGGTTTGATATACATCGTAATTTTAGCAGATTCTACAAAGTTCGGGCCTATCACACAGGCCAGATTTGAAGTCATCCCTACCCAAACCTGATCTCCTGTTACCAAAGTGGAACTGCTGAAGGTCGTACCAGTTGCTACCGGAACAGTCGAATTGTTAACATACCAATTGTAAGTCGGTGAGGAACCTGTACCACTTGACGACTTAATACTGAATGTACTTACCAAACCTGCACAGTTAGGATTCGCTTCAATCGATACAGCTGCGGCCTCTGCATCTACTATATTTAAAGTAACAATATTAGAAGTTGCATCTCCTGCATTACATGTATTAGAAGTCGATACGACAACTTTTACTGATTTGCCATGATCTCCACTGACAGGATTGTAAGAATAAGCCTGCGCTGTACTTACAGGTGTAGTGCCTGAACCCAGGTACCACTTATAGCTAAATGTTCCTGTACCCGTTGTACTTGCGTTCGCCATGAAGGTGAATGTTGCTGAACCGGAACATACCTGCCCAGGATCGTTAATACTTGCTGTTACTACTTCAGGAGCAGCTACTGTGACAGTAATTACATTGCTGGAAACTGAACCACAATTACCGGATGTCTCTATCCTGCGGAATTGTGTTGTCGATGTCAAAACTCCTGGTGAGTACGTTGCATTGATTGCACCACTGATATCCGTCATAGTCGGGTGCGCTGCATCTGTGTATTGCCATTGATACGTGTAAGAGCCTGCCCCCCCTGAAGGAACATTAACACTAGTAAACGGATCAGGAACTTTTCCAGAACAAATTGCCTGATCACCACCGATCTCTCCGGCTGCCAGAGCAGGATTTACAGTGATCTTTACAGGGGTTGTAAATGCTTTATTACAAGGTGCAGGAGCAGATGCATCATCCACTCTGCGTCGATAATAAGTAGTGGTGGTTAATGTTGCTGTGGGTGTAAAGTCTTTGCCACCGTTACTTGGTGTTCCTATTGCAGGTGCCCAGCTTGCATCAACTGTAGGAGTTTCTGACTGCTGCCAGGTATATACTGCACTGACTGCATCTGAGGCTGCTATTTCTTTCAATATAGCTGCGGATGTATTGTGGCAAATAGTCTGATCATCACTGAGCTTCCCAGGCTTTATTCCCGGATTTACTGTAATCGTTATTACATTCGATGCCACAGGTATAGCACTTGCACATTCTTCATTGCTTACAAGTTCAACTTTCACCGTATTGCCAGGACTTGATGTAGAAACTGTCAGGTCGCTGGTCGTAAAGGTATTGGAGGAAGTTGCAGCTCCTTGTTTCGTCGTGCCGATATACCACTGGTATAGTGGTGATGGTCCTCCATCTGTTGGAGTTGCAGTAAAGTTTACCGCATTACCTTCACAAACATCCAAAACATCCGCTGTAATACTTACCGCTGGAGCTGGGACAGGTTTAATGTCTACATTAACTGGTATTGATACATCTGCAATTGGGCTTGCACACAACTCTGAGCTTGTCATGGTTACGGTGATCGAATTACCGGGCAGAAGAGTGTTTGTAGTATAGGTTGCTCCCGAGCCACCTACAGTTGTATTACCGTTTTTCCATACGTAAACCGGAGTAAAACCTCCGTTGGTTGGCACTGCTGTGAACGTTACGCTCTCATTCGGACAAATGCTTGATTTATCCGCTGTTACTAATACTTCTGGGATTACCGTCGGTTTTACGGTTATGATAATTTCTGGTGAGATTGCATCTGATGGGCTTGCGCAATCAGAATTGCTCACCATTTTAACAAAAACTCTGTCTCCGTTTTCTAATGTATTGATCGTAAACTTATCAGAATCAACTGCTGAACTTGCAGGCCCCTGGCTTACAGGAGTTAGATCTATTGCTTTCTTCACAAACCATTCATAAGTCGGATTGGAACCACCATTGCCAGGGGTAGCTGCAAAAGTTACATTCGTATTTTCACAGATAATATTGCCAGGATTGACCGCTACTGATACTGCTGGAGCTACCTGGTTCGTTACTGTCATTACAATTATATTGGATACAGCAGGATCAGGCTTTGCACAGGTCAATGAGCTTGTCATTTCGACATAATAACTGTCTCCATTACTTACAGCTCCTGCTCCGGAAGCCGGTGTTGTATAGGTAGCACCAGTTGCCGATGGAATTATGATACCAGAACCAATTGTACCTTTATACCATTGATAAGTTGGAGTACCGCCATTGGTTTCTACAGCAGTAAACGTAACAGCAGCATTCGCACAGGTTGTGCCAGACGGGGTTGAAATCACAACTGATGCCGCAACTGTTGGAGTAACCTTTATTTCGACGCTTGCAGTAGGCACACCTAAGCAATACCCTGATGAATCTATTCTTCTGTAATAAGTGGTGCTGCTCAATACTCCAGGAGCATATCCTGTTGCCGTTGTACTATAGGTTCCAAGATCTGTCCATGGGCCTGTCGTACCGTTTGTTGTCGAACTCTGCCACTTGTAATACTTAACGGTGACTCCGCCAGTACTTGGAGTACCAGTTAATGGATCCGGTGTTTCTCCTGAACAGATGGACTGATCTGAAGAAATGATACCAGCTACCGTTGTCGGTGTTACTGTAATCGCAATACTTGTAGTTGGCACTGCTGGACAATACCCTGAAGAATCTATTCTTCTGTAATAAGTAGTGGTAGTCAATAGGCCCGGAGCATAATCTATCGCTGAGGTGCTATAAGGTCCAAGGTCTGTCCAAGGACCAGCATTCGTAGCCGAACTCTGCCATTTATAATTCTTTACTGTTTCTCCTCCAGTGCTGGCTGTGCCGGTAAGAACATCCGGAGTAGAACCAGAACAAAGATTCTGGTCTGAAGATATCGTACCTGCAACCATAGGAGCAGTTATCCTGATCACTAATTTAGCTGACTCTTTATAACAGGCAGGTGTACCATCATTTCCATCTTCTACACGGAGTACGTATGTACCTGTGTCTGCCATAGTTGTAGCAGCTATTGTATACGGTGCATAGGTATTGCTTGGTGTGGTTACCGCAACACCATCTTTATACCAGGTATAATAGTAGTTTGGATTTGGCGGTATAGCTGTACCAGATACACTTAGAGCAGCACCCAGACAAATATTTGGATTCGAAACCGAGGTTGTAACTGATGTTGGTGGAATACAGTTTTTAATAGCTCCACAATTTACAACATACTGGGATTTGATATTGGTTACCCCATAAACAGTTGCATAACCAATATTAGTGATAAAATCAGCACAGGTATTTACTGTTGCATCAAAAGTACGTTCAATAATCGCATTGGCCAAAATCGGACCGGGAACTGTTGGCCAGGTAATTGTTGAACCTGTCAAAACTCCATTATCTGAAATATTCGTAACATTATTTAATTCCGCAGGTACAGGGTCTGTGATTACTAAATCAAATGCTGAATCAAAATGAGCTGTATAAGCTGAAAGTGCTTGCTGCGAACCTTTTGCGAAAATTCCGGCATAACCTGCTCCCAGTTCTGTAATTCCTGTTATTACTTTAAGAGGAGCTCCGGTAAAATCATTTATCCAGATATATAATTTGTCATCCTGCAACTCAGTTCTAACCTTTACCGAACTAAAGCTTCCGGGAAATGTCAGACCTGTAAACGCAGCTATAGGTGTATTGCTGCCATTTTGGTACAGTCTGATTTCTATAAAATTATTGCCATTAATATTAGGAGCGATCTCTAGTCTTAAACCTTTAAAATCAGCCAGTCCAGGTGTACCTGACTGGTAACGGTATAAAAAAGAGAAGGAACTTGAATTAGTAGGTGCTATAGTTGCTTCCATCCAACCGTTTACCCCATGTGCTTTTTTAGGTCCAAAAGCATAGCCATTGGCCCCTGGGGCATTGTTACCACCATTCTGGTCAAGAGAAATAACCGACCCGTTTAATTTAGGCATGGTTACCCCGGTACCTAATGTCTGCCAGTCTGTAAGTTGTGTGCCTGCTCCTGCCCATGAAGCTGTTGATCCGTCTTTATTTGTAAAAGTTAATTTATAATTGATAACATCTCCAACAACTGCAGAAGCCGTATTTGCTGATTTTACCAAAGAAGTCTCTTTAGGTGGTGTCGGAGGTACAGGATTGCAGGTAAGTTTTAAAATGACCGCAGAAGAATCTGGTGAATCCACATCTGACCAGATCCAGCCGGCATTGATAAACGTTTTTTCCGAGCACGGAGCCTTGGCTATTGTTCTATAGGATAAATTAGCTTTTTCCCCTGTAAGCATTGCAGGGATAGTCCATTTTACATATCCGGAAAATTTAGAATTCCCTGCTAAAGGTGTATAAGTAGCAGTAACACCAACAGCATTATCATCCGTAAACGCACTCCATTCCAGTTCGATAGGAATAGAGTCAGTCACCACTACATTGTATGTTTCACGTCCAGGAAGCGGACCATCACCAGCAATCCTTCTCCAGGTGTATCCATCAAATTCCTCAACCAAGACTTTTGAAAAATTCTTAACAGGTCCACCACAAGCATCTTTGCTGTAATTGTCAACCACTTCTGGTTCATATTTAGGTACTGAATTAAAGTTTGTGAAAGCCGGACTGATAGGAAAATAACTGTCCTCCTGTCCGTCATGGTCCGTGGTCCTTATGTTTGGATCGTAGGACCAATCATCTATTAATCTCGGCATTAACAACGTCGACGGATTGGATTTGAGTACCGTACGTATAATACTTGGCCCTACGACTCCTTTGTGTATTAGGTATTCACTATCCAGCTTATCATACACATGCATGGTAGGAGCTGTCAAAACGTTTGCAAATTGGGTTACGATTCGCTGGTTCCAGGCCCCTTTGGAATCCTGCCCCCATGGAATTTTCTGATATATAAATCTCATGGGATCAGAAGGAGGATTGTATCCGTATTTATCAAGATCATTTTGGTTGTCAACTCCTGCAGTCCAACCTGTCGGATTTGTTGCTGCATTGTATTCGCCAATTGCAGCAGGATCATTCATAAAATAAGAAACACGGTAATTTCCAAGATTTATATACGCCTCATGTGCGGTATGCCAGATTCTGTAAAACTGATAAAAACTCCTTTCGGCAAATCCGCTGGCTTGTGCATAGTTGGCATAGGAAACTACCACGCGAGGACGCCCTCCGTTCAGCCACAGATTTGAACCCGATTTATTTTCAAAATCCAATGTAAAGTTTACTACATCTCCTGGATTCATAACGCTTCTATCAGTAGTTTTTTTGATAGCCAGAACTCTGTCTTTCAAAAGATCAACACAGTTACGCTCCATCGTATACGTCGCGTTGTTCGGATATTCGTTGCTGGTCCAGGATGGTGCGTTCGATGCAGTAATAGTGCTTGTAAGACAAACCGTAGTAGCCATATCAATTGGCCTTACCCTTACCACAAATTTTCTGACACCCTTTGTTTGTTCAAGCCCACCGGTTTTGAAGCCAGGAACAGTTCCGATGTTCCATGTTATGGTAGATCCTGAAGCTGTTCCGCCACCACTCACAGAAACCACTTCATAGTTAGGGTCAAGAGTTGTTGTGATTACAACACCAGTCGCATCAATGGCTCCAAAATTTCGGTAGCTTACTTCATAATTCAGAATATCTCCTTCATATGCAAAGGTTTTATCTACATCCATATAAACCTTAACATTGGCACCCGCTTTCATATCTTCTGGTGAATGCAGGTTACCGGAGGCCGTTAACATTCCGAGTATCCTGAAAAAACCGTGAAAATATTTGGGGGTACTTCCTATATAACGTTCGTAGGGTGTCAATTTAGCTGAACCACTCTGGTCATCCCAGGCTAATTCACATTGTCTGTACAATTCAGCAGTCAAATCTAAATCACCTGAAGCAACTGCGGCAGGAGTTCCAGTTCCTGCCATCCAGTTTACACCATAATTTGCTAATACATTCCCATTTGGAAGATACTGCTGTTTTATTTGCGCTACTCCTTTCCAGTTTGGCTGACCTGGATCGGGAGAAGCTCCCAGTTTACTACAGAAAGCACTTTCTGAACTACTTGGAATAGAGCCCGGAAACTTCAGGAATTCCTTGTGCCTCAAAGCCATATCATATTCAAAGGTATTTCCTCCCGGCTCCACCTGATGTGTAACAGGATTCCAGGTTGAATCCGGATTACCATGCCAGACATAATTTAATATTGTCCGCCAGGAACACCTGAAATCTTCACCTGCAGCAAAAGGACCAAATGTTGTTACCGAACCATCATCGTTGACCGTATAGTTACCAGCACTTGCAATATATCCTTTGTCATACATTTGTTTTATTGTCCAGTCTGCAGAGGCCTCACACCGTTTACATTGACTGATCTGCCATTCTGTTCCTCCATTTTCTTCCAAAAACTTTGCAAATTGTCTAAAATACGCAGGTGCATTATAATCCACATATTTACTGGTTACCTGAATAGGATCTGGCTTGACCTTTGCCCAAGGGTATGCTGTATTAGCTGCAGAATACCGCCAATTGGTAAGTTCCCCCCAGGTATTACCACTTTTCAGATATCCATCAACACCTACGATCCCTGTTAAATAGCCTTTCATTCCTGCCTCTGCACCTAAAGGACTTACTGAATAATACAATGTATCAACCAGAAGTTTGATCATTTTCAATGCTTCATTTTTATAGCTGATCTCATTGCCGCAAGCATCAGTAATTCCCATATTATCTCCCCATTGCTTATGAGCCATTAAAAGTGCCATGGCAATATCCAAATCTCCATCAGCTGCAGAGTTGATAGTTGTAGAACTGATATTTGTATTTTCATCACATTCCCAGCCTGGGAAACCTGCTCCATATGTATAGGTAGGCCTTAGAGGAGCACAATCATAGTACTTTTTAACACCACTTAAGCGGTTGTCATGTACCCAAAGCCACAATCCGTCAAAAGTCTTTTTATCAGCAAAATGCGCCGCTGCAAGCATCGCATATCCATCACCTTCCGACACGAAAGTACCATACCCCTGAGGAACACTAGGATGGTTATAAACAATATAAGGAGTGGCATTGGCGCCTGTGCCCAGGGTTTTTCCCGGAACTTTCAGTGCTCTCCTCATCATAATAGTATAGGCCTCTCGCATAGCCTTTTCCATATCTGCATGTGTCACACCAACAGCATTGTTGGCTGCCAGAGTCTTACCTTCTTTGTACTCTAAGAACTGCGGAAACGGAAAAGCTGGATTATGCGTATTAATTTCTACATGAATGGTATCTCCGGGCCAGACCTGAGCATTAGCTGCTTTTGTAAAAACTAGAAATATAAAAATTGTACTTATTATGTAATTCAATGCATTGAATTGCCTATCCATGAATATTATCTTTTTGTTGCAAATTGCATTAAACCTATTTTGTTTATCCATCTATTTAAATTTACTCCTGTTTTCTATAAAAAAAATACAATTTTTTAATAAGAATACAACTCTACCGTGCCACGTAATACCCCAAAAAG
The DNA here is from genome assembly GCF_000775915.1 of Sporocytophaga myxococcoides. Classification (NCBI taxonomy): domain Bacteria; kingdom Pseudomonadati; phylum Bacteroidota; class Cytophagia; order Cytophagales; family Cytophagaceae; genus Sporocytophaga; species Sporocytophaga myxococcoides. The sequence goes on from NZ_BBLT01000006.1 coordinate 424,172, forward strand.
GCCTAAAAGTAAACAGATCAAAGAAGCTAATTAGAAAGTTTTTTTTCAGGATTTGCAGAACTAAAGGAATGACAGGGATTCATGGAATTAAAGGATAGACAGGATTTGGTTGGCTGCAGCGGAAAGGTACCCATACACGCCTGGGGGAGTACTAATTTGAGAGAAGTTGTGACCTCGAAGAGGTCAAATGTTTATAGTAAAGACCAGAAAAATATCATACGCCCCTGTAAGGGTCGCACCAAGACAATGCCCAATTCTTAGTATTTAAATTAAAAGCTGTAACCCAATTTCAGGACAAGGCATATCCTTTAATCCGATGGATCCTAGTTCAGTCAATAATCCCTGCATCCCACGAATCCCAGTTCAGACAATTTCTCTGGCAGAAACATCTTTTAACAAAAATTCGTCCGCCCATTCTTTTAAGGCATCCATGATGGGAATCAAAGCTTTTCCTTTTGGGGTCAAAAAATATTCAACACGGGGTGGAATTTCTGGGTAAATCACTCTTTCAATCAAACCATCCTGTTCCAATTCCCTCAATTGAGTTGTAAGCATTTGTTTGCTGATATCCTTTAGCATCATATTTAGCTTCCCAAAACGATTGATATCGTTCATGATTAAGTATACAATTAGCATTTTCCACTTTCCCCCTATCACGTTTAAAGCAACAGTAACAGAGCAGTTTTCAACTTTTTTGAGTTTGGCATTATCCATAAAATACTGATTTACAATAAAAGTATGATTTCTATGACTATATCAGATTAATATAACTACTTACAATATAAGGACTAAAAAGTTAGAATTGCAATGTATATACTGACAAGGATCCGGAGTCAGGTCGAAAGTTCTTTACAACAAGGGGACAACCTTCCAATTCTAACACAGACTACTATGAAAAATTATGTAATAACCGGTTCGATAGGACATATCAGCAAACCAATTGCGGAGCACCTTATTGAAGCTGGCAAAAATGTAACGATCATCACCAGCGACGTCAATAAAGTAAACCAGATTGAAGCTCTTGGAGCTGAAGCGCTGATTGGTTCTCTTGAAGATAGCCAGTTTGTACAAGATGCCTTCAAGAATGCGGAGGTAGTGTATACCATGATTCCTCCGTTGATGAACACCAATGATCTGAGAGGAACTCAACTTAAAATTGCATCCAATTACGCTGAGTCTATTCGTGCGAATAAAATACCGTATGTGGTTACACTGAGCAGTATTGGAGCGCATATGGGAAATGGCTGCGGACCGGTAGATTCTTTGTCAGCCTATGAAAAGATGCTGGATCAGATACCTGGATTAAATGTAAAGCATCTCAGACCCTCCTACTTTTTCTATAATCTGTTTAATCAGATAGGTTTGATTAAAAATATGGGGATAGCAGGAGGAAATTTTGGAAACAGTAATTTGAGGCTTCCACTTGTGCATACCAATGATATTGCTGCAGCTGCAACAGAAGAACTGCTATATCTTAATTTCCAAGGTAGTTCATTTAGATATGTCGTGAGTGATTTCAGAACCACAGAAGAGATTGTACAAGTCCTGAGTAAGGCAATAGGAAAAAAGTTTTCATGGGTTGAATTTACAGACGATCAGCAGAAAGAAGGGCTATTGAATGCCGGTCTCTCTGTCAGTCATGCCGATGCCTTTACTGAAATGGGAATAGCAATGAGAACGGGTAAAATGTTTGAAGACCTCTACAAACACCACCCCACGCTTAGTCCAGCCAAGCTTGAAAACTTTGCAAGTGAATTTAGCCTTGCTTATAATGCTTTTTAAAGTTGAAAGTTAAAAGTTTAAAGCTTAAAGTTATATCACCCAATGGCCTGTTCTCCTGAACAGGCATTATTTTATTGTATTAAAACCTTTCAATATGATGAGCAACATTTCTCAAATGTTTCACAAGCTCATCATGAACAGAAACAAAGTATAATACTGAAAGCATATTTCTTTTGGTCATCCTGAGCTTGCGAAGGATCTGACAGTTATAAAAATGCTTTGCCAGTTTAATCTTTGCAGTACTTCTCTATCAAATCTTTGGTAATGAAATATCCTCCAAGCTCTTTTGCTACGTTTAAATCTGAACAAGCATTTACTAAATCATTCTTTTTTATGTAGTACAAAGCTCTGTTTTTATAAGCAAAGGAATTTCCAGGAAAGAGGCTCATTGATTTATTTATTAATAATATCCCCTCCTCATCCTCTATTGAGCATTAATTTAGAATAGGCTATATTATTCAGATTTACTGCCATCCATATTGAATCCTGAAACTTATAGGCATATTTTTCACCAATATCTATTGCCTCTTTATAATGACCTAATTCATTACTATAAAAACCATGTTTATAATCGGCCCAATAGAATTACTATCAATCTCACGCATTTTAAAAAAAAAATACATTGAGCTATCGTAATGGTTGAGGTTTGCATAAAATTCACCCATTGAAGAAAGATTGTACTGATCTTTAGGTCTTTCTTTCAACACATGATTAAAATGAATCTTTGCAGAGTCTGGTAGGTTTAGAATGCTGAAAAAATTCCCTTGTTAATGTATGGGCATTAATACAAACTGAATCGCAACTCTTGCTCAATCGAATAGTTTTAAAAGTTACTGCTTGTCCATTTATTAAATGATGCATGTGGACTTTCTTTTCCGTTTAATTCAAGAAGCTCCCAGAACAAATGCATGTGATTGGGCATTATAACATATGCATAAACTATTATTTTCTTCTTATCTACAAGCCAATTTAACTCTTCTAGAATTAATAATTTAAATTTATCCTCTTTTAAAAGATGTCTCCAATCCTTTATAGTATTTATCCAGTAGTAAACCTCATTGAAATCCATTCTGGAATTGCGAATTGTCTGTAAATAGGGGTTTTCCATAACTTTTGAAATATTAAAAGATTATATGTTAGCACCGATTGGCCTGTCGGGGGACTGGCCACGGTGAAGAAATTTACAAAGATTAAATGTTAGAGTGGTCTGTCAGGGGACAGGCCACGGTGAAGTGTTGTAATAAAAAAATAGAGGCTGCCCTTTTGAGGCAGCCTCTATTTTTGAAATCTATCTTGAATTTTGAATTTGTACGCTTTTATAAACGCAAGTCTATTGCTTGATTATTTTGTAATTGGACGAACTATTTTGTCCATCTATGGTCAGAAAATAAATCCCTGGGGCTAATTCTTTACCGATTGTTTCATTGTAGGCCCCTTTGCCCTGCTCTACCACTGCACCATGCAAGTCGGTGATTCTGAATCCGAATTCACCTGATTGTTTTATGTGCAGTCCTTCGTTGTTAAACGGATTAGGATAAATGTTGTCTTTATTCAGGCCTACTACATCTTCAATCCCTGTGACGATGGATTCCTTGAACTCAATGTAATTAAGGTTTACATAGTCAGTAGTCCCAATGGTAAGACGCATGATTTTTTGGCCTTCTGTTAATGGAACATTAGGTATGGTCACTGTTGTCCACGATTGCCAAGCTGTTGTGTTTGGAATGGCAATTGAAGCGGCGTTTGGCAGGTTTGTCCCATCCATAGCGACAGCTACTGTACGGCCAGCTCCCTCGCAAGCTACGCGAAGCGATACGTCGTAATTGGCTGATTTTGTCACATTTACTGTATATTCAGTCCATTCGCCTGCCGTAGCCCAACCAATATTGTATCCACCTCCCTCGTCCGTGCAGTTCTCAATGTCCACGTCCTCGTCTGTTCGGAAAGTGGCTCCACCTTGATTGCCCGAAGTGCCGTCAGAATATGCAAATGTATTCCCCCCCACATCATAGTTTTCTAGTTGTATGATGCCAGGAATGGGCCAAGCTGTACCTTTGTAAGGGCCTTGTGGCACGTTCACTTTGATCGTGATCACTGCTTCAGTGGTATTTCCGGAGTTGTCGGTAGCTACAGCCTTTATAGTATGTGTGCCAGCTGTTGCGTTGGTCCAACTAAAACTATATGGAGAAGAGTTGTCGGTCGTCAATAAGGTTGCACCATCATAAAATTTAACACTAGCTATAGATCCGTCCGCATCAGTGGCGGTTGCAGTAAGTGTGATTGCCGTGCCTTGAGTAAATGAGGCATTGTTTGCTGGAGAAGTGAATGCAACGGTTGGTGGGTTGCTGCCATTGCAGGCTGCAAACGGCGCTGGTGCAGGGCAACAAGAAAGGCTTGGTCTTGAGGCCATATATTGTTTTAACCAAGTCATGGCAGGACGATCTGTTAAGTCGGCATATTGAATTCCAGAGTCAGTACCACCTGAACCTTTTACGCCATTACCTGGAATCCATGTTGCACCTTGTACATAACCCCATAATGTAATACCAGCAACGTGAGGATGTTCCCAGGCAATTGTAAAAAACTCCTGATACTTAGTTCTTTGAGCAGCTTCATTTGGATCTGCAACAAGATCAAGTTCCGTAATGTGAAGTGGTAAATTCGTTTTATTCCATATCTCATCCAGACAAGCTTTAAAATTTGCCGCAGACAAATTAAGTTGTCCGTTCATACCATGAGCTTGCAGTCCGATACCATCAATCAAATTCTTTTTTCCGTCAGTAAGATTGGGAGCATTTTTAATTGCATTAGACATCTTTATATATTCTGCACGACAATTATTCCAGTTATGCTCTGTATTAAACTCGTTAATTAAAAGTGTAGCATTCGGAAAGTGTTTTCTTGCCAACTGAAAAGGCCATATTGCCCAACCGTAAGGATTATTTAAATCATTGGCGTTAGCTGCTTCCCTTTGATAGCCTAATGTTAATGCAGCTTTTAAGTTTGCAATTTCTCTATTAATGGGCGTATTAACTGGTTCATTCAATACATCAATAAAATTTAAACCACCCATAGGTTTATAATGGTCTTCAACAGCTTTATACCAATTTCTTATAGCCGTCTCAATTTGTGCTGCAGATGAATTTTTGAGATATCCTGGTGCTTGTGCGCCCCAAATTAAAGCATGAAACTTAAATAACCCCCCAGAATTTTTAGCAGTATTATAGGCCAAATCGGAATTAGAAAAATTATACTGGCCATTCCCTCTATCGCAACTTCCCCATTTGGAGCCATTTTCAGATGTGGTTTGGTTCCATAATGAAGTATAATTACTAGGTACACTGTAAGCGGTTATATTTCCCAAATATTTTCCCTTACATTTTCCCAACTGGGCATTGGCAGTATTCGTAAATATAACTTGCGACAAAAAAACGCCTGCCACATAAAACAACTTAAGTAGATTCTTTTTCATACTGTTGTGATTCAAAATGATTACAAAAATTTCCTATCTACAAACAAAGAGGTTAAAAGGTAATCACAAGGGGAGAAAAAAATATTACTTTTCCTTATTTTTTTTCATTTTTTCATAGAAACGCCTGATTTTTACCTACATCCCTACAAGTGTCTGAACCGGACGGAATCATTCTCCGTGGTCTACCCACTGACAGACCACAACTTTCCTTACCCCAAAATCCATTAAAATTAATGAGTTAAAATTTTTTATCTACTTCTATTTCATAAAAGTTAGCTAACGACCATTTATGATTTTCTGGAGTTATTACAAGAGTTCACATATACAGAGTGGCGGGAAAGGAGCAACAGTTTGAGCAACAGTATTCGTTTTTTTTCAAAAAGAATAAATTTTATCTATCTGGCAAACTCCTGATCGAAATTGCTAATATATTCTTAACTATCAGATCCTTCGCGAGACTCAGGATGACAAAGTATAACTATGCAGGTTTAAATAATAAGTATTTTAAAAGCCAGTTTGTCGAGAACTGGCTTTCTGTTTTAAGATATTTTCAAAGGTATCATTGTATGATCAGCTTTTCATTACTGGTAAAGCCTTCTGAAGTAACCTGAATCATATATACTCCGGATGTCATAGAACTAAGATCCAGTATGGTATCTGAATGGTAATTTTCTATAGAATATACCATTGTTCCTTTATCATTATAAACTCTTAGAAGATTTATGGTCTGGGAATCTTTAAGGCTGATCTTTACATTACCCGTTGTTGGATTCGGGAAGAATGTAAATCTTCTTTCTTTTATACTTTCAGTACCTGTTACCAGGTGCGTTTCAGCAGTTACAGGTCCTGCATAATCTGAACGGCTGGATGCGTTATAGGCATATACTCTGTACGTATAGCTTGTACCGGAATATAAGAACTTGTCAGTATACTCAGATGCGTTATATACAGTATCCAGAATTTCAAACTCCAGCGAGTTATTGGATTGTTTTTCAATAATAAACCCTGACTCATCTGTTGATTTATCTGTCCAGGTAAGCTTGATCTGGCTTGAGGAAAGAGCTGTTGCGACCAGATTTACAGGTGCTGCAGGAGGAGCTTCATAAGACTTCACTTTAATCTGTTTACTCCTTTCAGTACAACCTGCAGCAGTTGTAATTTCAAGATAGTACACTCCTGCCCCTGTCTTCATCACTGCATCTACATTTTCCTCCAATATCACATTGTCTTTGTACCAGGTATATGTAAGATCAGTTCTCGGCATTGCAGTATAAAGATAATTGCCATATTCGTAAATCAGCACATAAGCAGAAAGCTCTTCTGCTGAGACATCAACCATACTTTTTTTACCACCATATGTCATCTCAAAGAATCCGTATTGTGAAGGCTGAGGATTAAGGACTACAGGATCGCTCAGAGATGAAACAAAGTTTTCAGGACCTTTCCAGGAAACAGCTTGTCCGGAAGGAACGGAACTGTGCAATTTTATATCTCCTCCCAGACAGATTGGCTTTTCGGCATAGGCAGAAAAGTATTCACAATTAGTTGTAAAATCCCATCCCGTATTATTAGAGATATTGGTACTGTTATGACCTGCTTTAAAGGTTGCTCCACCACTTGCTTTAATATCTTTTAAATGAAGGTAATCAAGACATACTGTACCGGAAGGTTTAACGATGTGTACCTGCTTTCCCCCTGTTTCTGATGAAAAATAAATAGGGAAATCAGGTTTTCCATAAGCATTAAAATCATCATTGATATAGAGCGTATCACCGGCAGTCATGGTTATATTGCAACCCGGGGCCAGCTGCAAATAATCAAATTTAACACTTTTATATAATCTGATTTTGTAAGACAGAAGTATGGACTTGTTTATTTTGGATTTATATTGACTTAAAAACAGATTTTCAGATTCACAATAAAATTCCTTGACCAGGCCACTAAAAAGATTTGCCTGAAATTCGCTTGTTTTATCTACTGTAACCCGATTTACATGGCAATATTCCAGATGCAGATTAGTTCCGTTATCCCATCCATACAAGTTAGAACCAACTTTAAAATGGATATTATTTAATTCGATTATTTTGTCCGGAATACCACTATACGGATCATTCAATATATTGGTAACCATTACATTCGAATAATTATCTCCTGAATAGCAATAGATATCAGAATTTGCAGCATTCAGCACTAAATGATCACCTTGTATATGCATCTGATAAAAGATATGAATTTTTGAATTACTTATATCCAGATTTATTGGTTTTTCTGGTCCTAACTGAAAATAAGATCCAATATTCACTACGATATTACTGAGCAAAACGGTACCTGAATTGATAAGTAAATACGATGCAAAAAGGTCATCCACAAACGTAATGGACTTTTGCGCATTAATAGTAATGTTCTCAAGTTTGTTACCACTTGTTTTCACCTTTGAATCTTCCAATGCATTAAAATTAATGCTTGTATTAAAAAACATAGCAGAATCAAGGGTTAAAGAACCGTTAACTGTAACTATTGAACCAGATGTTGCAGGATAGTATTTAACATTTTGCCATGTCATGTTTTTGCAGGAAGCAGGCACATCAAATCTTAGTTTTTGATTAAAGTCATAAAAAGAATGCTCGTCAAAGACTACATTGTCCTGTAATGAAGGAACACAATTAGCGGGTTTACCACCGCTGGTATATGACCATTTCTTTCCGTCAGACCAGTTTCCGTTTCCACCTATCCAGTAAAAATTTATATTCTCAGACACAGAAATATTCCAGCCATTGTTTCCTCCCTGATCTATTGAATTGATAGCAGTAAACGTAGCCCCACCTGAAGCTGCAATATCCTTAAGAGTCATACGATCAAGATGTATTGCACCGGAAGACTTACTGATAGTGGGCTTTCCATCAATACCTGAAAGTTCAGTATAGGTACATGAAGGATTTACAATAAATATATTATTGATATACTGGGTCGTGGATCCTTTGAAAGATACTCCATGACCCGCTTCAAGCCTAAGGTTTTTAAAAGTATTCTTATCACCTTGGATAGTACATTTTTGACCCAGATATAAAGATTCTATTGTCACTCCTCCAGCGAATACTGTTACACCCTTATTTATATTTACAACATTAAAAGTATGATTGCTTCCCAAATCAACCGAATAGCCATCACCATGACACTCAATGGTTGAATTACCTGACTCTATTACAAGTGGATTTGACAACGATTGCGAAAGATTAAGACCGCGATTTATCCTTAGTGTGGAGGAATCTAGAATAAGTTTTCTTGATCCTTGTGTCTCTGAATTGCTTGGACCGAAAGAAGACGCTATAACCTTTTTATTATTGGTATTTAAAGTACCTGCAATAAAAGTAAAAATAGATGCCTGAAGGGAATCTTCCAGAATGTAGGATCCGGAACATCTCAATGTTATGTTATTCTTAAAATTCGTTTTGGCAAAATCTATCTTATTATTCATATCAGGTGACAGGAATTGTATCGGATTTAAACCGGCCACATCTATTCCTTTCTTAAAATACAATGAACCATATACCGAAAGTTGTCCAAATATCACCGGAAGGTATTTCACCGTTCTGAAGTCTATGGTTTTACAAACTGCATTACTCAAATCAACTTTCTCTTTATCTTTAGTAAAGCTATTCTCATCAAAGACAGCATCATTCATAGATGTAGGTACGCAATATGCAGGAGTGCCTCCGCTTGTCAACGACCAATGTGCAGGATCATTCCAGGAACCGGCTCCTCCAATCCAATAATAAGTTGCAGCAGACGCAGGTGTTATTGTTATACCTTTCGTGTTGCCATGATCAACGGAATTCGTAGCATTAAAAACAGCACCTCCTGTAAACTCTACTCCGCTTGCAATCACATAACTCATATCAAGCACACCTGATCTTTTTATAATTTTCCCCTTACCAAAGATCGAAAGATAATTGCCACAGTCTTTTCCTGATAGATTGGTCTGTTCCAGTTCAATACTTTCTGGTGCGTCCTTCACTTCAAATGATTTCAGATTATGAAACTCTGATTCTTTTATCAATACCTGTCCACGGACACTAACACTCTCTGCATTCGAAATAAGCTTGTCAATAGTAACTTTGGTGTTAAGGAATATAATTCCACCTGTCCGGTCAAAATGAACTGTATTAATCTTCAAATTTCCCTGAATGTACATCGAATAAGAACCTAGTGATACAGGGCCTGGAGAAAGAGTGTCCAGAGTAATTGCCGGCAAATCATAGTTCACAAATTCCAGGGTCGAGATTTTAGAGCCTGAGAAATCTGAGGTCAGGTTTTTACCATAAATAGAGCACGCTTTGATTACCGCTTTGGTATTTTTGAAATTAATAGATCGGACATTTGATGACTTGGATATAAACTCATTCAATCTAACATTTTTTCCTTCCGCATTGAGAGAGCCGTTTTCAAGGAACAGAGAATATGCATTTAAAGAATCCAGTATCTGCCATCCTCCCGTTTGGGAATCTAAAATAAAGTTTCCAGACTTGCCTGTAATAAACCTCGCACCTCGTTGAGCAATGGTATTTCCTGCATTGACAGATTTTAAAACAAAATTACCTAAGTAATCGATGCTCAGATTCTTATGAAGTTGAATACTTCCATATATATTGAAATTAGAGCCAATAGCCCCGCTTAATGTCATGACTCTGTCCTCTAAATTAAACGACAGGTTATTACAGGCGATAACAGTTTGATCCAGAGTAACATGAAAGGTGCCACTATGTGAGTTGAAATCAAATATGACATTATCAAAAGCTGAAGGTACTATCGTATGAAAGGAAGTTCCTCCGGAAGTAGTAGCCCAGTGGTTCTGATAATCAGACCACTTTCCTGTACCACCAACCCAGTAATAATCAGCAGCAAAAATTTTGACAGGTAAAACAAAGAAAACAATAAGGATTAAATGAAAGAATAGTTTATAGTTCATAAAAGTGTAATTTCAAACAAAAGATTTACAATATCCAGAAGGACAAATAGATCCGATTTAAAAATTTTATTGTATGTGAAGTTAAAGATTCATTTCCTTATATTCTAGGTGATACATACAATAATTTTACCGTGATAGTTGCACTTTTAGTTTAATTACTGAACTACAATCACTTTATTAAAAACTGAAAGTTTTTTTTTTGAGGCTTTTCCGAAATTCGCCCCTGAGCCTCCGACAGGCCACGGTGAAGGATTCAATTTATTTTCATTCAAGAATTGTTTTCTCCCCTCCCATTCTTTTTGTTCTTTTTGAATCTAAAAAGATAATTATCCGTAGCAGTATTAATATAATATCATCAGCAGCACTCAAACAAATCCTTTATTGTGAAAGAATTTAAATGTCAAAAGCAAGGTCTTGAAATCCTTTAGGATTTAACTTTAGACTAATATCACAAGGACATATTCGTTATTTTCAAATAAGTATAAAAACATAATTACTGGTTACTATGCATAAAAAAATATTTTCATTTTCTGTTGTTCTGACTGCACTTACAATCTTGTTGTGTTCATGTTCTGATAATAAAGAAAATCCCCTTCCGGCAATATTCACAAACTCAGCAACTTTAAACTTTAAAGGTGTAGAACAAACCAAAATGATTGCCACTTCCCAAAAAGATAATTCCAATAATTATATTCAAACAGGTACTTCAGGAAACAGCGGAGTATTATTCAATATTACGTTTGCTAATAAACCTACCAAGGATACCACTGTCAATCTATCTGAATCAGGACTGAAAGTGACATTAATTGTCCGTGAAGGTAATACTATTTGGAACGCTTCAACAGGTATTATTAACACAAAGGTAAAGGATGGAGTTACAACCAGTAGTTTTAATTCTATTGATTTTACCAAACTTGGAGGAGAGCAGGCGCAAGGGACAGGATCAATTACTACTAAAGACTAAAACTGAACTTTATCTATAAAGAGGAGAATGTAAGACATTTTTTCATTATACCGTCCTTTGTGGGTTAAAGTCAATAGACTTTAACCCACAAAGGAGAGCTCGGTATTCACCCTCTTCCAAATGCCGGATAAGCATTATTCTTGTATTCGTTGATTCTTTTCATTGTCCCGGTTGAAATATCTTAAGGAAGACTATTCAGGCTAAAAAATTTAAACTCACTTATTTCTGAATTACCCTTTTTGAGAAATATCTAAATTCCTTACAGATAAATACAGTTATACTTTCATTCTTCCCTTCATAGATTCTGTTATATAATCCAAACAATTCCACCTTATATACTTCCGCATTTAACTCTTCTTTTAGTTCTCTTTTGAGAGCATCTTCGTATGTATGGCTCCTCTTTTTTTAATACACCACCAGGAAAAATACCAGCTTGTTTGATAGGTATGTTTAACCAGAAGCACTTCATTATCCTTCATTAACATGGCCCTTGCTCCAAATGACTTTGGTTTTAAGATTTTCAATAAAAACGAAGCTGCCTTATATGTTAATAATTTATATCCTAATTTCCTCATAATGTCTTCATTTCACTATTTCCCAATTTACTTTTTCAGACAACAAATTCATGAATAAAACACCGAATCATTCACTTCTCTTTTACCAATCTTTTTTCTGATGTGTCCAACAGGTAGGTATGTCATTTGTCTGATTAAGCCATACAATTTTCCGGATAACCTCAGGGAAGAATTCCTTTTTCCAGATAAGAATTTTAAGTTTTTTATATAGGAGTTCCCTTTTCCTATATTGGAATTCTTTTTTACTATGTAGGAATTTCCTTTTCCTATATAGGAATTCTTTTTTCCTATATAAGATTTTTTTTCTTCTATGTAGGAATTTCTTTTTCCTATATAAGAATTCTTTTTTCCTATATTGGAATTCTTTTTTACTATGTAGGAATTTCCTTTTCCTATATAGGATTTCTTTTTTCCTATGTAGGAAATCCTATTTCCTAGTAATAATTGGATGTTTTTCTATGCTTTATCGGATACATTGAATTCATTTATCCGAACTGGGTCTCGTTGGATTAATAGATAGACTGGATTATCTTCGATGCACTGATCTTCATGGGATTAAGACATAAACAGGATCTTCGATAAGCTCTATCCTGTATACTCTAAAATCATGTAAATAGTGATTCAGACACTCTCACAATCCGAAGTAATTGAAAGTTTATAGATGGCTGCTCATTACCTTGTTGCACCCCCTTCAGGGTCGTATATTAATTACCTGTTCTTTTCTATAAATATATGACTTCTTCGAGGTCAGAACCTTTCTCAAATTACCCCTTCTTTAATCTCTTAAAAATTCTGATTCAGGAATTATTGAAATAAAGAATAACAAGATCCATTTAACTCTGAAATCCTACAAATCCTGATTCAGACGAACCGGAAAAACATTCATCTCCTTCTGTTGTTACCTTAGCATTATGAAATATTTATTTTTAATCGTTTTTAGCTTTCTATATAATCCTTCCTATCTTTTTTCCCAGGAACATCAACAGCATCAGATGCCAATGGATAGTACCGGCCACAAAGAGCATGATACAATAGCCGATCACCAAATGGATCATAAAGAAACACCAATGGACAGCATGATGATGCATATGCCTAGTGCCCTTTCCAGAAACCTTCCTATGAACGTAAACGGATCAGGAACAAGCTGGCAGCCCCGAAATACTCCAATGTATATGATCAAGTTTCATAAAAACGACTGGAACTTTATGCTTCATTACGGAATCTTTTTTACCTATTCAAATCAGAATATTAACCGTGCTCCCGGTCAACGAGGAGATGCCTCCATTAGTGCTCCCAATTGGGTAATGCTTATGGCAAACAGATTAGTAGGAAAGCGGGGCTTGTTCATGGTAAGAGCTATGTTTTCCGGAGATCCTTTCACTGTTGGCGGACAAGGATATCCGCTTTTATTTCAGAGTGGAGAATCCTGGAAAGGAAAACCTTTAATCGATCATCAGCATCCACACGATTTAATCAGTGAATTATCGGTTGCATATAGCCTTGCATTTAATAAAAATATCGACCTCTATGCATATCTCGGTTATCCTGGTGAACCAGCTATTGGTCCTCCGGCTTTCATGCACAGGCCATCATCTCTTAACATGCCAGCAGCGCCATTAAGTCATCACTGGCAGGATGCGACACATATTATATTTGGAGTGGCAACAGTAGGTTTCAGATACAAAATTATTAAGATCGAAGGCTCCACATTTACAGGAAAAGAGCCTAATGAAAATAGATACAATTTTGATAAGCCAAGGTTTGATTCCTATAGTTCGAGAATCTCTCTAATACCAGGTCGATCGCTGGCTTTGCAGGCATCTTATGGTTATTTGAAAAGTCCGGAAGTGCTTTTTCCTGAAGAAAATCTGGAAAGATATACTGCCTCTGTGTTACATAATTATTGGTTCAACGATGAGAAGGTGATTTCTACTTCCCTGACATGGGGCATGAACAAATACCAGGATGAAGGTAAAACCAGCTATGGAAATTCTGTTGTATTAGAATCCAATCTTCAAATAAAACACTGGTCTTACTTTACAAGGATGGAATTTGTGCAGAAAGACAATCATGAACTGGAAATTGAGTCAGAAGAAGAACATCAAAGCAACAATATCGGCGCATTGGCATTGGGTATGTCAAGGTATATCTCAAAGAATAAATACTTCTGGCTTGATCTAGGAGCAATAGGTACAGTCTATGCTTTCAGCAATGACCTGAATCCTTATTATGGCAATAATCCTTGGTCCTTTCAGATTTTTCTGAGGATTATTCCACCAAGAATGAAAATGATGGGGATGTGATCGATTCAATGTCTCTGATGTAAAGGAAAATATAAAAAGTATAATCAAATCAAAGAAAAGCAAGTTACACAAATAAAACCTATTCTCAGAGATAAAATACACCTACAATGAAAATATTAAAATTCAAAACTAACATACACAATCAGGAGATGCTGGATAAAATTGCTTCGGTATTGAACAAAGAAGAACTTATAAGCAGATGGAAAGTAGATCTTGAAAGTGAGGAAAAAATACTAAGCGTTTCAGGAGAAGAAATTACACAGGATCTGATTACATCGGCTTTGAAACAGAAAGGTATTGAAGTGGAAATGATTCATATTATTGCCATAGCTGGGCATGATTTATAAGTACTATTAAACATTAGAAAATGTTATCTCCTACTGAATTCACTGAACTTGTGAAGCATCTAAGCTTTCAAAAGGATGATAGTTTACCTATATGAAGATTGGTGATTTAAACTGCAAGTTATTTTGTAACTATCAGATCCTTCGCAGAGCTCAGGATGACACAGAAAGACAAGATTATCACCCAAGTTATAATCACCTTCCAATATGCCAATCGAACAAATTTTCTACTATTTAAATACCCACAATTCTAACATCGTTACTTATTGAATATCAACTGCTAATAAAACTTCCCTAAAGCATTTCATTTAACCTAATAAATAGTTAAACAATTCAGTGTCTTAGTATTCAGGTTAAAGGTAGAATTTACCAATCATTCAAGCATGAATAAACATCAGCACGACAATTCAAAACATCCTCACCATCATCACATGGAAAATAAGCGTTCTGACAAAGCAATGCATGGAGAAAATAACCATGATATGTCAAATCATCGACATATGGGGCATAACCACCATGAAATGATGATAGATGATTTTAAAAAGCGATTCTGGGTATGTCTTATTTTATCTGTACCTGTGATCTTGTTTTCTCCGATGGTACAGGAAATCCTCGGATACCATTTAAGCTTTCCTGGGATTCAATACCTTGCTTTCCTCCTATCTTCCGCGGTTTTCTTCTATGGAGGCTGGCCTTTTCTGAAGGGACTTCTAGAAGAGGTAAAACAAAGAAACCCGGGCATGATGACACTTATCGGTGTGGCCATCTCTGTTGCTTATATCTATAGCTCTGCCATCGTATTTGGTCTGAAAGGAATGGATTTTTTCTGGGAGCTGGTAACATTGATAGATATCATGCTATTAGGCCATTGGATAGAAATGAAGTCTGTTCTTGGTGCATCCAAAGCACTTGAACTTCTGGTGAGCATGATGCCTTCCGAAGCACATTTGATCCACGGTGATCATATTATGGATGTCAAAGTAGATGCATTGAAAGTCAATGACATTATCCTTGTCAAACCCGGAGAAAAGGTGCCAGCAGATGGTACAGTCATAGAAGGTGAAAGCTACCTGAATGAATCTATGCTTACTGGAGAATCCAGTCCGGTAAAAAAAGTTATTGAAGATCAGTTGATCGGCGGCTCTGTTAACGGAAATGGATCCCTGAAAGTAAAAGTGCTGCATACCGGAAAAGACAGTTATCTGACGAAGGTAATTAATCTGGTAAATGAAGCACAGAAGGCAAAATCTACTACTCAGAATCTGGCAGATAAAGCAGCAAAATGGCTCACATTTATTGCGATTGGTGTTGGAGTAGTCACTTTTATAATATGGTTAATTATAGGAAAAGATCTTGAATTTGCTCTGGAAAGGATGGTAACTGTGATGGTAATTTCTTGTCCTCACGCCCTGGGCCTTGCTGTTCCTTTGGTAGTAGCAATATCTACAGCCATATCTGCTAAAAATGGTTTACTGATACGCAACAGAACTGCATTTGAAAATTCAAGAAAAATCACTGCAATGGTATTTGACAAAACGGGAACCCTAACACAAGGGGAATTTGGAGTTACCCGCTATGAATCTGCTTCAAATGAATTTAGCAGAGAGGATATCCTCATGTTTGCCGGGGCAATAGAACAAAATTCAGAACATCCTATTGCAACAGGTATATTAGCAAAGGTTAAAAAGCTGAATTTTCAATTACCCAAAACAGCAAACTTTCAGGCCATTTCAGGAAAAGGTATTGAGGCAAGCGTTGCAGGAAGAAATACCAAAGTAGTGAGTCCAGGATTTCTGATAGAAAATGATATTAGCATTCCTGAGAATGCCTTTAACTCTTCTTCTGAAACTGTTGTATTTCTGTTGATTGATGAAAAACTTGCAGGATTTATAGCACTGGCAGATGAGATCAGGCCTGAGTCTAAAGAAGCTATCGAAACATTCAGAAGAAATGGCATTAAAGTGATGATGGCTACCGGAGATAATACAACTGTAGCAGAAGCAGTAAGCAAACAATTAGGTCTGGAAGGATTTTATGCAGAGGTATTGCCGCATCAGAAAGTAGAGATCATAAAAGAACTCCAGAGACGGAAAGAATACGTTGCCATGACAGGAGATGGCATTAACGATGCTCCTGCATTGGCACAGGCTGATGTGGGGATAGCTGTTGGCTCAGGAACTGACATTGCTGCCGAAACTGCAGACATTATTCTGGTAAACAGTAATCCGAAAGATATTGCAAACCTGATACTTTTTGGAAAAGCTACGTACAGTAAAATGATTCAGAATTTAATCTGGGCCACAGCTTACAATGCTCTTGCTATTCCGCTTGCAGCAGGTGTTCTGTATACAACGGGTTTTGTGTTAAGCCCTGCTGTTGGTGCAGTATTGATGAGCTTAAGTACTATAGTAGTAGCGATCAATGCTCAATTTCTGAAAGGGTCACTAAAAAAATAAGGAGAATAGCTCTTGATGCTCACACTATGTTGCTCTCTATCCTGCCATTGTCATTACTATAGCCATCAACTTGATGAAACTTTAATTTGTACATGCGGAACTCCTGAAACATCTGATTTCTTTTAAAAAGAATAACTTTTGCTGTCTGGCAGATTAATGATTCTAATGCATTTCTGTAAACTGATAAAAATAATTAATGTATTTAAAATACTTATGCAAACGAAGATTTGTCTGAGTATTTTTATCCGTTATGAATTACCTTAAATTTCAAATTTATATTATCTAAATAATAAAGGAAAGACCAGCCAGAGGAAAGACTTTAGAGAATGTAATACCTAAATATATAAATAGACACATTATTACCTATTTAGGTATAGTAAAATAAAAGTCACTTCCCTTTCCCAATTCGCTTTCTACCCATACTCTTCCGCCATTAGCTTCAACAAGCTGTTTTACAATAGAAAGTCCAAGGCCGTGGCTTTCTATGTTTTCTTTACTATGTGCTATTTCAAACCTCTCAAATATTTTTGCCAACTTATCCTCGGGAATTCCTGAACCGTTATCACTGACACCTATCTGAAAATATTTCTCCCTTTCAACCGACTCGATTTTAATATGCGGATTCTTTTTGTCCATATATTTGATAGCATTTCCGATTAGGTTCTGAAGAATTTGCTTAAGCGATGTCCTGTTATAATTCACTATAGGCAAAGAATCTTGAATATCAATATGAAAATGAGATGGAGGATTTAATGTAGTCAGCACATCCTGACATAGCTGCAAAAGATCGATAGGCTCTTTAATTTGTTTTTGCATTTTTGCAGTCCTCAAAACATTTTCGATAATGTTTTTCATGTCCTCAACCTTCGCCCCTACCATATCCAGCATTTTTAGTCCTTCCTCATTAACAGGTCTGGCTTTGCAATCCTCTTTAATAAAAGGCACCAGTCCCTCTATAACAGTAAGTGGAGCTTTAAGGTCATGAGATATAATATATGCATAGTTATCCAGTGAGTCATTCAAAATTTTCAAATTATGAATGATAACAGATAATTCTTTCGTTCTCTCATTCACACGACCTTCAAGTCCGGCATTAAGACCTCTTAATTGCTCCACCATCATTACTCTTTCTGTAATGTCCTGAATAAACCCTGTGACCTTAGTTACCTGATTATTTTCATTTCTGAATACCGTGGCTTTTCCATAACTTACCCCAACTGAGCCATCTTTCCTTACACACGCAAACTGGTAATCAAATGCATTCTCCTGAAAGATTTTCTCCTCAAATATTCTTTTAAAATATTGTTTATCATCGGGGTGAACAACCCTTAAAAGATTGTCCTCGGTAAGTTCGAACTCATTGGGTTCATAACCATACATCTTGTATAATTGATCCGACCAGGTCGTTTTTCCATTCTCAATATCGAATTCGTAACTTCCTATATTAGCCATTTCCTCTGCAAAGCTTAATAGAATTTCTCTTTTCTGAATTTCATGCTTGCTTCTCTTCCATTCAGTAATATCGAGAACAGTACCTATCATTTTAATTGGCCTATCCTGGTTATCATAAAACACTTTTCCCCTTGACCATACATATTTAATTATATTGCCAGGACATAAAATGGTATATTCTACATTGTAAAGATTATGGTCATAAATTGCTCTCCTGATCGTCTGGTTGGCTTTTTCCTTATCATCAGGATGAATTACCGCTTCAAAAGGATGCTTTTCCATTGAAATATCCGCAACATCTTTAATAGCATAACAGAGTATTTCAGACATAGCTGGAGTTAACGTCAGTTTTTTATCCAGGAAATTCCATTCATAACTTCCTATTTTACCCAGAGACTGAGATTCCAGGAATATAGACTGAAGATCTTCAATCTGAAGATTGGCTTCTTTTTGTTGCGAAATATCATCAAATGTAACAAGCAGTTCTTCATCACTTATTTTTATAACTCTGTTCTTAAACCATTTATTGAGCCCCTGAAATCCATAAAAATAATCTGTAGTCATTGTCTCCCCTGTATCAGCGACTTTTACTTGCATGTCGAATAACCCTAAATCCTTCACATGGGGATATTCTTCTACCCATCTTTTTCCTATAAGATCCATCCTTGTCCGATCAAGTAAAATTTCAGCCCAATGATTTACAAGAACAAACTCAAAATCTTTAATCTGATCAGGAGAGTCTCTTATTACTTTAAATAATATAATTCCTTGTTCTACCGAATCAAATACTGTAGAAAACATCGTGTCTGATTTCACGATTTTCTTTTGCAGCCTTTTAGCCATTACATTGAAGGAATGTGCTAATACCCCAATCTCATTTTTTGATCTGATGCCAGATAGTTGAGAAAAATCTCCTTCCGAAAATTTATTGGCATTGAAGGTAAGTTCTTCAATAGGTTTCACAAATGCACTTCCAAGGAAGTAAGCCAGGATTGTGGAAATAAGGATCACAATACCATTAAATAAGAGCAATCTGTTTCTCAATAAAACAATCGGAGCCATAGCTTCTTTGTAACCAAACTCCGTTATCATTCCCCATCCTGTTTCCGGAAAATATTTCAATGCAGCAAGTACATCTTTCCCTTGGTAGTCTTTACCCCTAATCAATGTATCCTTCTTGGCATTCATAATTTTCCCCATTGAAGTAGAAGAATCGTTAGCAGGAAAAGATCTTTTCAGGGCCGCATTTTTATCGAAGCGCAAGGGAGTAAGATACACGACCGAATCTCCATATTGCTTTGCGAGATAGGTTTCTCCGGTACTCCCCATACCTGTATAAACATTGCTCAAAGAGATAATGCCCTCTGCAATTCGCGACATTATAATTACTCCGATAATTCTATCCTCAAAGTATATGGGAGAAGATAAAAAGGCATTCAGCAGTTGATCCTGGTCATAGTGTAAGTCACCAAAAAATTTTCTTCCCAAAACAGCTGCTCTGAAACTCTCATCCGAAGACCAGTTCATTCCTATTACTGTCGTATCTGTAGAAGCAATAATTTGTCCGTCTTTGGACAATACGTACCCCTCTTTAAAACTTTCGATCGTCCGCTTATAACTGCTTAAAATCTGAGAAATTTCTGCCCGATGCTCATTGTTTGGATGATTAAGATAATTATATAAACCAAATACTATTAGCGGATTGCTGGCAGAAAAACCTACGAGCTCTTTTCGGGATTTTATAATGGATTCTATTCTAAGCTCTTTTGATTTTGAAATTGCCCTTAAATGATTTTCAATATAGGACCTTAAGACTTGCTGCTGGCTTTTATAAAACAAAATGCTGATTGAAGAAGTAATCGTAATGATTATTAATAAAAATAACAGAATTAACTGATACTTTAACTTCATACATTTGAATTCATCTTTAATCTTATTGTTTATTCACAAGAGCTGTTGATGATAAAACTAAGGTTAATTTCCCTTTGATTCAATTACCTTTATCCAATTCTTACTTAAATAAGATAACACCTTAAAAGTTATAGTTGTTTTGAAGTACTTTCCGGTAGAAATATGTTTTATACTCCTTAGAACTGAAAAAATAGATGAGTTTTGGAGATAAAATTTCCTTCTCATACACAAGGGTAAAGAAGTGGCCTGATCCTGATTTTTATCCCATTCAAAACTAAAAAAGTTACTTTGTAAAATATATTTATTGAAAATTATTTTGATCCTTAAAACATCTATCGTAATATTGCATTATTATAATTAACTATCCTGTTTTCATTATGGGAATTACCAAAACCGATAACTTCAATGATAAACAAAACAGAATGGCAAGCCTTGCTAAGGCAATCGGCCATCCTGCCCGTATTGCCATCCTGGAGTTTTTATTAAAAAAGAATACCTGTATTTGCGGAGATCTGGTAGAAGAACTCCCCCTCTCCCAGGCCACAGTATCACAGCATTTAAAAGCATTAAAAGAAGTGGGTCTTATCAAAGGAGAGATTGAAGGCACCAGCGTTTGCTATTGCATTGATGAAAAGGTCTGGAACGAAGCTAAAGAGGCATTTGGCAAACTGTTTAGCTCCTACAAGGGAGTCAAGTGTTGTTAAAAATTTTTTCACCTTAACTATCGCAATATTACATTATAACAATAAATGTCAATTATATGGAAAACAATAATAAACTAAAAGAAATAGTAAGAGAGACATACTCAACTATTGCTGGTCAGTCTAAAGAGCACAACGAAACCAGCTGTTGCGGTGCAGGAAGTTGTGGTACCGGCACTTATACCATTATGAGCGAAGACTACACTAACCTTGAAGGATATAATCCTGATGCTGACCTGGGACTTGGTTGCGGTCTCCCGACGGAGTTTGCAAAGATCAAAAAAGGTGATACGGTTGTAGACTTAGGTTCCGGAGCAGGAAATGATTGCTTTGTCGCAAGATCCATTGCAGGAGAAGAAGGAGAAATCATAGGTATAGATATGACAGAAGCTATGATTCAGAAAGCCAGAGCTAATGCAGAGAAATTAGGATTCAAAAATGTGCAGTTCAGATTGGGTGATATAGAAGATATTCCCTTATCTTCCCAAAGAGCTGATGTTGTTGTAAGCAACTGTGTCATGAACCTTGTTCCGGATAAGAAAAAGGCTTTTGATGAAGTATTCCGCATACTAAAACCAAATGGGCATTTTAGTATTTCAGATATTGTTCTTAAAGGTGAACTACCGGAAGCCATCAAGAAAGAAGCAGAAATGTATGCAGGCTGTGTTTCCGGCGCTATTAAGAAAGGGGATTATTTAGAAATACTATTAGATGCGGGTTTTTCCAATATCACAGTCCAAAAAGAAAAACAGATTATTATTCCAGATGAAATTCTCCTGAATTACCTTAATCAAGATCAGCTAAACGAATTCAAATCAAACGGATCCGGAATTTTCAGCATAACAGTTTATGCAGAAAGACCAGAAACAGAGTGTGGCTGTGAGCCGGAAGCAAAATGCTGCTAATATAGCCGGAATGTAGCATATTTTAATTTTTAAAATCCTTCTCCTTATGGAGGAGGATTTATGATAAGTTAAACACAGGACTCTTTTTTATTCAATTCAAACAAGACATAAAAATGATATCATATTCATTGGCTATTAATGAAGACAGGAAAGAGATTTCAAATCTTTTAACCCTGGCTACTTTGCCAACTGATGATATCAAAATTAATAGGCATCATTTCATTGTAGCTAAAACCGAAAATATTGTTGTTGGTTGCATAGGACTCGAGGGTTACTCAAACATCGGCATACTTCGTTCCTTTGCAGTAGATGAGCGTTACAGAAATCAGAAAATCGGAAAAAACCTGATAAGTCAACTGACTAATTATGCTTTACAAAAAGGAATAACAAAGTTATATCTGCTCACCACCACGGCATCAAAGTATTTTTCCCGGGAAGGGTTTGAAGTAATTGACAGAAATATTGTACCAGAACTTATCCAAAAAACTTCTGAATTCAAGTATTTATGCCCTTCCGAAGCTATATGCATGTATAAAACTATAGCCTTATAAAAGGGTCTTAACGATGATCTTATATTATTGAAAATTCATTTACCATTCTTAAACTATCTAAAACTACTGCTTTAAATGCTCTCCAAAATCAAAAATTACATCGAAGATGCTATCAAAACTTTTGATACTATCCCAGAAGAAAGAAAAAGGACGCTGGAAAAAATCGCTTTGTTTATTCAAAGGAAACAAGATGAAGGTAAAACAACGGAACTTATCTACGTTTGTACTCATAACTCAAGAAGAAGCCATCTTGGACAAATATGGGGAAAAACTGCTGCCGCTTATTATGGAATAAAGAACATCAATACATATTCGGCTGGAACGGAAACAACTGCATTCAACCCTAATGCCATCAAAGCTGTTCAGAATGCAGGCTTTGAGATTTCTAAAGAAGAAAAACTTCAAAATCCTTTATACAGCGTTTATTACAGTGAAAACCAAGCTCCTGTTTCCTGTTTCTCCAAAACATACGAAGATAGTTCCATTCCTAAAAAAGATTTATGCGCCATCATGACCTGCACTGAAGCAGATGGGAATTGTCCATTTATACCCGGAACCGAATTGCGGATATCCTGTCCTTATAATGACCCAAAAGCATTTGACGGCACGCCTCAGCAAGATGAAAAATATGCTGAAAGGTGCAAACAGGTTGCAACAGAATGTTTATATGTATTTTCAAAAGTTAAACCTTTTTAAAATTTACGAATGAATAATTGCAGCCCTGGACAAAGAAAGCAATTGAGTTTTTTAGACAGATATTTAACTCTTTGGATATTTCTTGCAATGGTAGTTGGAGTAGGTTTAGGTTATTTTATACCATCAACTCCAACTTTTATAAATTCCTTTTCAAAAGGAACAACCAATGTTCCTTTAGCGGTTGGTCTGATATTAATGATGTATCCGCCTTTGGCAAAAGTGAAGTACGAACAGATGTCAGAGGTATTTAAGAATTTTAAAGTTTTAGGTATTTCCATCCTCCTCAATTGGGTAATCGGTCCTATATTGATGTTTGTGCTTGCCTTATTATTTCTTCATGACTACCCTCATTACATGGTAGGTTTAATTCTTATTGGACTGGCAAGATGCATTGCCATGGTTATAGTTTGGAATGAATTGGCTGAAGGAAGCAGAGAGTACGCTGCTGGTTTGGTAGCATTGAACAGTATATTTCAGATTATC
Organism: Sporocytophaga myxococcoides; assembly: GCF_000775915.1. Taxonomy (NCBI): domain Bacteria; kingdom Pseudomonadati; phylum Bacteroidota; class Cytophagia; order Cytophagales; family Cytophagaceae; genus Sporocytophaga; species Sporocytophaga myxococcoides. The sequence goes on from NZ_BBLT01000006.1 coordinate 447,733, forward strand.
TTCTACAGTATTTACGCTTGGCTTTTCATTTCCTATTTACCTCCCCTTTTAGGTTTTAAAGGAGTTGCAGTAAATATTGGTTTAGGAACTATAGCAGAAAGTGTATTGATATATTTAGGAATTCCATTCTTTGCAGGAATTTTAAGCAGGATAATTTTGCTGAAACTAAAAGGCGAAGTATGGTATCAGGAAAAATTTATTCCTAAAATTTCACCTGTCACATTGATAGCTTTACTTTTTACAATCATAGTAATGTTCAGTCTCAAAGGTGAACTCATAATTCGAATTCCGATGGATGTAGTTAGAATTGCAATTCCACTGATGATATACTTTGCGGTAATGTTTTTTATAAGCTTCTTAATAGCAAAAGCATTGGGTGCCGATTATTCTCAAAATGCCTCTATAGCTTTTACCGCCTCAGGGAATAATTTTGAATTGGCAATAGCTGTTGCTATAGGTGTTTTTGGTATAAATTCCGGAGAAGCTTTTACTGGAGTTATTGGCCCCTTAGTGGAAGTTCCGGCTCTAATAATACTTGTTCAGGCAGCATTTTGGTTAAGAGATAAATTTTACTCAGAAAGCATCCCGAATAAAAAATAAAATTCCTGACGACCATATAAATTCTTAAAGAATATCATGATGGTGAAATAATTTTCGTGCAATAACTTTTGCCTATATCAAAATGACTTGTAAAAAAGAGTAGCCTGTCGGGTGACAGGCCACAGTGGAGATTTTCAATTTAATATCGTATTTATCTTAAGATTGTTGAGGAAATTTTGAAATGTCCATATAGAAAACTTCCCAGGTATGACCGTCAAAATCCTCAATTGTTCTTTGTTGCATAAACCCATAATCTCTCATCTCGTTCGGTTCTGTCCCACCTGCTTTAAGTCCATTTGTAACAATGTTGTTTACTTCTTCAACGCTATCCACAGATAATGAAAATAGTCCTGCTAACTTCGATTTTGTATCTGCAATAGGTTTGGTTGCAAAGGATGAAAACTTTTCATGGGTCATTATCATTAAAAAAATGTTTTCACTCCAGACCATACATTTTCCCTGGTCATCTGAAAACTGAGGATTGTTTGTAAATCCTAATGCAGTATAAAAGTCCATAGATTTTTGCAGATCTTTTACTGCTAAATTGATAAATATTTGTTTCATTATAATAGCTTATTTTAATTATTAAATATAATTATTCTTTTGATTATACCGTACTACAGATTGGCTTTAATAAGATTTTTTTCCATAGCTCGTGCCAAATGACAATTAAAAGTTATAGATAGTGCGGCTATGTTATAACAGACTACTATGAACTCATAACAACATCTCTCCATTATGTTTTAAGTCTTAACCATTAAGTTTCGGACTATCTTCACGAATAATTTTTATGGTTGCTTTAATTTCAGTTTTTAAAGGATGATTGAGTTTGCTTACAAACTCTTCAACTTTTTTATTGCTCATAAGTATGTTTTTTAGATTTGATGAATAAAGAAATGACAGCGCTGAAAACTCCTCCTGTAATCAATCCTCCAATGATGCTTGACACAAGGTAATTTTTGATATTGTATTGTGCTTCTGCCTGCTCCTGCGTATATACACCTGACTGAACAGTATATTTAATGATGTTGGCAAAATAGTCCGGAGTGATAATGTATGAAGTGATCACCTGATTAACCGGGCTTAGCAAAACAATGAATAAAGTCAATGCCAATCCGCTCATAAAACTTTGTTTATAATTTATGACACCAGAATAAAAGCTTTTCTTTTTATCCAATAGTGCCTTAGAATAAATTATAATAGAAGGTATCAGAATAAGCATGGAAACAAATTGTTGTTGTTCTAATCTCTTGTCGTGAAAACCGGCTAATTTTTCAAAGCTCATCCAGAGGAGGAACATGGCGGCATATATGAATGTCCATTTGATTTCTGTTTTATACTTTATCATATACATAAGGTTTATTTAGTTATTTATTGGTTTCAAAGTTGATCATCCAGTTCATGCCAAATCGGTCCTCACACATTCCGGAGTAAGCTCCCCAGAACATTTCGTCCATAGGCAAAAACACTTTCCCTCCTATGGACAGTGTGTTGAAAATTTTGTTTGCATCGTCTTTAGAACTTGCATTAACAGAAAGCGTAATATTTTTTCCGAATGCAACTCCACCATAAGCAGGATTAGCATCACCACCGATTAAAGTACATCCTTCATTGATGGGCAGAGCAATGTTAAGGATTTTGTTTTTATATGCTCCGCTAATCTTATATTCTGCAGGTAACTGGGAATACCTTTTGACATAGGAAAACTTTCCACCAAAGACAGATTGGTAATAACGAAAGGCTACCTCACAATTTCCGTTGAATGTTAAGTATGGATTAATCTGTGTCATAATTATTAGATTGATGACACAAAAATAATGCACCAGGAAAGCGGGCGCATTGATCTATGGTAAGAAATGAATTTTGAGGTTAATTAAGAGCGTTTTGCCAGTCCGTTCCTCACCCTGCTTAGACTTTCAGGAGTAATTCCCAGATAAGAGGCAATCATCCATTGAGGAACTCTTAAGGCTACATTAGGATATAATTTTAAAAATTCCAGATACCTTTCTTCTGCAGTAGCACCCAATAGCTGATTGATCCGTTTTTGTAAATGACGTACGTGATTATGCAAGGCCCGATGATTGTTTTCTCTAAATGTTCTGCTGATCTCTGAAGCTGTATTTATAAAAGTTTCGTCCATTATTACAACTTCTGTGTCTTCAATGGCCTCAATAAAATATTCGCTCATTTGGTCGAAATAAGCTCCACTTCTGTCACTTACAATCCAACTTTCAGGAGCAAAATGTATAATATGATCTTTCCCTATACTATCAATGGTGTATTGCCTGAGCAGACCACTTTCAACAAAAAAAATGTCTTTGCAGATTTCCCCTTTTGATAATACTAAAGTTCCTTTAGTATATAGTTTAGATTTTGGGATATAGGGAAGTTTGGCTAGCTCTTCATCAGTAAGTCCTGCCTTATCGTTAAGATAAATTTTAAAGTTGTTTAAAGGAATTAATAAATTCATCTTTTAAAGATTACTTATTAGCATAATTTTATTCTGATTACAGAATAAAATTATGCTAAATATAAAGAAGAAATTTTATTTACAGCTCATTTTAATAGACCATTATAAACTGTTTATTAATGAAGCAATTAGCAAATAACCATTCATAATGGCAGAAATCATAATGGCGAAATCTTACTGCCATTTATGTTTGAAATCCTTTTCACTCTTCACTTTCTCATTTGAAAAACAACCGTGAATTATTACAGACTTTCTTTTCGAATTAAAATACTCTTGCCTTGCTCACAAAGTTGCTGTCCTTCCTTCTACTTACTCATCTTTACAACCTTCTTTGACAAAGCTCCTTTATCAGTTACGATCATCAGATAGTATACTCCATCCGGTACATTGGAAAGTTCAAGGGACATAGATGAAGCATGGTGGCTGTTGTTGTCAGCATATACTACTTCACCAAGCTGGTTCATTACCCGTAATCCATGAAGACTATAGTCCGTATTTTTTACATCAAGAAAAAAACTTCCATTATTAGGGTTTGGATAAACAGAAAGTATATCTTCCGCTGCTTCACGTGCAATAATATTCGTGACACAATGATTATATGGCACTCCAGGAGATCCGTATTTGCAATAAGTCATCCAGCTTCCTGGCAGGCTTTCATCAAAAGAAGGATCTCTAAGCTCCAACGTGTACCCCTTACCATCAGCAGCTTTATCCCACGGAGCCTCATCATCATAGCTGAAAGAGACATAACAATTTCCAAGGTGATCGTACAACCGGATCATATCTCCGGAATTGGAAAGGTCAAATTCGAACGGACCGATGTAATTGGTGATTGAAGGATATACCTGATGAAACTTAACTGGATCATTACATAGCACCAGTCTTCCGTTTGCAGGAATCACAGTGTTGGCAGGGAATACATATTTGTTATAATCATTAAAATCCTTGAAGGTCCAGTTTGAAATGTCCACATCAGATGTTCCATTATTGAAAATTTCCACCCAGTCACCGGATTCCATTGCATCCTCTGAGTGGTAATTTATTTCGGAAATCTTCAGATCCAGCGGTGCTGGTGATCCGGTAAAATAAGCGGTAAATGTTTCCTTAAGATTTACATTCAACGTGACAGTTTTGTCGGAACTTCCTGCAGGGATAAGAGCAGGAACTTCCCAGTGGGTAAAAGTATAGCCTGGATTTGGAACAGCTGTTACAGTTACCGGAACTCCATCAAAGTAAATGCCTTTCCAAGGATACGTATCAGGATATATGGTATTTATTTTTATTACTCCTGCTCCTGCTGGCATAACATTAAGTGTAACCTCAACCTGCTTTACCAGATTGAACTCAGAAACCATTTGCGCTCTGGCCGGTGCAGGTCTGGCATTAAAAAAGTCCATTCTATTTTTGATTTCAGAGTCCCAATAACCAATCCATCCATTCCAACGTGCAAGATGTCTTGGCATGTCACTCGCAATACTGTCTTTCATCGCAGACAAGAGCTGAGATAAGTTTTGCGGAGTAAAGATGGTATTCATCAGATCCGCAGAACGATTAATGAATCGGTTTCTGAAATCCACATTCTTTGTCAGGTTAAAAAATATTCCGGCATGAGGTCCCATGTCCTTGGACATAGCCTTGCGTAACTGATTAAAGGAAGCAGTCTGCAAGTTCCATAAACCAAGAGAAATATCGGTATCATAAAGAATGTAGCGGTATTTCTTATTGCCGGTCTGAGGTCGCCAGGCCTTGATATTGTTAGTTGGCCAATCCCAATTGGAAATATAAATCTCAGTTGCAAAAAAGTCGATCATATTGTCCAGGTCAAAGTTATCTGCAACAGCATTAAAGTTTGACTGGTTATTCATATTGCTGTTGGCTGCCTGCCACTCTAAAGCATACAGGTCATTACTCCCTTCAATTTGTTTTGCCCAGGCATCTAACATGTCAACACTATTAGCCGATACTCCGCTGTTTGACTCTACATAGTCTTCATTTAGTTTTTCCCGGATATTATGAATTCCCCAGTACTGTCCGTTAATGAAAACAACAGATGGTCGATAAGCCTGAATATCCAGTGCTGTTTTCCCTAATACACTCATTTGTATAAATCCATCCATCAGATGAGTGGTATTAAAATCACTTCCTGAATTTCTCAGCACAATAGATTTAAACCGGTTAATATTCTTATATGGAAAAAACTTATAATTTATTTCAGGGGCATCGTATTTGTCTCTCATCATGATTGCCAGACTCTTCATAGAGTTGGCTCTGGAATAATTTCCGAATATCCTTGCACCGGCATCTACTTCAAAACATCTGTTCTTTTGCTTATCATAGTATTCTATATGCACAGGCCTTTCCCAGTCAAACCAGAAGTTAGCACCGAAGTGGGGCGAGTTAATGCTGTCAGCCCCTGGTCCCAGCACATATATCCCGGTTTGAGGATGGAAAAAATTGTCCGGTTCTGTCGAGATCGAAAATACAGGAAGGTCTATATTCTCATTTATAAAATAGGTTTTGGTGTATACTTTCGGTGCTGTAAGAGTTGCACTATAACAGGCAGCTTTCACTACTGTCGTGGAGGTAATGGATATCGGAGTGCTATACAAAGCAGAAGTTTTATGCGGATCGCTGCCATCCAGAGTATAGCGTATTTCTGAAGAACCTCCGAGCGTTAATGACTGTGAGGATGAATAAAAGCCTCCATCCAGAGAAAAGGTAATTACGTCATTGCAATATCCTGAATAACCAGCAGTATTGGCAAGGCCTGGCGTAGTATTGACAAAAATATTATGAAAAGCAGCTCCATCAGGAGTTCTGCCATAGGAATTATTCTCTCTCATTTGAGGAATGACCAGCTGATCTATAACCTTTGATGCAGGATCGAACAGGTAAAGCAATTCTGATCCATTATTGGATAACTTAAAATTGGTATGAAACATTTGCAGCGGTTCGTTGAACCAGGAAGGTGTAGGAGAAAACTGAGATTCCTCTCCTTTCATACCAAAAGAGAGAAATGCACGTACCGCCAAATCGCTTTTCAGACCACTGGTCACATGGTTATGAACTTGAACAGTCAAAACGTTTGTCCCATTTACCAAAGCCCTTTTAAGAACATCTTTCTGAACGGTAAATTTTTCATAGCTTCCTCCTTTTTCCACCAAAGCTTCTCGCTCATTTTCAGCGGGATCCCACCTTCCTGGACTTATATTCTTTATATTGGCTCTCGCTATTTCAACACCGTTGAGGTGAGCAACAAAACCATCATCATAGTCTATATGCAAAATGGCTTGAAGTATCTCAGAGGTATCCACAACTGTAAATTTCTTTCTCATAAACAAAGAAAGGGTACCTTTGGGAACAATCGTTAACAACCCATTGTCTCCATAGCCGACAACCCCTTGACCGCTTTTCCAGTCTGAATCATCAAAGTTAATGCTCCTCCAGTTTGCAGGAAGGTCACTTGCAGGTGTTATGTATTTCCATGTATCATTTTCCGTAACCGCGGTTTCCCAATGATGTACAGTAACGCTTCTGTTTTCTCCGGATGCGAATAAAAGTAAATGTGCATCAGGTGCAAGGGTTATATCCGGAAGGTTCCATATGGATGCAGCTGGATGCCTGTCAGCGATGCGGTATCCCTTCAGGTTTACAGGTGCGTTGCCGGCATTGTACAATTCAATCCAGTCTTCATAATTATTTTCTTCATCCGGCGTATCGCTCACATTATTGGAACATACTTCATTGATCACCAACTGTGGATACGCAAAAAAGGGATGACATAAAAAAAGTAAAATCAGAAAACACCTGGTAAAGATTACTTTCATAATTATTTATTTTAGAATGAACGTATTACGATCTGTTGTTTAAATATATTGTTTATACCTCTTCTGTTCCACTATCCAGGAAACTAACCTTTCAAAGGTATCAATAAAATACTAAGTGTACCCAAGAAGTATTTATGGTATAGAAAACAGGCTAATCCAACTTCAAAATATATGTTATTTGGTATTAAGCATTTATATTCCAAAATTCCTGCAGCATATTTAGCATTTAAAACTTTTAAACCTGTTTACATTTCCAGAAAATACCTTTGCAGAAAGTAAAAACAATGCTTTTACAAAGAAATTTAAAGCAGGAAGTAAAGAAACACAGTCCCAATCTATTGCTCCTCACCCAGTCATATACATTATGAATATAAATTTGTAGCAATTATTCCAGGAATCCTTGTTCTGTCAGCATTAATACTTCTGACTATCAGCTCTTGTCAGTTAAAATACCTGAAAACCAATAAATATATGAATACAACTTTCTTTCTGCAATAGGAATATTATAGTTTACGAAATTTTATCCCGGGAGGACAAATGGTGAGCAAGAGTTTTGAGCAAGAGCAATAAGATGGTTTAAAAATTATCTTACATGCGCTAAAACCCTATATTATTGATAGTTAACTATCATTACTATTTTATATGTTCAACTATATAAAGGGCCCTAGAAACTTCCTCTGCAAACTCAGGATCTACCTTCTCAAAATAAAAAAATCCTTTTTCAATCATTCCCTTCCTATCATTTATCCAGGCAAGAACTTTATCTATAGTTTCTTTATCAATCTCCTTAAATGATTTTTTTCCATATAAGAGATCTTTATAATAATTGATTACCAAGTCAATATAGGTTATAAAGCTGTTATCCTCAAATGATAATACCCATTTATTGATCAACAGTTCTATATCTCCAAGAAGTTTATATATTTCGACAAATGCTTCTTTATCAAAATAGGTTTTATGCTTTACAGAATCTGTCCACCAGGAAATCAAGAACTCTTTAATTGCAGTTTGTTCATCACCAGGCCAACTGGTCCAATTACCATAATTCACCTTACCTAGTACAACAAATGTATTCACAATAAAATTAGTAGTAGATAATAATTCTAAGATTCGTGGTAAGAAGTGTTTAAAGTCTTCAACATCCCCCCAGGTTGTTATTGCCTTAAAAGCATATCTGGAAAGATCCTCTTCTTCTAGTGATCTAAGTTTTTTAGTATGCAGCTTTTCCTTATCACTTTCTGATACACAGCAAGGACAACCATCTATTTCAGAGCGAAATGGATAACGGGAAAAAGTTGAATAAAGTCTTTCAATTGATAATTCAAGTTCCTTTGTCATAATTTGATGAACCTATCTGATGAGTTATAGTTGCTGGTATTAGAAGTCTGACTAAAGTAAGAGTTATGAGCAAAAGCAACATAACGATTCAGCAATGTTCTCTTGCTGCTGCTCAAACTGTTGCTGCGATTTTTTTGATAAATCACAAAGAAGATGGTATAGCATTTCAAAAACGACTTTGATTTCATCCAATTATTTATTGCCGAGCTCTTCTGCCAGTCCGACGAGAATTCCTTCATGCCCACGGATATAACAGAGTCGGTATGAGTTTTCGTATTGAACAATTTCCCCCACAAGCTTAGCACCGTGCCTATAAAGTCTGGTAAGTAACTCGTCAAGGTTCTCCACTGCGAACATGACACGTAAGTATCCTAGAGAATTCACCGGAGCTGTTCGGTGATCAGAAGTTGTTTGTGGAGCAAGAAACCTCGAAAGCTCAAGCCTGCTGTGTCCATCTGGAGTAGCCATCATAGCGATCTCGACCTTTTGTGAATCCAATCCTGTAACTCGTCCAGCCCATTCTCCTTCTATGGTAGCTCGTCCTTCCAGCTTCAATCCTAACTCAGTGAAGAAAGCAATAGCACCGTCAAGGGATTCTACCACAATCCCGACATTGTCCATTCGCTTTAATTTACTTTTTTCCATAGTTATATATAGTTTAATTTAAATGATTCTGATTATAAAAGGTGAGAATAAGAATTTCTGCAGGAAAAGGAGCTTTAAAAAATATTTTCCTAAAAATTCCTGTAATGGGGAGAGAAGCTACAATTAAACATGTAAGTTATCAAGGCATCAATAATTATTTAATCTTTTCAAACCAGTTCATTTTTGCAATTTCACATTGCATTCCCATTTCCGGTGATCTTTCCGGATAAAATATTTTGATAAAGTAAGGCTTTCCTGATTGATCAACTTCCTGTTTAAAGAAGCCATCCTCATTCAATGTGTATAGGCTGTAACTTTCATAAAATGGCCCATGAAAATCGCCTTCAAATTTTGGAGAAAGCAAATTAATAGTTCGGTCTTTGTCGAAGTCATATAAGGAGAAGCAATTCATTGCAAAGTAACTGAAGTAACTTGTGGTTTTTTTCTGAACATCATAGAAAAGAGAATTCCCTCCAAAACAATTCCCTCCACAACCATTGACATAAAATTCAATTACTATAATTTCTTTATTATTAATAGAGTATAATCGAATGCCTCCTATAGAATAAGATCCTTCTATATTTTCAGCTTCCAGATTCAAATATTGATTATCAATTTTTACAATTGTAGTAGTCTCATCATACTTCCAATAAACAATGTGATTGCCTACCTTAAAAATGGTTGTTGTATCATTTCCATCATTATAGGAATTGTCAATAACAGGCTTTATCTGATAATTATTAAAATATTGGAGAATGGTATCGCAAATCCCAGGCTTTATGATATCTTCTCGCGAATCATTTTCTTCCATCATTATACTTTCATTGTCCGATTCCTGTTTGTCAATACTATCTTTTAAAACTATGTCCGTACTGCTTGTACTGACTTTGTCACAGGAAGTGAAAATTAATAGTAGAACAATATGAAGTAATATACTTTTCATTGAATTAATTTACTATCTATTACAAAAATTAAAAAGCGTTAAAAGCTTATACTTTACTCTAATTTGGTTCCTCATATTGATCATCATTCTTTTAATGGCTCATAATAAAGAATTATAGCACCGCCTTTAAAGGTCTTCGTCCTTATAAGTTTAAGATCGATTCTTTCGCGTATGTTTTTAAATAATTGTCCCCCCTTTCCATGTATAACCGGATGTACACATATCTGCAGTTCATCAACTAAATTAAGATTCAATGACTGTATAATCATACCAGGACTGCCAACCAGAATATCTCTCCCGGATTGTTGTTTGAGCGCTGTAATTTCTTCTTTAATGCCCTCTTTGGCCAACCTGGAATTCTTCCATGTTAATTCTTTAAGTGTGTTGGAAAAAACGATTTTATTAATATTGTCTATTGTTACGGCAAATTCATCCGTTGCTTTGATACCAGTAGGATTTGCAACTACAGTAGGCCAATACTCCATAAGCTGGTAAGTAATCCTACCGTATATTATGTCGTCAGCAGTCTTTAACAAATCACTGTAATGTTGATGTATATCTTCACCCGGAGTAACAACCGTATGATCACAAATTCCATCAAGCGTCATATTTATTCCTGCAATTAGCTTTCTCATTCTGTTTTATTTAAATCAAGTTATAATCTGTTTTAGCTATTATTTTTAATTTTTTGATTAAATATATAAGATATTACGAGAATTGCACCTACTACGATTGGCATTAAAATATAGCTTACAATTTTGTCCACCGCAACATGGCTGATTACGGCAAATATTAAATTGAATGTTAGCCCTGCATAGGCCCATTCTCTCAGCTTTTCAGGTAACATAGGAAGCATTAATGCTGTTGCACCTAAGGCTTTGCAAATGATTAAAGCATAGGCAAAATAATCAGGATAGCCTAAAGGCCTTGTCCCCACTGTGGCAAATTCAGGCTTAAACAAAAGTGTACCAAGAGGCATCAGACCTTCCCATAGAAATATTATGGTTGTTGCTACCCAGAAAATGATTTTGTTCTTTTTCATTTGTTTATTTTTTTAAGGTTAATAAAAATTCATCCAGATTTTCTAGAGCCAAAGTAAACCCTTCTTTAAAGCCCATCTCAATCATCATTTCAATGTCTTCAAGTTTTTCGTGCTGTAAAGTAATGCTTACGGTTGTGACGCCATTGTTTTCGGTAAAGTCAATTATCCATAAAGAATGCTTACGGTTGTTTTCTATTCCGTTTTCATCACAAAAAGCATCCAGCCATGACAGCAGTTTATTTGATTCGATAGCTTTATAATCAGCTTTACACCACATTTTTTCATCCTTTGGACTCACCATTGCATAGAGCCACATTCCGCCTACTTTTAAATCCAAAAATTTAGTTTCGATATGACAGGGTTTCGGTGCCCACCACTGCTCTAACAAGTCAGCTGTAGTCCACGCTTGCCAGACCAGTTCAAGGTTAGCATCAAACTCACGCTTTATATGAATGGTTTTGCTTTCCTTATTTACGGAAAAATCAAATAGAAGATTGCTGTTCATTTTTTCTGTTTTTTAATGGTAGATAACAAGTTGTCAAGTTGGTTAAAGTGCGTTTCCCAAATTTTGCGGAAATGTTCAAGCCATTTGTTTATTTCTTTCATTTTGTCAATTTCAAGAGAATAGTATATCTCTTTGCCCAGATGTTCTTGTTTTACAAGTTCGCATTCAGTAAGTATGCGTAAATGCTTTGAAACAGTCTGTCGTGATGTATTGAAGTTTTCGGCAATCGCATTGGGAGCCATTTCTTGCATTGCAATTAAGGCTATGATAGCTCGCCTTGTGGGGTCAGCAATAGTCTGAAATATGTCTCTTCTCATATATCTGTTCTTTTGTTTTAGAAACCGAACAGTTGTAAATGTAAACGCAACCAATTGTTTTCACAAATTAATTTTTCATCAATGATGAATTACATGATTTAAAAGGACTTAGCTTTTAGAAGAATGGATTGAAAATGAGAAAACTGTAAAATTTTGAGAGAAAGATTTCTTCTTTTGAAAAGAAGTTTAAAAAGAAAAGAGCAAATGAAAATATTAAACATTCTACCACATACAATAGATTATAAAACCTTAGTATAAATCAGATTTCCATTAAAAAAGAGAATTTCCAAACCTATTTTAAGTTTATTACTAAAATGGTATTTGCTCGTTGCAGATAAATGAGGAAAATTACATATGATGGCCCTTTACAATAGGTTTCGACATATGAGCTAAAGATATGTCCTTTATATATGTTAAATCATATCTTATAATAATAAAAAAGTGCAATGTTCAAACATTGCACTTTTTCATTAACAAAGTAAAAGAATAATACTATTTAGAGATTATAAGCTTATCAGAATACACATTATTTTCTCCCACGATCTGAATAGTGTATATACCTGAAGGTAACAACTCCAGATCCAAAGTTCCATTATAAGTATCTGAATGTTTATACACTTCTTTACTATATACAATAACTCCATTAACATTCATTAGCTTTATTTCGAAATATGATAAATCTAAAGATTTGATATCTAATTTTATCTTTCCATTTCCAGGATTCGGATAAATAGTAATGTTGTTCCCAATGAAATTCTTATATAGTCCTGTATTAGTTGCAGTGCTAAAGCTGATTTCATTTCCATAAGATGTGCCTATTCCATTAGTTGCATAAGCCCTCAAATAATATGTTACATTTGGAGTGAGGTTTTCCAATAGACTTGAAAAGGATCCTAAACCTGCTCCAACTGTTGTTTTATTATCATTAATGGTCGGGTCAGGAGAAGTACTCCAGCAAAATCCTCTGGAAATAATAATGTTTCCTCCATCATCTGTAATATTCCCTTCTACATTCACACTAGTTTCTCCATCCTGTAAGACATGAGTTGTAACCACAGAAGGAAGTTCACCAGAAGGTTTAAGTATATGATTCAATTCTAAAACAAGATTATTTTCACCTGCAATGTAACCTAAGCCATTATAAAAATAAACTGAATAAAGATTATCTAACAATGGAAGAGGATAAATTTCCCATGTTTCTCCACTATCAAATGTAACCAGAACAGTGCCTGTGTTTCCAACGACATATCCTATTTCCTTATTCGCAAAATAAACAGAGTTCAGGTTAACAGTTGTTGGCACCTGAACCTTATTCCATTGACTACCTCCGTTAGTTGTTGTTAGTAATGTTCCTGAATTTCCTACAACTACTCCTCTATTGGCATCTACAAAATAGATATCATTTAGAGTTGCTGAAACTCCGGTGGTTTGACCAACCCAGCTTATTCCATTAGTACATTTACTAATCTTTCCATTGGTACTAGCCATGTATCCTGTAGATGCATCAGGGAAAAAGATGGATCTTATACCACTTCCACCTGAAGTTACATATTGGACACTCCAGGAGGCTCCATAGTTTGAGGTTCTTCCAATCTGATAGCCTGTTTCATGACCATAATATCCTGTTTGGGCATCTGTAAAGAAAATTGTTTGGGCATCTATTGTCTTAGATGAATTCCATGTTTTCCCTCCGTCAATAGTCTTATATAAAATGTGAGAAGCAAGATAACCAGTATCCTTATCTATGAAAAACATATCCAGTATGTAACTTGAAACCGAATTTTTTGTCCACTTCTGTTCCCCTTTATTTAATTTATATATATAGCTTCCTCTGGATACAAACACTGAACTATCAGGGGTTACATTTACATTAATAGAATTACCTTCCGGATTAGGTACATTCAGAGAAGTAATTTGCCCGAAAACAATCTCTGCCTTATCATTTTCCAAACGCAATAAATTTTTACATTCACTATCATATGCAAACGCTATTCCGTGTCCATACTTAATTACATCAATGTTATTTATATCGTTAGGATTATTAAGTGAAGCCCAGTTTCTTCCTGCATCTGAAGTAGAAAAAAATCCTAAATTACGAGAAATACCATAACCATTTAAAGAGTCCATAAACCATGCATCATCTATGGTAATAGGATTACCTTCACGTATCCAAGTAATTCCTCCGTCTCTTGTCCTGGAAACTCCAGAGGAAGTTCTAAAACCTATGTCCTTTGTTATAAAAACAGAATTGGAATAACTTCGAAATGTTGGTGTCCATGTTACACCTCCATCATAGGTATAACAGTTCCCGTTATAACCAAACAGTGGTTCTGGAAAAGTAAAATCTCCACATCCTTCGCATACACTTTTAAAAATCCAATTTAGGCCACCATCTTCAGTATAACTGATGCTGGAACCTATAACCGCATTCCCCTTAAGTCCATTGAAATGAAGTTTATTAAAATATGCCAAACCTCCAATGTTCGTAGGAATAATATCCCAATTAATTCCTCCATCAATTGTTTTTAAAAGAAGCCCTTCTTCTCCCCCAGCATAACCTGTTTTTGAATCAAAGAAAAACAAAGAATAAAAAGTTCTGAATTTAGGATCATTATACACTACTTGCCATTTCCTCCCTGAATCAACTGACCGAAGAATACGGCCTTCTGTACCAACCATAAAGATTGTATCCTTGCTAGCAATAAAAAGATCCCTAATGATAGAACCTGAACTAAAATAACAAGTTTGGGCATAAACACCTTTTAATAAAAGGATACAAACAAAGAATAAAATAACCTTCCGCATAAACCTTTGATTTAAAAATATTACGATAATATAAATTCAAAAATAGCCCCAAATAAAACCTTTTAAAAATTATCTCCAAATTAATAATACATGAGGTCCATTTCTCCACTGTCTCTTTTCCATCATAATTTATCTTTTAACCTAAAACAACCTGATTGATGCAATCGCTCTAAGCTATGGCATCAATAATTCAAACCTCAAGGTGGTCAGGCATTTAAAGATAATGCATAGAAATATCATAAGCCCCAGTTCAGATTCTCATCAACAACTAGAACCTATTAAGCTTTTCTCTTTCAGCTTTAAGCTTTAAGCTTTCTACTTTCAACTTTAAACTTTCAACTTTCGACTTTCTCCTCTTCTTAAAAAACAGCACAAGACCAATCACTACAACAATTAAATTGGCAAGAGCAGCAATCACAGTAATAACATCTCTTCCGGTTTTACCCAGTGAATCTGCAAAATGAAATTTATGAAGAAATGCAAAACTAAGTCCCTCGTAAAGATCTTTATCTTCAATACGGACAGAAAGTTTACCGCTTGATGTTTCCACGTAGTAGCGCTCGTTTCCATTGCTATTGTACTGGACTTTCATGACAGGCAAACGTTTGTTTACAAAGCCATACTCCCCACCGAAGCTATTGATTTTATTAATGGATACAATCGCATCCGTTTTATTGCTGCTATAGCTGTTGGCAAGAAAAGCAGCATATACCTCCTCACCATTGTTTAGTTCCTGCAATGTAGAAACGTTCAGGTAAACTGTTTTTACTTTATTTTCTTTATCAATAATGTTTGCCTGCCAGTACAAGGAAGTACCCATATTTACTACCGATAAATTACTCAACAATCCCAGTTCTTTAATTTTCGTAAAAAACTGAATACTATCCCAATGAAACCGTTGAACTGGAACAGACGTTTTTATCAAAGATGCAGATCTGCTGTCTGGTTTTATTTTTTCAAATGCATGATATCCACCGCTGAAAGCAAACATCAAGGTGGTAACGGAAACAAAGATAGAGGTGATCCTGTGAAGCCTTCTGGTTTTTGTGTAACTGTTCGAACGATCAGTAACCCTTACTTCATTGGAAATAAAATAAATATAGATCCCGCTGATGGCTACAAATAAAGCAAGACCACATAAAACTACAATCACAACATATCTTAGGCTGCCCAAAGCCTCCAGAAAGCTCCAGCTGTGAAAGGCAGAGAAAAACCTGCTGAACCCATAACGCAGGTCATTCACTGCAAAAGCCATCCTGTCCCCGAATGTCTCCACAAAAATCCTCAACCCATCTTCACGCTGAAAAGAAACTTTATAAACAGGCAACAAACGGTTAATGAAAGGATATTCATCTCCGAACTCACGCACGAGTTGTGTATCCGTTATTGCAGTTTTTGTATCTCCAAGAAAATATTGAGAAAGCTGGATAGCATACTTCTGATCTCCGTCCACCAACAACTTTCCATCTTCAACATTAATGTAAACCGGAATATCTTTCTGATCATGCAAAACCTGATAGTATACTTTACCATCAAGTGTTATAAGCCTGAAATTATCAATAGATTCAATTCCATTCATTGTAAGCGCTTCTGTAACGCTCAGGCGAACCTTATTCATATCAACAGGCAGAGCAGGCAAGGACTGATTCTTTATCCTGGGCTTAAAGGTACTCATGACAGGATGCAGAATACCGCTGAGGGTCCACATAAGCACAGGCACAGCAATTACGATGCTGATGCTTCTGTGCCACTTATAAATATTTTTTCGTATCATCTCAGTGTGACTTAGGTTCGTTATTTTTTGCCGGTAAAGTTGTATTGAATGCCTATTACAAATGATCTCGGAGCTGCAGGGGTATAGGTTGTTCTGTCAGCTGCGTTATTACCTCTGGTAGCCGCATGCGCATAAAGTTCATCTGTAAGATTCAGAATATTTACAAAGCCTTCAATGCCCTTGTATTCATATCCCACTCTGAAGTTTAATACACTCACTCCTTCCATGCCCAGAAAGGTTTTGTCCTGGTATCTTGCAGTATTTGACTGATTCTGATACCATGTACTTATCCGCTGCCATTCAAGTGAGGTCCTGAATCCTTTCAGATATCTTTGTGGTTTATAGGTAATTTCGCTATTACCAATCCAGGCTGGAGCAGAGGGCATGATCTTTCCCCCTGCATCCCTGAACTCATCCGTTGACTTGCTGCTGATAAGGAATTCTTCAAATCTATGTACAGAATAACTTCCTCCTGCACGCAGGGTCAATGACTTGCAAGGCCGAAAGGTAATCGATCCTTCTAAACCTTGATGAAATGTTTTTCCTGCACTTGCATAGTCTGTTGAATTATCCGGCATTCTTATACTCAGCAATTCATTTTTACCCCACATCGTATAGAATGCCCAGTCAATATAAACAACATTGTTCAGCAGTCCTGCCCAGCCTCCGATTTCTGCATTGTCGAACTTTGCAGGTTTTAAATCATAATAAAACTGATTGGGATCTCCTGTTGCTACATTGGGACGCCTTCTGAAAATGGAGGCCAGGCTGGGTGGAGAAAAGCCCTGGCTATAGTTTAAATATACTCCTGTGTTCTTTACAAGTACATAAGTGGCTCCTACTTTACCGGTTAACTGATCATATAACTTCGAACCTTTTGACTGATCCAGATTATTCTGGTAATCAAAAGACATACGGTCATACCGCAGGCCAGCCGTAAGTTTAACCTTTTTAACAGGACTGGTCACAAGCTGAAAATACCCTGCTGAATTCAGTAGGTCTGTACTGTAATCTGCCAACTTCAGGTCGGGTCTTTCTTTTAATAATTTGTATTTCTCTACAGATTTATGATCAGGTCTGAGTTGTGCCTCCAGATCTATCTGGTGAGCTGAATAGGTCGTCGGTGAATAATCCAGATAGATGCCTGTTGTCAATCGGGTATCCCAGAAACCAAATTGTTTGGTATGTTGGGCAAGAAGTCCAAAGCTCTTGAAGATGCTCTCGTTTATTTCTCCTGTTGCAGTTGCGCTGCCAGATTTCCAGCGGATTCCGTAAGAGGGATTTTGTCCTATTAAATTGTCCCGGAAAAAGCCGGATATCGTTGTCTGGTTGTTTTTATTCCAGCTATGTTCCAGCGTCAGCTTAGATCTCAGTGAATAGACTTCTCTGTAGGTAAAATTTGAGGTACTGGTATAAGCTCTGTTATAAAAAGCAATGCTGTCGACACTTCCGCTCATATCGCTGTGATATTTGTTATAGGAGGTGGTCAGATAGAGCCTTGTTTTTTCGGTAAAAAGATAATCGAGACGAATGTTAAAAGAATGTTTGTTAAAGTCTGAAAAGGCCTGCCATCCGTTGTTCTGGAAAGCATAAAATCCTCCGGCATAGATTCCGAGCCTTTTGGTGATCATGCCTCCTGCTCCGTACTGGACTCTTCTGTATCCATAGTTGTTGGCCTGAATTCCGATCTTTGCTGTGGGCACAGCTGTTGGCTTCTGCGTTATAAAATTAATCGCTCCACCTACTGCCTCCGGACCATATAAGGACGATACCGGTCCTTTTACTACTTCCACATTACTGATGGCAAAGATGTTCATTTCTATCAAACCATTGTGATTGAACAGCCCCATTGGCCGTAGCGGTAATCCGTCTTCCATATACAGGAAATAAGAAGAGGTCCCCATGGGCTGACGGATAGACATACCATGCTGTTCATTGTTGAGATTTTGCATTACCACTCCCGGCACCTTACTGATGATCTCTGTCAGCAAGACTGGCTTGGTATCATTGATTACTTCCTGCGAAATTTTACTGATCGCGATAGGTGCTTCCGATCTAAGACTGGCTTCCCTGTTAGCAGTTACGATAACTTCCTGCATATCAGTCGCTGAAACTTTTAGAGCAACTGTAATCTTTTTGTTTTGCTGGGGTTTTACATATTTATCTTCATACCCGAGTGACCGGATCAGAAGGCTGTCCGGGCGATCTGAAAGTTTAAGTATAAATGTTCCGCTGCCATCTGTAGTAGTTACATTGACGGAATCTGCAATAATCAGGGCCCCAGGAAGGCTTTCTTTGGTCTGTGAATCAAACACCTTACCCTCCACTATATATTGCGCCCATGAAGAACTGCTGCTTATTAAAAGATATAGAATTAATATAAACTTACAACTCAGTTTCATAAATTTGATTGATTGTTAAAATCAACCGGACAGGAAACTGTTGATATCTGACTCTTCTCACGACAATTTGAATAGCAGAATATCGGCAGGATTCAGGTCCGGATTTTTTTTATTATATTGAAATTGAACTGTCCGTGAAATACGGAACTTTGAGAAACCTTTGATCTGTAGTTCTGCTCAGCAGATATTTTTTATAAACAGCAATAAATCATATGCACAAGTACCACAAGCATTCCAGATCGTTGTTTTATGATGATAGAAAGCGTGTAGCGTTTTTCCAGATGTTTATACATCAAGAAATGGGCTATCCAAAGTGATAAATGCTGTTAAAACAGAGTGGTTTTCTCCTTAGCTGTTCTGCCGTGGAGGATGAAAGAATGAAAAATGAAACTGAAGGTGGCTTTCCTTTTTATAAGGAAGAAAATCAAATGAGGAGATCTGAATTAAATTGAAATGAACCGGAAAGGTTGTTTCAATGAATTGAATTTCAGAAGATACCTTGTCGGAACTTAAAGTGTTTGTTTTTTTACTTTCGGTATCTAACTGCTTTTTGAGATAACACTTTCCCTGGCAATCATTACTGGCTTGATCCTTCTTCACACAAAGGGTTTTGGCAATGATATCCCTGTTTCCTTCGAAAGAAGCAACGATCATGAACTTACTGAAATTATGCAGTAATATTCCGATAATGGCCGCTATAAGTAATAGTTGTTTCAAATCTTCCAAAAGATGCGCAAATATAACCCTGAAAAGAACAAGTACAATTATATGTTTCACAAAATTTGAAACCGGGCTTGACTGTTTATGTTATTACCAATTCAAAATAAATTACTTAGGCATTTTCCCTTCTTCTCAATTTTGAATCGGAATTTATGGGATCAGACTTTTTTCTTCATATAGGTTTGCGGCAACTTTATATCTGCTGAATGCCAGAAAAAACAGACCGCTTTGTTCCAGCTCAAACACTCTCTCATTAATTCTATTGATACCAATGCTGTCTGTAGCAGTTATATTCAGAGATTTGTCAAGATTAAGGGTATCGGAACCTTTTTTACTACTGTCAGCAATAACCGCTGTTACGAAACTGTCCTTGATGGATATTCCTTCTGCATGCTCCTTTTCTTTTACATTACAACCTTCTAAATAAAAGAAAAGCATTGTGACAAGTACTTTCTCCATTATAACTCAATTATATACTTTTTACTTAATAACCGTCTAAAGACATAGTTTTCAAATAAAAAGTAAGTAAAGAAATACTAACTATTTATATAATGTTTCTGTTTTTTACAGTCTATAAAGACAAAGGTAGAAAGTAATATCCCCGGATAGGTTTCCCTAAAAACATTGCAGGTGTCCATTTCTTATCATTTTTAAATAACTTTTTCAATAGCACATTTAACTCGTTCGTTTCTGGTAGTTGCTTCATATTAAATTGCCCCTCAAACACAAGTATGTCAGCAACATTTCCTTTTTCATCTATATCAAAGCAAACAAGCTTATGAGGATATTCCTCAAATGGCTTTTTCTGAGCTTTTAAATAAATGAATTGCCTTAATGAATCTTCAGACAATGGATAGCGAACATCCTTAAACCCCTGTCCTATACTATCCAGACTATCCGAAATCTTAATCTGTGCTTCCAAAAAGCCTTTACCAAACTTTTGCTCAATCGCCCAGATCATATAGTCATCAAAACAATCGCTGCAGAGTATAATACACCCAGAGCAATAACTATAGTCATAAATACTATACTTGCTTTTAAGCCAGAATACATATGTATCGGTAACTGGAAACTCATGCTTATATTGAGGCAAGCATATAGAATCTTTTCTGACAAGATTTTCTGCCATATCCAGATAATAGCTACAAATACGCTCGCTAAATAGATTAGAGGATTTATTCTTAACATTTTGAAAAATGGAGTCTTTTACAGCTTGCTGTCCGAATGCAGCACTAAAGCTAAACAATAACCATATTGTAAAGGGCCACTTTTTCATTTTCAAATTACTAAGTTTTATCATAAAACTAATACCCCCCTATTTCAAAGTCCCGAATAACCTATCCCAAACCTTGGTATAAAATCCGAAATTGTGCTGCTCATGCTGATGATGACCCACATGAAAGCCTGTATTGGCAAGCCATTGCAAACATTCATGATGTTTAAGTGCTGCCGGAACAAATTCTTTACGGAGATGTCCGATAATGCCCATTGCAACATTCAATACCAGATAAATCACTACAGCATAAATAGAAAAATCCACTGCAAACAATAACAGCAGCCAGAGCGATCCGAAACCCAGTACTTCTATCGGATGCAGAACAAACAATGAAATAGCCGTTGGTGTATCGTAAGCATGATGCAGGTCATGATACCGGTATACAAAACTCAGTTGATGTATGACCCGGTGAAACACATACATCAGCAGATCCATGGCAAAGATCAATACCACAAAATCAATTACAATACTTAAAAGACTGGATTCTAAATGGAAAACAATAAAGCCGTATTTAAAAAGCAGATACCCGGTCAGCGTAACAAGAGTGTTAAAGAAAATAGTAGAACAAGTCCAGTAAATTTCTTTTAAGCTGATAAGGCGTTTCATCTCAGGCAGCAAACCATCCAATGCAAAGCCAAGCAGCACGGCTACCAAGGCAATGGCAGCATTTTCCAGTAAGAACAGGAGGAATAA
The DNA here is from genome assembly GCF_000775915.1 of Sporocytophaga myxococcoides. Taxonomy (NCBI): domain Bacteria; kingdom Pseudomonadati; phylum Bacteroidota; class Cytophagia; order Cytophagales; family Cytophagaceae; genus Sporocytophaga; species Sporocytophaga myxococcoides. Next base: position 469,090 of record NZ_BBLT01000006.1, read on the forward strand.
GAAAACAAGATCTAAACGCTCTAAATATGCAAAAAATGCCTGCATGTAGTAATTTTTTAACTACAAATTATTATTTTTTTCCAACATCTCTAACCCTCTTCTTCTTGTCAAAAACATAAAACTATTTAACTACTTAATACTTAAGACTTACCACTTAAAACTTCTCCCACTACTTAAAACTTACCACTTATAACTTAAAACTTTTTATGTTCTTCATTTTTCACTAACTTTCAGTAATGAAGTTATTTGTAACCTCTCTCAATTCCGGCAGCAACGGAAATTGTTACTATATAGGAAATGAAAAGGAAGCCATTCTGGTAGATGCCGGAATCAGCTGCAGGGAAATCGAACAGCGGATGAAAAGACTCGAACTTTCAATGAAAAAAGTAAAGGCTTTATTCATCTCGCATGAACATACGGATCATATAAAGGGAGTCAGAGTTCTTTCTAAAAAGCACAACTTACCTGTTTATATTACCAGGGATACACTTAAAAATGCCAATCTGGATGACACCAATCCATCTATTGTCATCATGCACCCTGAAAAACCGATCACGATCGGACAGCTTGAAATTACTGCCTTTCCTAAGTTTCATGATGCCAGAGATCCTCAGAGTTTTGTAATCCGATATAAAGATTTGTGTGTCGGAGTTTTTACAGATATAGGTTCTGTCTGCGATAATGTGATCAGGTATTTCAAATGCTGTAATGCTGTATTCCTGGAAGCCAATTATGATGAGGATATGCTTCAGAATGGCAATTATCCATACTTCCTAAAAAAGAGGATATCAAGCGATGTCGGCCACTTATCTAACAAACAAGCGCTGGATCTCTTTCTGACACATAGATCTGAAAACTTAAGCCATCTTTTTCTTTCTCATTTATCTGAAGAGAATAACTCACCCGAACTGGCAAAAGCGTTATTTGACAAACATGCTGTAGCGGTAGAGATTGTAATAGCTTCCCGTACTCAGGAAATTCCGGTACATGAAATTGGATTAACTACTTCAGGAAAAAGAGAAACCTATCAACAACAAGCACTGGAGTTTTGATAAAAGGTCGTTTTTATCATAGTGATTCAAGCTGTTACTTGACCTTTCGGGGAAACAAAATAGGGATAAGCATATTTTATCATGCTTATCCATTGAAATTTAAATCATAAATAAATATGGGTAAAATTAAAGGGCACTTTCTCTTGCGACAAGATTAACTATCTGCTTAAGCTATTAAAATGTCCTTACCTTTTAATTCGTCAAAGTTGATTAGTCCATTAGATTTTAAAAATGTCAAGGTTAAAACAATCGTCAATAAGCCAAGTACCTGCACCCTCTGTTTAATTTTAAACCTTTCCTTTAAAGCATAAAAGAATTGTATTAACACTATAAAACCAGGCACTATGAAACAATAAATAAAGCCAGTATGCTGGCATTGAAAATATATCGATTTCCCCTTCCAAATAGTAAGACGTATTCACTAAAAGAAAGAAAGTAATGGTCGTTATTATTAGTCCATTATGTTTTAATTTGTATGTCATTTTTTGGTGATCACTAACATTAGGTTATACGTTCTATAGAGAGAATACTGCTGATATTACTCATTCCTATTTGAGTATTATATAAAATACCGGATTAAATAATACTTTATAAACGCACCACATTATCACTCAAAAAAATAAGAATAGCCCCAATGGCAAGGATATATCATTTATCACCTACGATTTAAAAAAATAAGTTGCCTGAATCTTAAGACTTTTGATAATATTTTTTTTGAAGCGCATATAAAACTTTAAAATCAGCCCGTTCCAAAATCACATTATGAATAGCAATCCTTTAATTTAAAAAGTATTAAACATTATTAAATAAATATATTAAATCCTATTTTTAACTCTTAAACATTTTTTAAATATCATGAATAAACATTTACGTAGCTGCATTAAAGGTGCATTATTAATTTTTACAAGTGTTCTGGCAACAAATAGTCAGGCTCAATGGAACAAACAAACAAGCGGGACTGCAGAGATTTTAAGATCTGTTAAATTCACCGGTTCAGGTTCAGGTTATGCCGTTGGTGATAAAGGTACAATTTTATATACCAGCAACGGCGGTTCAACGTGGGGAGCTCAATCCAGCGGAGTCACTACTCATCTGAATTCTGTAGATTTTACAGATAATACTAAGGGATGGGCTGTTGGTGACGATGGCATTATATTAACTACGGTTAATGGTGGAACAAACTGGAGTAAACAAACAAGTCCTGACAAAAACAAACTTAGATCTGTTGATTTTATTGATGAGAACCAGGGTGTTGCAGTAGGAAGCACTTCCAATTTTGGACTTTCATACATTATTTATACGACAAATGGTGGACAAAACTGGACGAAAGCAGAATATTCAACAGCTGATATATTATTTACTGTTGTTCAATTGAACTCCTCTAAAGGATTAGCTATGGGAAATCATGGAGGTGTATTTAGAAGTAGCAATGGTGGTGCAAACTGGAGCGTATTTACAATAGGAACTGGTCCTTCGATACGTTCAGTAAGTTTTGCAGATGCCAGCAAAGGATGGTTAGTTGGAACGTCAGGAGATATCTACCATACCACTAATGGCGGAGATTTCTGGGATGAACAAAACAGCGGGGTAAGTACACAGCTTAATGGTGTGTATTTTGTAAATTCAAGCAAAGGTTATGCAGTTGGAAACGAAGGTGTTATTCTCGTTACCACGAATGGTGGCACCACCTGGACTGAACAATACAGCGGCACCACAGAAGATCTATACTCTATTGCATTTACAGACACTGACAACGGATGGATTGTAGGTTCCAATGGTACAATATTGCACACTTCTAATGGCGGAAATCCTACCAGTACATTAAATGCGAAAGATATGGGCATTCAGTTTTATCCTAATCCGGTTTCAAGAACTTCTGGTATCAATGTAGAGTATACTAATAATTCTGCTTTAGATATATCCTTATTGAATCATTTGGGTACAGTGGTTTACAAATCATCAGAATTCGATACAAAATCTGAAAGAATTGATTTAAATAATCTGGAACTCACTCCGGGTGTTTATCTATTAAGAATAGCCGATGGAGATAAGCAAATGAGTAGCAAGGTTCTTGTTTATTAATTCTGAATTTTAATACCTTTTGTTATTAGTGATTAAGGGTATAATTATAGGTTGGCTGTAATTGTACCCTTATTTTTTTGAACTATGCTATTGTTTTTGCAGGTTATAAATATTCAGATATAATTCTGTCTATATTCTCTCCGACCCCATAGCAATTAAGTTAATATTTTTAGTAAACCACAATCAGCTACTTTGTCATCCTGAACCCTGCGAAGGATCGGATAGTCACAAAGTAATTTGCGATATAAACCACATTCTGCCAAACAGCTTAATTTTATTCATTTTTGATAACTCAGATGCTTCACAAGTCCAGCATGACAAAGTAAAGATCCGTCAGGTTGAGGACTATTATCGGGGCCATAGTACTATCAATGCAGCATGTTTAGATAAGAACAGATTCTCATTAAACTTAAACATATATTCCTTTTCTAAAAATCAGTACATTTGTATTTTAAAGATTATTATAAAAAATCTTTACGTTATTTTTCGAAGGAACATTAAATAAATATAATGGGCTTAGATATAACACATTACAAAGCTACACTGATAAAGCCGCAAACAACTGATCCAACCTCAGTTTTAAGCGAAACTAGAGAGTCTTACAATGATTTCAACGTACCATTTCAACATTTTAAGCAATACATTCAAGAAATTGATTGTCCGAATATCCTTGATACAGTGATAATTGCAAAGCAGGAAAACCATCTCGATGAGGCGAAAGAATTTTTAAAGAACTATAATTACACATTTTTCTTAAAAACAAATGATGAAGAATTAAACAATCTATTGACAAAACATGAAATAGAAAATGGACTTATTGGGCTTCACAAACACATGCATGATCAGGTTTTAGGAGCCAGATGGATAGTTCTTTATTATTATGAAATTCTGAAAAAAGAAGGTTTTTATTACGAAGAAGTAGGTTATCAAAGAAAAGGAATGAGTAGCAAATTCTGGGATCGCTTTTCTTCTGAAGACATTTATAATTTTGCATTGAAGGAAGATTTTGAATATGCATACTCATGCGTAGACTATTGTTGGAGCATTGATACACGTGAAATTGTTAAACAAAGAAAAGAAGATTTTAAAAATAACTTTATCGACAATTTTGAATCAGGTGCAAGCTTTCTAAGTCTATCTTATTAGCCTCTCCTCTGGTTAAGAGGAGAGGGCATTGTAACAGAAGAATTCATAAGAGAAAAAACTAATAACTGAACATGCAAGACTTTATTGATCAAGCAATAAAAAATGGCGTTACTGTTTCTGACATGGGACCATGTCAATTCTGTGGTGGTGACTATCAAAAAGGTATTTTTGATTGCATGGACAATTACAACAACGGCCTTGTGCTAATAGACTTTAATAACCCGAAAAATCACCTGTCAAGACCTGAACCTTTGAAAAGAGGAAACATAACGACCAAAGACCTGACTAACTCAACAACAGTAGACGAGTGTATTGAATTAATAAAAAAATGGGCGGACGAAGTTTATAATGCATGGAGATTAAGCCATCCATTAGTTATACAAATCGCAGACGGTTTTATAAATAAGATTCTTAATAAGAAAACATACGACAGAAATTAACGAATCATTCTGGATAAAGATGACTAAAAACTTAAATAAAATAAAAGCTGAATACAGAAGAACAGAATACCTCCCCTCTGAACACCTTGTAATTACTGTTGATGGAGAGCCTCTTGATCAGATCTTACGCAAATTCTACACAGATCATCATTTTTCAGGACTAATCCCAACCCTTCTTGATTGCCTTGATGACGATGAGGAAAGAAAACTCGTCTGGGATAAAATTGAAAGCAATGCTAAAATAATTCCAATATTGATGTGCCCTGATGATTGTGACCTTTGGTACACAGTCATCATAGTTGAATGTGAATTTAATGATGACATAGTTAAGTGGGAAAGAATTGGTTTAGATATGACAAGTAAAAAAGACTATAGTTCTGAGAAAGTTGGAAGCAATATCAAGTGGCTTGACAAAATTTTGCCAATGGAATTTTCCAGAGAAGAATATCAAAACTGCATTAACACTTTTAAGAAGGAGCTTTGAGAGGACATGATAGTTCCTTTATTAACCCAGTATCAGGAGGTTAATTCAAATTGGCTTTTGTCTTCTATAATGGGTAATTTAATATGAAAATTATCCAATCAATTTCACCCCGAGATTCAAATTAATCCCAAGCTTAAAACAAAATGAACAACAATATATCCAGAATACAGAATAACGTTCAAGACAGAAATAGCGAAGCGTGGAAGAAGCTTTGTAAATACGTTGAGCATGTAGCACAAAATGAACTGGAAATATTTGCTCCGGGAAAATATCTCGGAGGTGAATTATTTGCACAAATATTCACACTTCCCGAATCAATCGAAAAGTTAAAAAAGGTTAAGAAACTAATCTTATACGGCAGCAGACTTAAAAGAATACCTCCGGAAATCGGGCAAATGGAATCCCTCCAATATTTTGATCCATATACTTCTTACGATTTGCATTGGTTTCCTTATGAAATTACAAAGTGCAAAAATCTAATAGATAGCAGAATAAGTACCAGGGTATTATATGGTAATTTTAAAAATAGATTGCAATTTCCTCAATTGGACCATAACCCGGTAAGGTATGAAGGCGCTACTTTAAAATGTAGTGTCTGTGAAAAGGAAATCTCCTATGAGGAAACTAATCAATTCTGGATTACTTTAAGAATAGGTACAGATGTTGTTCCACTGCTTGCAAACTTATGTTCGCAGGATTGTAAAACAAAATTACCTACCCCTCCAAAAGGATATGTTCCATATCCGCATAAAGGTGGAGCAGATTTAAAACAACCTTCTTATAAAGAATGGGAAGAAGCCAATGTAGTCAAATTTAAACTTGATGATATAAAAGAATCAATTGAAAAAAATAAGGAGGTACAACCTACGCTTTTACAATTGATAAAGAAAATATGGAAAAAGTAAAGAGCATCTACGTCTTACTATTAGCAGTTTTTATCATTAGCTGTAGATCCGAAACAGAGAGCAAGAAGACGACAATAGAAAGCAAAACTGATACTATTAATAAAGTCAATCAACATATCTATAAAAATATCTCTGATACAACCATTGATATAAGGAATCGTGTTTTTGAATTTGGATCTACAACTCACCTGGATGAATGTCGATTTTACTTTGAATGTGATTGCTGTTCGGGAGAATTTATTTTTAAGCCTGATTATACTTTTTACTATATTGATTATTGCATGAGTGACTTAAGCGTTACCAGAGGTACCTATCACATCAACAATAACTATGTATATTTAAGCGCTGACAGTATCCGGGTTCAGGAGCTTTATAATTGGGAGCAAGAAAGTGATACATCAGCTATAGAATACATTCTTTCCGACAGTATCATAAAGCCTTATAAAATGCAATTTGCAATTCACAAATGTGAATCTAATATCAAGTTGATTGATATGGAAGACCCGGCATTTGTAGCATTGAGTAGTGATAAAAACCAAGATTCTATATTGACAATATTAAAGAAAAAGGGAATCATTAAAAGGTTTGTTTATTAGCGACTAACACGTTTATAGATAAGAACAGAACAGAAAAGAAACATACACCCCTGAAGGGCTCGCATCAAGGCAATGCACTCCTATCTATTAATTACATTAATAGTCGCGAAGATCTTCTGATTTATTGGTGAAATGGAAAACTTCTCGGTGGATACAAAGAAACACATCTTCCATTTGTCTGAACTGGGATCCATGGGATTATGAGATAGACAGGATTATCTTCGAATAGGAATAGTAATCTAACCCATTAATTCTGATTCAGAAATTTTAACCTAAAAAAAGAGGTTGCTAAAAACAACCTCTTTTAAAGTGAGATTCTATATAACTAATCTATCCCTAAACGAATAGCCTGCTTAACAGGAGCATATCCCGTATCAGAACCTGAAATAGACAATTCACCCTTTAACAGCAAAGGTGGTTGTGCCATAAATTTAGGAGTACTTCCCCGATGCACCTGAGCCGAGTGAACCAAAAACGGGTGACATAGATAAACGGTACCAGCTTTACCGGTTGCATACACTTCTTTTTCTTTCAGGCAAGTCGTGTAACTTATTTGCAAGCTCCATAAATGAAAGACCTGCATCTCCCTCTTTAGACAATAGCTTTGCAACATCAATATGTGAACCTTCATATATGACAGTCGGGGCATCATGTTCGCTGACATCTGAATACAAAACCAACATTAACAATGCCCGTCCTTTTGATTTGACATTGACACGCCACTCAAAATAATTATTAGGATCATTACCTGGAAAACTTGCATCTACGTGCTTACCGGTATCGTTAGGCTGTCGAACAGATGGAAATCTGACAGGAAACGTGCCTACACTGCGGCAAGGAATCCATTTATCTTTTCCAATTAACTGATCAAAAGCATTATATAACTTTGGAGTGTTTACGGAATTAACAAAAGGTTCATTGGTATACATTCCCAAACGAATTACAGGCTCTATCCAGGTAGAAGGATTTGCTCTGTCACAAGGAAGGTCTTTCCATAGAATCTCTAAAGCTGCATCTGCAATTTCCCTGGTAAATGAATGATCAAGACGAACAAAACCGTTATGAATAAAATGCTCTATATCCTTTTTACTTAGTATATCTGACATAATGTAATTGTTAAAAACCATTTGCAGACAGCAATAGATTCTGCTGACCAGCGAGCATGGTTATATAATTATCAATAAAATGGGGTATAATAGAAAAGTACGCTTTGCATAAAGAAAGCGCATTGCTTTAAGAACTAAGCCAGGAAGGAATATTATAGCATTACGGTCATTCTCATGGCTACAAAATTAAAAAAATATCTCCGAACGAACAAAATAAAAAAAGGATACTGCAGATAAACTGCATCATGGCTCTTGATAGGAATAATATAATTTTAACATCTATGCCTGGCAAGGAGCAGCTACAATTTAATCGTATTCTGCATTAGATGATTTTTACTCTTGCTATTCCATTCATAATTCCATCTTTTATCATTTTACCATATCCGTCATCGGGCAGAAAATGGATAAAAGAATGTGCTAATTCATAATTCTTTTTTGCATTGTCAATATCATTCAGATCTTCATGGCATTTTCCAATATTCAGATACAAAGAAGGGTACAACCCTTTTACATTTTCGTCATTAACTTTTAAGGCCAGAACTAAAGCGATTTCATCCCACTTTAATTTTTCAGAAATATTCCTTTGATGTCTGGCAATATAATGTGCAGAAGTAAATTTCTCTAAATTATTTATAGCATCATCCCATGCCATTTGAAAGAGTTTTAGAGCTTCTTCCCTTTTCCCTTCTCCCTCTAAGTTCATTCCCTGAGCACAAAGTTTTATTACATGGTTGTTAGGGTCAAACAGCATCATTCATTTCAATTTATTAGGTCTGCAAAATTAAAGGATTTAAAGTAACAGGCTTCATCGAGATTAAAAAATCATTTCTACACTGAGCCCCGGTCAGGGAAATTTAAATAGGGATTAATCGGACAAAAGGATGGCGATTCAAAATTCCTTTTGCTGACGAACAGTTTTTTCCACCCTAATACTTCCCTTAGAAAAGTAAATAGAAAGGTAATGATCACCACATTTTAATTTCTACCAGAAACGAAATGGATTTAAACTATTGCTTCCGCTTTCCACTTTCCACCCTAAGCTTTATTCTTTTTCTAAAACATCCGGAAACCTTAACAGTTTGCAATATATAGACCAACTGAAAACATGATCCAATCTGCATTTGATAGAGAATTAGTTATCCAAGTAGACTCAATTGAGTTAAAAGGAATTCTTACAATTCCAGTGAAATCAACGGGCATTATAATGTTTTCTCATGGAAGTGGCAGCAGCAGGCTCAGTCCCAGGAATAATTTTGTCGCTAAAGTCCTTCAGAAAAAGGGCTTTGCAACATTCCTGTTTGATCTTCTTACTTACGAAGAAAGTCTTAATTACAGCACAAGGTTCAACATTTCTATGCTTACTCAAAGACTCGTTAATATTTGTAACTGGCTTAAAGAAAATGAAAGAACAAAAGATCTCCCAGTAGGCTTGTTTGGTTCAAGTACTGGTGCTGCTTCTGCCCTGGCAGCAGCAGCAACAATGGGTAGCAAAATAAAAGCTGTTGTCTCAAGAGGAGGACGTCCGGATCTTGCTTTACCTTATCTGGAAGAAGTAAATGTAGCCACTTTGTTTATTGTCGGAGAAAATGATCCGACTGTTAAGGAATTGAACGAAGAAGCTTTTGCTCTATTGGGAGCAAAGGAAAAAAATATGGTCATTGTTCAAGGGGCTACACATCTGTTTGAAGAATCAGGTAAACTGGAAGAAGTAGCTGAACTGGCAGGAAACTGGTTTAAGGAAAATGTAAAATAAAAGCACAATTGACTCATTATTGATACCCTAAATAAGAATATATGTACGGGAATGAAACTGGTCGAATTTTTACTAACAGAGAAGATGCAGGCATTCAGTTGGGAAATGAGTTGTCAGCTAAATTTAAAAATAAAAATGCTTTGGTATTGGGAATACCCAGAGGTGGTGTGGAAGTTGCCTATCACGTTGCAAGGATTATCAATGGGGAGCTTTCTATTGTAATTGCGAAAAAACTACCATATCCTGGTCAGCCAGAACTGGCCTGCGGTGCAGTGACGGAAGATGAGTCTGTATATCTATCTGCTCTGGGAAGACGTTTGCCTGAACCAACCATTAAAGCCTTAATCGAAGATCGTATTCAAGAAATAAAAAGAAGAATTTTAGAATACAGAGACGGTAAACCACTTCCCGATATGAAAAACCGCACAGTAATAATTGTGGATGACGGAATAGCCACAGGTTCTACAATTGCTCCAATTCTGCAATTGTGTCGTAAGCAGCAAGTAGCGGAACTTATTGTAGCTGCCCCTGTTTCCGGTAACAATTACGCTGACCTGATCGATGAACTGGCAGATGAAGTAATTGTGCTCGAGGTTCCTTCCTATTATTATGCAGTAGGTCAGGTTTACTATGATTTTCATCAGAGCACTGATGAAGAAGTTGTTTCCTTCCTTCATAAATCACCTTCTACCAGATAAGCCATATCAATGTTTATATTACCTCTATCATGAAAATTCATAACTGCATTTTGGTTATATTTTTTTATAACAAGTAAGAGAAATTTTATTTATCTGAAAAGATTATGGGTAAATGATCAATAAAGACCATAACGTAAGCACAAGTGAAATTGTAAAGTTTTTATCAGATAGCAATCACTTCCCTGAATATTCCAATAATGTTGAGCTGAAAGAGACGCATATGTCCTATGTCTTCATCACAGACAACTTTGTATATAAAATGAAAAAGCCGGTGTTGTATCCCTTTCTCAACTTATCCACTCTGGATAGACGGAAGCACAATTGCCAGAAAGAAATTGCTTCCAATAAAACCCTTGCACCTGATGTATATATTGGCACAGTCCCATTGTCCCTGACTGATGTAGGAATGAAGCTCGAAGGTCAGGGAACCGTCATAGAATGGTTTGTTAAAATGATTCGTTTGCCCGAACAGGAAATGTTGGATTATAAAATTCGTGAAGGAGAAATAAGCATTCAAGAAATAATCTCCCTGGGAAGAAAGCTCTCTGTATTTTACAAACAAGCCAGGAAGAAAGAGATGCATGAGCAAGAGTATCTACGCAGATTGAGGACTTTCCTGTCTGACAATCTTGAAAGCCTCAGGCATCCGGCATTTGAGATAACAAATGAAATACTGGACAACATAAAAACGCTTCAGTTGAATTTCATTGCAAGGAATGAACAACATTTAAGCTCAAGGTCTGCCAGAATAATTGAGGCTCACGGAGATCTTAGGCCAGAGCATATTTGTTTTCTGAATGAGCCTGTAATAATTGATGCCCTTGAATTTAACCCTGATTTCAGAATACAGGACCCTGTTGAAGAGCTTTCTTATTTTTCTCTTGAATGTGAAATATTAGGAAATGAATGGATAGGGAAAAAATTATTAGAGGTTTATGAGAGTGAATCAAATGATCATTACTATAAAGGGATAGAGTCCTTTTATAAAAGCATTCGTGCAACACTCAGGGCCTTATCTTCTTTCCGCCATCTTTTGGATGATCACAGAAATGATCCTCTTAAATGGAAACTTAAAGGTTTGAACTATCTAATGATGGCCCAGATGTATATTTCCGGATAGTAAGTTAATGGAACAATTCTGTTATTGATTCATTGGTAAGCAGTCTTCGTATGCATTCCGCAATCAATGGTACCGTGTCAAGAATCACTATCTTTTTTTGGATTAGATCATTATTTATTTTGAAATCAGGAATGGAATTCGTGATTATAATTTTGTCAAGTGCATCAGACTGTAAATTCACATTTGCTGCTTCGCTGAAGACACCATGAGTGGCTGCTGCGTATACTTTTAAAGCACCGAATGCTTTACATGCTTGAGCAGCTCTCGAAAGCGTAGTTCCACTGCTGATCAGATCATCTATGATAATTACAGTTTTGTTCCTGACATCTCCGACAAGGCTGCTTCCAGTTACTATCCCTTTGCTTCTTTTCTTTTCCATAAAGATAACAGGAAGTTCTTTTTGTATTTTTTTACCCAGGCTTATGCTAAATGCGTCTGCCCTCTTCATTCCTCCCGCATCAGGGGACAAAATAACGATATCATCGTTGGCTGCCAGTTCAGCAAAATAGTCTGTAAATAACATTTTTGCTTCAAGATGATCTGTAAAGCAATGGAAGGAATTCTGATATGCCTGAAGATTATGAACATCCAATGTTATCACATGATCCGTCCCAACGGCTTCAATAATTTGTGCAAGGTATTTGGTCGTAACAGGATCCCTGTCTTTGGTCTTTCTGTCCTTCCTTGCATAACAAAGGTACGGGATTATTAAAGTTATTTTGGAAGCACAAGCATCTTTTAAAGAACCGGTCAAAAAAAGCAGTCTGCACAATTTGTCATTTACACTCATGGTATCATCAGAAAACAAAGCCTGGATAATGTATACTTCTTTTCCTCGTACATTTTCAAGTGACCTTATTTTATGTTCACCGTCTTCAAAGTCCCTCTCTTCGTGTGATGCAACATACATTCCAAGATGCCTTGCAACATCTTCGGCATATTGCTTTCCGATATTAAGAGAAAAAATTCTCACCGTGTCCGTGATCATTGCTCATATACTTTCAGAATAAAACATGTTTATTATTAAAGTGTTTACAGGATAATCTATGATAAGGATGTTACAAAATAATTTTCCATTTAAACTCCCATTCACCCATTTACCTCAATTTTATTCTCTTTGATAGCTCAGATTTTCGCAATCTCAACATGAACTGTAATTCTAAAAATTGATTAAAAATGAAAATATTGATATAAAACTACTTTATACATTTTTAGTACTCATAGTCCTGTACTGTGTCGGCGTCATCCCCTTTAACCTTTTAAACACCCGGTTATAATAAGGAACATCTGAAAATCCTGAGGCATTACATACCTCCGCTACAGACAAAGAGGTATTCAATAGAAGCTTACATGAAGCCTCTATCCGGTATTCAGTTAAATATGAAAAAAAGGAAGTCTTCGTCATTTTCTTAAAAAACACACAAAAGGAAGCTTTTTCCATACCGATGAATTTAGATACCATATCAAGCGTAATCGTATTCTGAAAATTATTCATCACGTATAATTGCAAAAGCTGCATCCTTTTGTCATTCGTATCTTCCACAACAGGCCCTCCCACTGTATTTGCTATTTCAGGCTGAGCTATTAATGGCAGTAGTCTGATCATGGAGGAAAGCCTTTCCACTTTATTCTGCCTGATCATAGATTTTACGATGCGTTGCATGGCTGACAGGCCACTACCACCAAAAGAAATGGCTTGGGAATGTTCCATAATCCTTTTGATTACCGCCTCCAGTTCCGGAAAAACAATTCCGTTATTTTTAAGGAAAACATCGGAAAAGAAAATACATATATTTTCAATCTTTCCTTCCTTATCGCATATGTCTTCATCAAATGACCAGCAATGAGGAATATGTGGAGGAATCAAAATCACCTCTCCTTCTGAAAAAGGCCCCATAGCATCTCCAATGACCCTCGTTCCCCTGCCTCCTATGATGTATGTAAGCTCCCAGAAATCCTGCTGATGCAGATTAACTTGCTTATCCCAGGCAATACCACATGATCAAAAAGAAATGAAGTATTTTCTTTAACCGGTATATGACAATATTTAATACTTTTTACCATTCTTCTTAAGAAACGAAGAAATTGCAAATATCGGACAACTAATAACAAATATCAGACAAATACAATAAATAGCTTTCTTCTAACTTGTACTAACCTTAAAGCGACATACAGAATTTATTTAATAAATTAATAATGAATACCTTATTAGATTTATCAAAATCAAAACCTCACTATGAAATACCTTGATGGCTTAAGAGGCATAGCTGCTATAATGGTTGTCCTGTTTCACAGTTGAAATTCACTCCGGAGGAGATCATACCAAACAATGGATTAATCATGGTTATCTGGCTGTAGATTTTTTCTTTATTCTTTCGGGTTATGTTATAGGCTATGCCTATGATGACCGGTGGAGCAATATGTCACTGGGACACTTTTTCAAACGACGGATTATACGTCTGCAGCCTATGCTTATAGTTGGATCAATTATCGGAGCATTGCTGTTTTATTTTCAGCATTCACCTGTATTAGGCTGGGGTGGCATTTCCGAAGTTCCTTTGAGCAAAGTTGTTATTGTAATGATTCTTGGTTTTTTTCTTATTCCAGTTGGTAAAGGATTGGATATCAGAGGATGGAATGAAATGTTTCCCCTCAATGGTGCAACCTGGACACTCTTTTTTGAAGAGATCGCCAACATCTCCTACGCCTTATTATTAAGGCATTTACCTGCTTTTGTTTTAGGCATCTTTGCAACTATTGCAGCTGGTTTTACTATTCACTATGCTCTTACCAATCCTGCAGGAGATATTATAGGTGGATGGGCCTTAGACGATCCTCAGCAATTGAAGATCGGTTTTATTCGCGTGGCCTTTCCTTTTCTGGCAGGATTATTACTGGCAAGAACAATCAAGCTAAAATATATTAAAAATGCCTTTTTGTATACAGGTCTCTTATTGATTCTGATTCTTTCTATACCACGTATTGGCGGAAATGAACAGCCATGGCAGAATGGCTTATATGAATGTTTTTGTCTTGTCGTTGTATTCCCTTTTATTGTATGGCTTGGAGCCGGAGGAAAAGTGGAGGGAAAAGCCAAACAGGTATCCCAATTTCTGGGAGACATCTCCTATCCCATCTATATTACACACTATCCTGTAATATATTTATTTTATTCATGGGTTGTGAACAATGGATACAGCTTCAATAAAGCCTGGCCTGCAGGACTGCTGACTGCTATTGTTTCTTTGGCGCTTGCCTATGGCCTTATGAAGTTATATGATATACAATTAAGAGCCTGGCTTAGGAATCGCTTTTTATCTGCTAAAAATAAAGTAGCGCTCTCTAAATCACTTTAGGTCTTCAAGTCAGTCAAGTGATCCTGAGAAGCATTTCATTGTCCCCGGAAATCCACTAATAGTTCTCAAAAACTATTCGAGGATTTCCGGGAACAGAGATTGAATCGCGTATCATGACTGTTACCCTCAAAACCACATTTTTCCCTTACGACCTTTCTTTATAATTAATAATTATACTAATTCATCTCTCAAAAATTAGCTAAACTACCATTTATAATCTTTAAAATGTAAAAAAATACTTCCCATAACTCCTGCTATTTACCAAAATTTCTTCCTATTGACCAACTTGCTTTTCCGTGAATAAATCATTGAGCCCGCACAACTGTGGATTTTGAATCATTGCATACTTCAGTTTTAGTTTTTTCATCGCCTCCAAAATATGTGTCAGAATAAATCAGCGAAATTTATGTTTACCTTTTGCATTTTACTTGTATATATTATAATAATATTCTAGGTCCTCTGGTAGAATTTAAAATTACTTATTTATATTAAAAATCTTTGAATAAAAAATGTAATCCCAAAGACCAGATCCCCAATTTTTATACATCATCTACCCACCGTTTGGTTCTTTAATAAAAGCTCTCCTACCAAATTTAACAATGGAGCTATCAGATATGGAAGGGACGTTTATTCAGTGTTGATTTAACAAATATTGAAATAGTGGAAACGATAGATTATATACTCAATAATTCAATACGGAGCAAGATTAATAGATGTCTCTCTTACGAGTCTATATTTTTTTATGCTCATTTAAACATTATATTCTTATGCGTGTTTTTTTACATCTTGATATTCCTAAAGTTATATTTCATAAATTAATTAAATCTTAAATTGTTTATATCCTATTTTATATAAAAATAATTCTTAGACAGTATTAATAGATAAGTTATTTTTGTAGTTGTAACATTGATTTATACCGCTTTTTATTTACGATATGAATAAAAGAATTACCGCTTTAGTATTCCTGTTGAGCATTTACTTTCAATTTAAAGGTTATGCTCAATGCGATAACTGCACTACTTCTTACGCCACGAATGCATCCATTGTTGCAACGGCAAATAATCAGACAATTTGTATTTCGGGGGGAAGTAACTTTTCATTCAGTTCAACTTTTAGGAATGTTAAATTAAAAATTTGCGCCCCGAATGTACAATTAACAAACGTTCAGATAAGTACAGGAGCATTGAACAATACCATTGAAAGTTTCGGGGATAATACACGCATAAGCAATTTAGTAACTGAGCCCGATACATTTTCCTTTATTGCTCATAATACAGGCGCTCTATTATCTTCAGCTACGATTAACGGTATGTCTTCTTTTACTACAAAAACCGGGGCTTCTCTTACAATCTCTCAGAATGTAAATCCGGGAAACAAGATATTTATTACAGCAGAAGATAATTCAAATATTAATACAGCAGACGTTACTTCCAATAAAGGCGGAAGGATCATTGTTGGCAAGGGAGCTAATTTTACTTCCAGCGGTAAAGTTTTTCTTCAAAATGAGGGTTTTATATTTAACACAGGTGATGTATATGCCGCCGGGGATTTTACAGTTCAAAATGCTGGTAATGCTATGACCAATTATTGCGGTGAATCGCATATTACGATTGGAGGTAAACTAACGATCAACAGTGGTAGGATATATAATGCAGGTACTGTAACCGCCGGAACCATTGCTGTGAACTCCAATGCAGGTCCTATTTATCTGAATCAGGGTTCTGTCATGCAAGCCAATCACCTGGAAACAAACAATACAGCAAATTTATTCAGAGGGGATAGTATTAATAGTGGAGAATGCGCTTTATTTAAAATAAATTCTTATGGTTCGTTTAATGCGCCCTTATCTAATTCATCTAAAATCAAATATTGCGGTCCGGCTACGACTCAAATAGGACAAGCAACACCAGACTGTAATTGTACAACGGAAAAAGCTTTATGTACACCATTGTGTGAGGCCCCAAAAGCAGTAACGATAACAGGGCCTTTGTCGAACATATGTGCAGGAGACTCTTCTGTACTAACTGCAAATGCAACTGGTTTGAAAACTGGAGACACCTACAAATACAGCTGGTATAAAGATAGTATAGCTCCTGCCAATCTTGTTATAACCAAAATTAACATTTCTACTTTAACAGTTAAAGAAAGCGCAACATACTTTGTGGTTGTAGCAAATACCATTGATTCGGTTAAATGTTCCAATCAGAATATGGCAGGTTTTAAATTTACTGTTCATCCGAATCCTCCGAAACCACAGATAACAGCTAGCGGCCCGCTGATCTTCTGTGATGGTGGTTCTGTGAATCTTACTGCCAGCAGTTCAGGTTTTACAGGCGGTACCTTTACATGGTCCACAGGGTCAACGGCTAATCCTTTGCGCGTAACTACCTCGGGAAAATATACCGTCACTTATGTTTCTACCGATGCTTGTTCATCTCCCGTGTCCGCAGAGGTAACTGTTGTAGTAAATCCAGTTCCTCCGAAACCACAAATAGCAGTCAGCGGACCATTAACTTTCTGTGACGGTGGTTCTGTAAATCTTACTGCGAGCAGTGCAGGTTTTACTGGTGGTACCTTTACATGGTCAACAGGTTCGACTGATAATCCGCTGAAGGTAACTACATCCGGAAAATATGCTGTCAGTTATGTTTCTGACAATGTTTGTTCTTCCGTTTCATCAGACAGTATTACAGTTATTGTTTACCCAAATCCTCCAAAACCTCAAATAATAGCCAGTGGCCCATTGACTTTCTGTGATGGTGGTTCGGTAGATCTTACGGCCAGCAGCTTAGGATTTACCGGTGGTACCTTTACCTGGTCCACAGGTTCAACAGCTAATCCATTGCATGTAACAACATCCGGTAAATATACAGTTACATACAGAAGTTCAAACCTTTGTCCTTCTATAGTATCAGACACTGTTACTGTTACAGTTTACCCTAATCCTCCAAGACCAACAATAACGGCCAGCGGTCCTTTGACTTTCTGTGATGGCGGATCTGTAGATCTTACTGCCAGAAGTACTGGTTTTACAGGTGGTACCTTTACCTGGTCCACAGGGTCGACTGCTAACCCTTTGCGTATAACGAAATCAGGAAAATATACTGTCACTTATGTTTCTGACAATCTTTGTTCATCACCTGTATCTGCAGAGTTAACTGTTGTAGTTCACCCAAATCCTCCAAAACCAACAATATCAGCCAGTGGTCCATTGACTTTCTGTGATGGCGGTTCGGTAGATCTTACTGCCAGCAGTTTAGGCTTTACCGGAGGTACTTTTACTTGGTCGACAGGTTCAACGGCTAATCCTTTGCGTGTAACGACATCAGGGAAATATGCGGTTACTTATAGAAGTTCCAACCTCTGCCCTTCTGTAGTCTCAGATAGTGTCACTGTAATAGTTCATCCAAACCCTCCAAAACCAGAGATAGCGGCCAGCGGCCCATTAACTTTCTGTGACGGAGGCTCAGTAAATCTTACTGCCAGCAGCCAAGGCTTTACAGGAGGTACCTTTACATGGTCCACTGGCTCAACCGCTAATCCTTTGCGCGTAACAACCTCAGGAAAATATTCAGTCACTTATGTTTCTGATAAAGCTTGTTCATCACCAGTATCAGCAGAGGTAACAGTAGTAGTTCATCCGAATCCACCTAAGCCTCAAATCTCAGCAAGTGGTCCATTGACTTTTTGTGATGGCGGTTTTGTAGATCTTACTGCAAGTAGTTTAGGCTTTACCGGAGGTACATTTACATGGTCAACAGGCTCAACTGTTAACCCTTTACGTGTAACAACATCAGGAAAATATGCGGTTACATATAAAAGTTCTCAGCTTTGTTCCTCTGTTGTATCCGACAGTATTACAGTTATTGTAAATCCAAATCCTAACAGGCCACAAATAGATGCCAGTGGACCAACGACTTTCTGTGATGGTGGTTTCGTAGATCTTACTGCCAGCAGCTTAGGTTTTACCAATGGTACCTTTACCTGGTCCAATGGATCAACAGATAATCCTTTACGTGTTACGACCTCCGGGAAATATACAGTCAGCTATGTTTCTAATGATGTTTGTTCCTCGGTTAGCTCTGCTGAGGTAATTGTTGTCGTTCATCCGAATCCTCCTAAACCGAAGATAGCTGCAAGTGGTCCTTTAACCTTCTGTGATGGAGGTTCAGTTGATCTTACTGCCAGCAGTCAGGGCTTTACAGGAGGAACTTTTACCTGGTCTACAGGTTCAACTGATAATCCGCTAAGGGTAACTGCTTCAGGGAAGTATGCAGTCAGTTACGTATCTGGCAATGTTTGTCCTTCGGGAACATCAGACAGTATTACAGTTATCGTTCACCCAAACCCTCCAAAACCTGAGATAACAGCAAATGGTCCATTAGTATTCTGTGATGGGGGCTCTGTTGATCTTACTGCAAGCAGCAAGGAATTTGCAGGGGGAACCTTTACCTGGTCGACCGGTTCAACTGATAATCCATTAACCGTAACTACTTCAGGAAAGTATGCTGTTAGTTATGTTTCTGACGATGTTTGTCCTTCAGGTACATCAGACAGTATAACAGTTGTCGTTCACCCAAATCCTCCTAAACCAAAGATAACAGCAAGTGGTCCTTTAACCTTCTGTGATGGTGGTTCAGTAGATCTTACTGCAAGTAGTCAAAATTTTACAGGAGGAACCTTTACCTGGTCTACAGGTTCAACTGATAATCCATTAACCGTAACTACTTCAGGAAAGTATGCTGTTAGTTATATATCTAAAGATGTTTGTCCTTCAGGAACTTCAGACAGTATTACAGTTGTCGTAAACCCAATTCCTCCAAAACCAGAGATAACAGCCAGCGGTCCATTAGTATTCTGTGATGGTGGTTCAGTAGATCTTATTGCAAGCAGCAAGGACTTTACAGGAGGAACCTTTACCTGGTCGACCGGATCAACTGATAATCCTTTGACCGTCACTACTTCAGGAATGTACTCCGTGAGCTTTGTTTCTGACGAGGTTTGTTCTTCTGAAGTATCAGACAGTATTAAAGTGGTCGTTAATCCTATTCCTCCAAAACCTGAGATAACAGCCAATGGTCCAATAATATTCTGTGATGGTGGCTCTGTTGATCTTACTGCGAGCAGCAAGGACTTTACTGGGGGAACCTTTACCTGGTCGACAGGATCAACTGATAATCCTTTGACTGTAACAACCTCAGGAAAGTATGCAGTTAGTTTTGTCTCAGACGAAGTTTGTGCTTCTGAAGTATCAGACAGTATTAAAGTGGTCGTTAATCCTATTCCTCCAAAACCAGAGATAACAGCAAACGGTCCACAAATCTTCTGTGATGGAGGGTCTGTAGATCTTACGGCTAACAGTTCCGGTTTTACAGGGGGAACCTTTATCTGGTCCACTGGTTCAACTGATAATCCACTTAGAGTAACTACTTCAGGAAGGTATGCTGTCAGTTATGTATCTGCCAATGATTGTCCTTCAGGAACATCAGACAGTATTACAGTTGTCGTAAACCCAATTCCTCCAAAACCTGAGATAATAGCCAATGGTCCAATAGTATTCTGTGATGGGGGCTCTGTTGATCTTACTGCAAGCAGCAAGGACTTTACTGGGGGAACCTTTACCTGGTCTACAGGTTCAACTGATAATCCTTTAACTGTCACTACTTCAGGCATGTACTCCGTGAGCTTTGTTTCTGACGAAGTTTGTTCTTCTGAAGTATCAGACAGTATTAAAGTGGTCGTTAATCCTATCCCTCCAAAACCTGAAATAACAGCCAATGGTCCAATAATATTCTGTGAT